>CBFIAD010000050.1:0-15244 GCA_965660495.1 Puniceispirillaceae bacterium (SeqCode)
CACCGATGTGACTGGTTCAGTTGAACTGCCAGAAGGTACAGAGATGGTGATGCCAGGCGATAATATTGCGATGACCGTAACCCTGATCGCCCCGATTGCGATGGATGAAGGTCTGCGCTTTGCTATCCGTGAAGGTGGCCGTACTGTAGGTGCAGGGGTTGTTGCATCTATCGTTGAGTAACGATTAGATAGGAGTGTAGCTCAATTGGTAGAGCACCGGTCTCCAAAACCGGGGGCTGGGGGTTCGAGCCCCTCCACTCCTGCCATTTAAATATAAAGCCCCCGAAATTTTCTTTTCGGGGGTTTTTCTTTGTTTTTTTTGGGGGTTGTTTTTTTAATCTCAATTACGCTTTTCACGAAGCCGTGCTATACACGCTATAAGCAATGGATAGGGGTTTGATAAAATGTCTGCAAAAAAGGTGGCGCTATTTGGTTTGGGGTCAATGGGTATTGGCATGGCACGTTCATTATTGCGGGCTGGCCATACTGTCTGGGGCTATGATATCCGCGCCGAGGTAACCGAAAATTTTGCAAAAGAAAGCGGGAATAGCCGGCTCTTTGCCGATATTGCAGCCGAAATTGATGTGGCGATAATTGTGGTGCTAAATGCCCGCCAGGCCGCAGATATACTATTTGGCGATCAGGGGATTGTTCGGCAGATGACGCCGGGTGCGACGGTGATGAATTGTGTAACTGTATCTCCTGAAGATGCGCGCCTTGCAGCTGCGCGTTGTGAAAATAGCGGTATAGATTATCTGGATGCGCCTATTTCCGGCGGCGCGATAAAGGCCGGGGAAGGGGCGCTGAGCATTATGGCCTCTGGCAGTGTGCAAGCCTTTGACAAAAGCCGTGTGTGCCTGGATGCGCTGGCCGAGACTGTCTTTGAATTGGGCGATGAAGCCGGTCAGGGGTCGTTGATGAAATCGGTTAATCAGCTGCTGGCTGGTGTGCATATCGCCACGATGGCAGAAGCCCTTGCCTTTGGGATGAAACAGGGGCTGGAGGCAAAAACCTTTCTGCAAGTTATCCAGAAATGTGCCGGTACCAGCTGGATGCTGGAAAACCGTACCCCGCATATTATCGATGGGGATTATAGCCCACGGTCGGCGGTGAATATCTGGCTAAAAGATTTGGGCATTGTTCTGGATGCAGCAGCAGATATCGATTTTGATGCGCCGATAACCCGCACCGCCCTTGATCAATATAAAGCAACAGCCGATATGGGGCTAGGCGGCGAGGATGATGCAGCGGTTATCAAACTTTATGCGCAGCAGAACGGCATTGAATTGCCCTAGTTGATATTGGCGGGATTAATCATAGATTATTTGGCCAGTCTGATGGGATGTAATGAAATCCCAGTCATACTGAACGCCCAATCCGGGGGCATCGGGGACATCCACCATTCCGTCACTATCGATGCAATCCAGCTGGTCTGAATAGCCACATTGATAGACTGGTGCGACAGCATTCGGGCAATCAGGGCCTACTAGTGCAACTTCATAGAAATTGGAATTACGGCTGGCAGCCATTAAATGGCGATGGGCAGGCCCACAGGCGTGCACCTCTACATCCACCCCGAAACCCTCAGCCAAATGATGGATTTTCTGCCCACCTGTCAGCCCCATATCATATTCAGGGTCAGAACGCAGAAAATCTGTACCGCCCGCGATAAGGAAATCTGCCTTTGGCTCTATTCCGCGAATATGCTCGGTTTGCAATAAAGGGGTTTTAATCATAGAGCGCAGTTTTTGATGACCAAAGGCCGATACCCCGCTATCGCGGTAAGGGTCTTCCAGCCAGAAAAAATTTGCGTCATCACAGGCGCGCCCCACATATAAGGCATCGGCAAAGCTGCGCAGCTGGCAGGCAGGGTCCAGCATTAATGTCATATCATCGCCGACCATCTTGCGTATATACAAGGCCAGCTCGGCCTCCTCGCGGATATTTCCTTCATGCCAGCCATGTATTTTAAAGGCCTTATAGCCCATATCAGCACAGGCCAGGGCAAAATCGGCAAAGGCTTCCTTGCTGTCTAGACCGCCATTCCTATCGCCATGATAGGTGCTTGCATAGGCAGGCAGTTTCTTGCGATAGCCGCCCAGCAAGGTAGAGACAGAACAGTTTAATGCGCGCCCCTGCCAATCCCATAGCGCGATATCCAGAGGGCCATGCCCCATATGGTCAAACTGGCGTGCCTCGCGTTTCAGATCATCATAAATGCCCTGGCGTTCTTCTGCATGGCGGCCGACCAGCATTGGCGCCAGCATTTGCATCTGGCCAAAAACAGAAGGCGAGGCGCCCCAATTCAGGACATATTCGCCGATACAGCCATCTTCTGTTTCAAGGCGGACAGCATATTTGGTGATTTCTGTCCTTGCCCCTTTTTCATAGAACAACCCGCCAATAGAGCTGCCCTTTGCCGAAGCGGCAAGGTTTTCTGCCTCAAAGGTGAAGGCGGTCAGGCTAACGCGAGTGATAAGGCTCATCTGTTATTCTCCTTTTCTGGCCTGTCAGATATCTGGCCATATTACCTGTCCAGATCAGCATAGAGTAGCCATTTGCGCAAATGCTTTTGCGTGTACCAGCCACCGAGCCAGACAGGCTTTGATAGCCCAAAATGGGCAGGATTCCGCTCAAAACCTGTCAAATATGGCGTACTGAGTATGAGGGTCTTTTAGATATCTTTTCAGGCAAAACAGCGGCTGTTTTAGCTGCTCGTGCCACTAACAGGGTCAGGCAAAGTGTTCATAAAACGCGCCATAAAGGGGATTATTTTCAGTGCCTGCCTTTTGGGGTGGGCAGGGATATCACATGGGCAATCTATTGTGGCGCCTGCCCAAATCATTGTCGGGGATGATAGCCAGTATAATCTGGTTTCTGCCAATGGCGGGGCTGTATCTGTCACCGGCTTTGATCCGGCCGGTGTGCGTATCAGCGTCGCACAAGGCAATATTCGGATTACCACAACCACAGGGCTAACAGCACCAAAGTCTGCCTCTTCTGCAGACTGGACAGGGGCAAGCAGTATCGCCTTTGAAGGGACATTGGCAGATGTTAATGCCGCGCTGGCCAGCCTTGAGGTACAAGGCTCTGGTGCAAGCGTTTCTGTCATTGCCCATGCCGGCTATATCTATGGCACAAATACAGGTTCCAGCTATCAGCTGATCACAACCACAATGGATTGGTTATCTGCAAAGACCGATGCCGAAGCGCGTTCACTAAATGGGGTGCAGGGGCATTTAGCCACGATAACCTCTCAGGCGGAATTAAATGCGATAATTAATACTCTGGACTGGTCTAAAAGTGTTTGGCTGGGCGGGTCTGATTCTGCAACCGAAGGGGAATGGTTATGGGTGACAGGCCCGGAAGCCGGCACACAATTTTATTCCGATAATGACCCCAGCCTGACGACGTTTGAAAATTTCGGTTTGAACGAGCCATCCAATTCTTTTGGTGGCCAGAATTATCTGGCCATGAAGTTTAATGGGCGGTTCTTAGATCAGAAGAAAAACCGATCGTATGCATATATCGTGGAATATGGCACGATTTATGAGCAAAGCGCCAGCTTTTCGGTGACCACACAAGCAGAGGTTGATGCCGCCAATCTGTCTATTGCGATAAATAGCCCGCAAAGCGACCTGGAATGGGGGTTGAATAATTACTTTTAGCAGAAATTAGCCAGCCATTTGCACCAGATGCGCTTTAGTCAAATCAGCCAGATTTCTATCCATCAAGCCTATGAAGATGAGGCAGAAGAAGACCTTGCCGGGTTATTGGGTAACAGGATATTTTTCCATAAAAAAGATATGGCCGGCCATTTCGACGTGCTGGCCAAGATAAAACAGGTAGCAGAAGCAGGAAAGGGTAAAATCTGGTCTGCAACAGGGGAGGTACATCATACATCCTTAAAAAACGGGCGCGAGAATAAGAGCTTTTCCAGCCGCCTGAATTATGACTGGCATTTGCACAAAAACATTGCCCATCGCGCCCATATCGGGCTGGATACATCGCAGGAGCAGGGCGGCTACATATTCCGATTGCGATCGCAAACCGATAGCATCAGCGCCGGATACGGGCTGTCCTATCAATGGGGTAAAAATTTGTTTGCCAGCCTGCATGGCACAGGCTGGTATAGCCTGACCCGCTCGAAATATGCGCGTGGCAATATATCGGCCAAGGCCAATATCAAAACGGCTGGCGGCTCTGTTTCTGCGCGGATGCAAGGCAGTTATCAGCTTTCCCCGGATAGCTGGCTGGATTTAATGATTGCCTATATCCGGGCAAGAGAAGCGATACAGGATAAGCGTATTTTTATTACTAGCCCGGGCTATCATTCGCTGAACCATCTTTTCTTGTCCGAGCCGGAAACCATCCGCCTCAGCCTGGAGCCTGTTTGGCGGATAATTCTGCCGCCTGACGGCAATAACTCGCTAAATCAGCTGAAATTGATGCCAAATTATCGGTGCGAGAAGATGAAGGCGTATAGCCTGTCGCGCAAATGCAATAAGGGTATGCGTATTGATTTTGAGGTGCGTAGCCAGGATGATGAGAATATTGCCCGCCTCTATTATGATTTTGAAGATTTGGCAAATGGGCCTGCTTATGAATATGGTATGGCGCTGGTTATAAAATTCTAGTCCATGGGACAGCTTAGCACGGCTTCGATCAGCGAGGGCGTGTCCAGACGGAAATGGCGATACAGATCGCCAATACTGCCTGTTTGCCCGAAATGCTCGACCCCGTGCGAGAGGGTGCGCATTCCCCTTACCCCGCCAATCCAGGACAGAGTTGCCGGATGTCCGTCAATCACGGTCAGTAAAAGAGCATGGCGCGGCACATCTGCCAATAGCTGTTCGATATGGCTGGTGGCCTTTGGATGGCCATCTGTGCGGTCTTGCCGGGCGGCTGTCCAGCCGGCATTCAGCCTGTCTGCCGAGGTAATAGCCAGCACGCCAATATCACGTCTATGGGCAGCCAGCTCGCCTGCAGCAGCAAGGGCTTGTTCAGCCACTACCCCTTGATAGGCGATGACAAGATCGCAATTGGGCCCTGGTTTGCGCCACCAATAGCCGCCGGCGATGATATCCTCGGCCAAAACAGGGCTCATCTCGCGCAGGGGCTGTTCCAGCGGGCTGGTGGTCAGGCGCAAATATACCGACCCGCCTGTTTGTTCGCGCTGCCAGCCATTGGCCTCAATAATCGTTTCCGTGCCGCGTTGCAGATAATCAAAAGACCAGCCCATAATCACGGCCAGCTCATCCGCAAAGGCAGGCTCAAAAGAGGCAAGCCCATCCTGGCTCATGCCAATCAGAGGCGTGCCAACAGATTGATGCGCGCCGCCTTCCGGTGCCAGCGTTACCCCCGAAGGTGTGCCGACAATCATAAATCGGGCATCCTGATAACAGGCATAATTCAGCGCATCCAGCCCGCGCACCACAAACGGGTCATAAACAGTGCCAATGGGGATTAGCCGCTTGCCAAACAGGCTGTGTGACAGGCCAGATGCCGCCAGTGCCAGAAACAGATTCATTTCTGCAATGCCCAGCTCCAGATGCTGGCCAGACGGGGCAAATTCCCATTTTGCAGTAGAGGGAATAGCCTGATTGCGAAACACATCTTCTTTGCCTTCACGGGCAAATAGTTTTTTCCGGTTAATCCAGGAACCCAGGCTGGTGGTGCCGGACACATCCGGGCTGATGGTGACGATCCGCTCGGATAGGGGGGTGTTTTCGCGTGCCAGACCATCCAAAATCTTGCCAAAGGCAAATTGGGTAGAGATACGCCTGTCCTGTGGTGCGGTGATGTCCGGATGCGGGATAAAATCATCCTTCAAACGCCTGTTTTCAGCACAAAAAAAGGGTCGGCTTTCAATATAGGTTTTAAGTGCTTGTGCATCCGGTACTGCCTCAAACGCTTCCCATTCATGGCCCTGGCGCACCCCCATCTGTTCTTGCCAACTGGCCATTTGTTCCGGGGTCATCAGCCCGCCATGATTGTCCTTGTGACCGGCAATAGGCGTTCCCCATCCCTTAATGGTGTAGGCAAGAAAACAGACCGGGCGTTCATGGTCGATAGCGGCAAATTCAGCTGCCATAGTAGAGACGCAATTGCCGCCAAGATTTTCCATTAATTCTGCAAGCTCTTTATCACTGCGCCTGTCCAGCAGGGCAGAAACATCGCCCTGATCGCCCAAATCCTGCATCAGCCTTTCGCGCCATCTTGCCCCGCCCATATAGGTAAGGGCAGAATAATCCTGATTGGGACAGGCATCTATCCAGCCTTGCAATTTATCGCCGCCCGGCTCGGCAAAGGCCGCACGTTGCAGGCGGCCATATTTTACCCGCACCACCTGCCAGCCAAAGGCTTCGAATATTTTTTCTGCCCGTTCCCATAATCCTTCATGGATAATGCCATCCAGCGACTGCCGATTATAATCAATTATCCACCAGACATTTTGCAGATTATGTTTCCAGCCCTCTTGCAAACATTCATAAATATTGCCTTCATCCAGCTCGGCATCGCCCATCAGCGCCACCATACGCCCGATTGCAAGCTCTGCCCCCCATTTTTTATGAGAGATATAATCCTGAATAAGCGAGGCAAAGCTGGTTATCGCCACGCCCAACCCGACAGAGCCGGTGGAAAAATCCACATCATCCACATCCTTGGTGCGTGAAGGATAGGATTGCACGCCGCCATAGCCGCGAAATTTCTTCATCCTTTCTACATCCAGATTGCCGGCCAAATATTGCATGGCATGGAAAATCGGTGCGGCATGGGGTTTTACCGCGACCCGGTCTTCCGGTTTCAGGGCAGAAAAATACAAAGCTGTCAGCATCGATACCATTGACGCGCTGGATGCCTGATGTCCGCCCGTTTTGATGCCATCATCAGAGGCACGAATATGATTGGCATGATGGATCATCCAGTGAGACAGCCATAACAGGCGTTGTTCTGCCTGCTTTAGCAAATCATCTTGCCGGGCGGTTTTTGCGGGTGCTGGCGTTAAGGCGTTCATCTGTCTTCCCCGAAACATTTTTCATTCAATAATCAAAGCTTATCATCAAATCAGAGGTGTTAATCGTTATTTATCTTTTGAATTTAATATAAAAATGATAAAAAACCCTATTGTTATAAAATAAAATAGGGAAATCCGCTATGGATAGGCATGATGCAGAGATTTTACACCATCTGACCCGCGATGGCAGAATGTCGGTAAATGACCTGAGTGCAGAAGTGCATCTCAGCCAGACGCCTGTGGCGCGGCGCTTAAAAAAGCTGGAAGAAGAGGGGATTATCAAGGGCTATACCGCCCTGATTGACGAAAAAAAGCTGGGTTTTACCTTTTCTGTTTTTGTTTCTGTCCGGCTGGAGCGGCAGATAGATGAGGAATTAGCCCGATTTGAGGCACGGATAGAAGCCCTGCCAGAGGTGGTGGATTGCTGGCTGATGACTGGCAATCATGATTATCTGCTGCGCGTGGTCACGCGTGATATTGAAGAATTTGAAAAATTTCTGGTTGGCCAGCTGACCAAACTTGGCGGGATATCCTCGATTGAATCCTCTATCCCGCTTCGTTGTGTTAAATCTGCTAATGCCCGTTATCGCTAAAGAATAAGGGTAGGGGCAGCCTGTCCACTCTTTCTATTCATCTCTTGGCGGCAGAGGCACCGGGGTAAAATTATATGGCCCGCCTTGCAGACCCAGCCGCGCTGCCCGGCCAAATTCAATATAGTTGGTTGCGGTTTTCTGGAATTTGGCTTGTGCATTTGCATCCAGCTCACGCATTAATTTTGCAGGGCTGCCTGCCCAAAGCTGGCCGGAAGGCACAATCTTGCCAGGCGGTACGAGCGCCCCTGCAGCCACCACTGCACCGCTTTCCACCACCGCGCCATCCAGCACAATCGCGCCCATGCCGACAAAGCTGTAATCCTGCAAGGTACAGGCATGAATAATCGCCGAATGGCCAACCGTGACATAATCGCCAATAATGGCTGGCAACACCCCTGAATCGATATGCACGATCGAATTGTCCTGAATGTTTGACCCCTTGCCGATGGTGATGTAATTGGCATCTCCGCGCAAGGTTACATTATGCCATATAGAGGCATCTGCCCCGATACGCACCGATCCCATAATCGCGGCTGTACTGGCAATATAGGCGGTATCATCGATCTCTGGCCAATTATCGCAATAGGGCTCAATGGTAGGGCCAGAGCCGCTTGGCATTTTATTCATCTGTCACTCCTGTTTCTTGGGGGCAGGGGGGTAAACTCTCTTCTCTATCATTTTTGCCTTTTAAATTATCATGACCTTTTATGCGCTGGCAAACAGCTTCTCATAGCTTTTGCGTAAAGCAGCCTTTTGAACCTTGCCCATGCTATTGCGCGGCAATTCATCCAGAAAAATCACCGCTTTGGGCTGTTTGAATTTCGCCAGCTTGTCTTGCAAGCCTTTCTGGATATCGTCTTCGGTCAGCTTTTCACTCTCGCGCACGATAACCGCGACTACCGCCTCGCCAAAATCCTTGTGCGGGGCGGCGATAACGGCCGATTCATTCACCCCCTCAATGGCATCTATCAGCCCTTCCACTTCCTTTGGATAAATGTTCAACCCGCCGGAAATAATCAGATCCTTGTCCCTTCCAACAATGGTGATATAGCCATTTTCATCCATTCTTGCCATATCGCCGGTAATGAAATAGCCATCCGGACGGAAAGATTCAGCTGTTTTTTCAGGCATTTGCCAATAGCCGGTAAAGACATTATCGCCCTTCAGTTCAATAATGCCAATTTCACCCTTTGGCAGCAGATTGCCCTTTTCATCCGCTATACGCACATCCACGCCTGGCAGGGGTATGCCCACCGTTCCGGCGATCCTGTCCCCGTCATAGGGGTTAGAGGTGCTCATATTGGTTTCGGTCATGCCATAGCGTTCCAGGATTTTTTTTCCGGTTCTGGCTTCAAATTGTTTATGGGTTTCGGCCAGCAGGGGCGCAGAGCCGGAAATGAATAGCCGCATATGTGCGCTCAGGGCTTTATCAAACCGGTCATCTGCCAATAGCCGTGTATAAAAGGTTGGCACGCCCATCATGCTGGTCGCTTTGGGCATCCAGGAAATTGCCGCCTCACTATCAAATTTTGGCAAAAAGATCATTGTTCCGCCAACATAGGCCAGCAAATTACTGGCCACAAACAGCCCGTGCGTATGATAGATTGGCAGCATATGCAACAAGACATCCTGTTCGGTAAATTGCCAGAAATATTTTAAAATTTGGGTGTTGGAGACCAGATTGCGATGGCAAAGCTGGGCGCCTTTGGAACGGCCGGTTGTCCCGGAGGTATATAAAATCGCGCCTAAATCCTCAGACCCTCTGGCAATGGCGGTAAATGCTGTGCTTTGCTGGTCAGCAAGGCTTGTCAGGCTACCTGTTTCATCCTGATTAAGGGTTAGCAGACAGGCCTGCTGGCGGCTCGCAATTTCCCCAACCTTTTCTGCATTGCTTGCATCCACCACAATAATACTGGCAGCGGCATTGGTGATGAAATATTCTAGCTCATGTGCGGTATAGGCGGTATTGAGCGGCAGATAAACGCCCCCTGCCTTGACAGTGGCGACATACAAGGCCAGCTGGGCTTTGGATTTTTGTGCCTGTACTGCTACCCTGTCCCCTGTTTGCAGGCCGGATTTTATCAGCGCATTTGCCAGCTGATTTACCCGCTCCAGAAAGGCACGATAGCTCATTTCGCCATCGCCATCTATCAGAAAGGCTTTTTCGCTGGTTTCACGGGCGGCAAATAGGGTGTCATATAAATGGTTGGTCATCATATTTTCCTGCAACTCTCAGTCTCTCGTTATTTTAAAGTAATGCAAATCGTTGATATAGCTCATCGGGTGCTTCATGTGCCTGCATTTCTGCACAAATCAGAGTTTGCAGTCGAGTTTCGATAGCATTATCGCGAAAGGGCTGCATTTGTTCAGGGTCAGATCTCAGGTCATATAAACAGGTTTGTGTATCGCTAAAGCCGCCCTGGCGCGGAGAACGCTTTGCGCTGGGAAAGGCTGGCAGTTTCATCACCGGGGCATTTTTTGTAAAGGAAAATCCGCGATATAGCGCCGCTGTTTCCAGCTCATACAGCTCAAACAGGCTGCGATTATGCATTGGCATAAGCGTATATTCGAATAAATCGTGGCTTTCCATATCTTCGGGATAACAAAAATAGGTATAACGCCCGTCAGTGGCATTTATTGCCCCGCCAAAAATGCCATAAAGGGCTATCTGGCGCGCTGTGCAGGGCCGGTCAAACAGATAGGGAAGCAGGGAATGACCTAAAACCTGGGCGCTTTTTTCTACCTTATGCATATCCAGAATAGTGGGCATTAAATCGATGGTCTGGGTGAGTTCTGATATATGGCTGCCACCAGGTAAACGCATATGCGGGTGATATATCATCAAGGGGATATGGGCGACCTCATTATAAAAAGGCATCCTGTTTTTAGCCCACCAGTCATGTTCTGATAGTAAAAATCCATGGTCAGTGGTCAGGATTATGGCGGTCTCTTCCCACAGATCAAGGCTATCCAGCTTGTCCAGAATACGCCCCAGCTGTTCATCGCAAAACGCCACAAGGGCAGCATAATTAGCGCGTAATTCTGCGATTTCTGCTTGGGTTTCCTCAATTTTTCTATAGCGTGGCCAATCCAGTATCGGCCCTTTATAGCCGGTCTCTTCCTGGCGTCCATCTTTTTGGCGAAAACGCGTCGGGGCAGTAAAAGGCTCATGCGGGTCAAAAGTTTCCATTTGTAAAAACCACTGCTCTGAGCGGTGATTATCTTCCAGAAAGGCCAGCGTAGCCTCAACGCATTTTACCATTGGGTAATCGGCTTCTTCTTTTACCGCGCTACGGTTAATCATGCCTTGCAGGCGGTGACCGTCTCTGGTGTCTTCAAACTGCATCGGGTGATATTGGGCACGAAACCGTTCCAGCGGCGGCGTAACCATGGCAATATAGGGGTCTGATTCCTGACCGCGAATAAAATCCCAACTGGAATAGCGCGTGTGATAGGTTGCCCCGCCATCTTCGAAATAGTGATAATGATCAGAAATAAGATGGCTATACAGGCCAGATAATTTTAATTGTGCGGCAAAACTGTCATCAAAGGGCTCTAGCGGGCCCCAGCTGCGATGCAGGAAGTTCAGCCGGCCAGTATGCATATCACGGCGTGCTGGCATACAGGGAAGAGAGCCAGCATAATGATTGTCAAAAATGGCAGAACGGGCGGCCAACCGGTTGAAATTAGGTGTGGCATTCGTGCCGCCATAAATCTGTAAGGCGGACCGATTTAGGCTATCAAACAATAAAAAGATCGTTTTCATGCTATCCTATTTTTAAAAATCGATGCTGCTTAATATGCGTGGCAATCCAGCTGTTAAGAAAATCGTTTTCACAATGCAAAACGGTAAATAAAATTATTGACAGCCTCAAAATAAGCTCTCTTTAATTGGTATACAATATTTTATTTTTGCCAATCTGTATCTGTATTGATTGTGTCAAATAATTCATGTTTTCATGAAGTTACAGGTGGTTAGCGAAAATACAGGCCAATGGTTTGGGGGAGATAAGATGGGTTTTGAGCCGGCAAGTGATATCCTGTCAAAATATACAGTACTGGATTTAACGCGGGTACGTTCCGGGCCAACTTGTGTGCGCCAGCTGGCAGACTGGGGCGCGAATGTCATTAAAATTGAAGCGCCATCGGGTACGGATATGGGCGGCAAGCGTGATGGGTCTGATTTCCAGAATCTGCATCGGAACAAGCGTTCTTTGGTACTGGATCTAAAATCTGAAGACGGCGTGAAAATTTTCCTGAAATTGGCAGCAAAGGCCGATGTGATTGTCGAAAATTATCGCCCGGATGTGAAATTCCGCCTTGGCATTGATTATGAGACAGTCAAGGCAATGAACCCGAAAATTGTATATGCTTCTATTTCCGGCTTTGGTCAGGATGGTCCGCTATCCAAGCGGCCGGGTTTTGACCAGATTGCTCAGGGTATGGGCGGATTAATGTCCATTACAGGCGAGCCCGGCAGAGGGCCGATGCGCGTCGGTATTCCAATTGCCGATTTGACTGCTGGCGGTTTTGCCGCGCAAGGGGTTTTGCTGGGCTTGTTGCGGCGCGAGCATACAGGCAAAGGACAATGGATACAGACCTCGCTGTTGCAAGCACAAATTGCGATGCTGGATTTTCAGGCTACTCGCTGGTTGATGGATGGTGAGGTGCCGGGGCAGGCGGGGAATGACCATCCGACCTCTATCCCGACAGGGGTGTTTGAAACCAGTGACGGGTTTATCAATATAGCGGTGGCAGGGCAGCATATCTGGCTTCGCTTTAAGGAAACATTGGCCGATCCGCGCATGGATTCAGATGATTTTGCCGATAGCAAAGGCCGGTCTGACAATCGCAAAGCCCTTAATGCGCTGATTAATGAAAATTTCCGCAATCAAACTTCGGCCTATTGGATCGAAAAGCTGAATGAGGTGGGCGTGCCTTGTGGCGAGATCAATACCATAGACAAGGTTTTTGAAAGTCCGCAGGTAAAACATCTGGGTATTGCCCGTGATATGGTAAGTACCGAACGAGGGCCTTCGCAAATAGTAGGACAGCCAATTATCATGAGTGATTCTACCTCGGAGATTCGCAAACCCCCGCCATTGGTAGGCGAGCATAGCAAGGAAATCCTTTTGGAATTTGGATATAGCGAAGAACAAATCGCCGCCTTTTCAGAGCAGGGAATAATATGAAACTCTCGCACCTAAATGAATATGCTGATGGCAAGATTTTGGCCGGGGTTGTCGAGGCAACAGGTCATATTGTTATTAATAACCCTGAACGTCATAATGCTGTATCAAAAGATATGTATGAGACGGCAGCCGAACAGATACAGAAAATGGCGACAGATGATAATGTTCGCCTGTTGATGCTGCGGGGGGCAGGGGGAAAGGCCTTTGCGTCCGGCGCGGATATCTCGAAATTTGAAAAAGAGCGCAATAGCGAAGAACAGGTGGCGGCCTATCAGGCGGCAACCGCACGTTTTTATGCTAGTGTATTTAATTTTCCAAAGCCGACCATCGCCTATATTCAGGGTTATTGCATTGGCGGCGGCATGGCATTGGCGGTGGCTTGCGATTTGCGCCTTTGCGAGGATAAATCGCGTTTTGCTGTGCCGGCTGCCAAGCTAGGTCTGGGCTATGGCTTTGAAGGGGTGGCCCGACTAAATGCGCTGGTCGGCCCGTCTATGGTAAAGGAAATCTTCTTTACCGCACGGCAATTCACTGCACAGGAAGCCTATGATATGGGGCTGGTAAATCGGGTGCTGCCCGCCCATATGCTGGCTGCCTATGCTGAAGATTATTGCCGGCGTATTTCCGAAAATGCGCCGATGACGATGGGGTCTATCAAAGCCATTACCCAAGATTTGCAAAAGCCGGAATCAGAACGCGATCTGGACAGGCTGGCAGCAATGGTGAAAGCCTGTTTTGATAGTGAGGATTATATTGAAGGCAGGCGCGCCTTTATGGAAAAACGCAAGCCGCAATTTAAAGGCAAGTAGGGGTTAAGGTGTAAAATTTAGCTGGCATATGGGGGGGAAATATATGTCTGGTAAAACGCTAAAGCAACGTATTGGTATTGATATTGGTCGGCGCATTTCAGTAGAAGAAGGGCTGGAATGGGCAGCCAGAAACGATGTGCATTTTATCGATGTGCAAACAGATGTGCATCCTAACGCGCTGGAATCCTTTGATGCTCAAAGGGTAAAAAATGTCCGCGAATTAAAAGAAAAACATAATATCAATCTGGGCTTGCATACCCTCTCTGGCGTGAATGTGGCCGAGATATCGCCCTTTTGCCGCGATGCGGTTGATCAATATCTAAAAGCCTATATCGATTTAGCCCCGCAGGTAGGCGCGGAATGGATTGTCGTGCATGGCGGCTATCATTTCACCAATTGCCGCACTATTCGGATGCAGGCAGCCATTGAACGGCTTAAGCGTATTGCCGGCTATGCCGAAGAAAAAGGCGTGTTGCTATTGCTGGAAAATCTGAATTGGGAGCCCGTGCTGGCAGAGGTGAATTATATGCCAGTTACACCGGCTGAGACGATGCATTTCCTAACCGAGATTGACAGCCCGGCGGTGCGCTGGTCCTTTACCGCCAATCACGCGCATTTCCTGCCCGGTGTCGGGATTGCCAACTTCATTGATGCGGTCGATTTTTCCTACTGCCATGAAGTGCGGCTGGCCGATAATAATGGCTCTTATGAAATTCATCAGCGGCCTGGTGAGGGCACAATCGATTTCGGAGCCATGTTCAAAAAAATTGAAGGTCTTGGCTATAAAGGCCATTACACCAACGGCTTTACAACCATAGAGGATATGCTGGCTGGGCGCGATTATATGGTCGCGCGCGCCGCAGAGGCAGGGGTGAAAATAGATTGATGGAGAATGCGTGAAATCATTTCAAAGCATGAAAAGCGATTAAAATGATTTCAACACAGGGCTTGCCAACCAGGCAAGAAATGCGGTTAAATTTAACCTTATTTGGAATAGTGTATACCAAAATTGATATCTGGGAGGATATGTAACATGAAAAAGATGAAGATGCTTTTATCAGCGGGAACCGCTGTTGCTGCAGTCGCTGGTGTGATGGCAATGACAGCAACGCCTGCGATTTCCGACGACAAGCCAGCTATTGAAGTGATCACCCATGCTGGTGCTGGCGGTGGTACAGATGTGAACGCGCGGATGATGATGATTCGCACACGCCGCGAGCTGGGACAGGATATGGTTGTTGTTAACAAGCGCGGTGGCGGCGGTGCTGCAGCGATGAATTACTTCAAAACCCGTCCAGCTGATGGTAATTCTATTATAATGTTCACCGTTGGCCATGCTATTACCATGGCGGCTGGCAAGACAAATCTGACCATTGATGAAATGGCGCCTCTGGGACGTGGTACAAATGACCCGCAAATCCTGATGGTGAACTGTAAGACTTCAAAATACAAGACACCTGAAGATTTTGTTGCTGGCGTAAAAGCAGGCGATAAAATTTCCTATGGTGGTACACAGTCCGGCACGATTGACCATATCACTGTTTATTTGTGGGCAAAAAGTTGGGTCAGCCAATGCCAAACTATGTTCCATTTGGCGGCGGTGCTGAACTGGCAACACAGCTGGTTGCAGGC
>CBFIAD010000051.1:0-15240 GCA_965660495.1 Puniceispirillaceae bacterium (SeqCode)
AAAGCCGCACGCCTATTAACCCAAGAGATATTATCTCTTAAAAGGGCGAGCTTTTATATTTTTATCTCATGCTGCATAGCCAGATTGAGGATATATTGAAAGGCCGTCCGACCAGAGCGATTCCCCCGCCCGATAGCCCATGTCAGGCTGTCCTGGCGCACCTCTTCATATGAAACAGGTATCTGGTAATATTCCATATACCATTTGATCATCGCCAGATAGGTATCCTGATCCACATTGTGAAAGCCTATCCATAATCCGAAACGATCCGAGAGAGAGATTTTTTCCTCTGCTGCCTCGGAACGGTTAATGGCGGTGGATTGCTCATTCTCTATCATTTGGCGCGCCATTAAATGACGACGGTTGGAGGTGGCATAAAATACCAGATTGCGTGGCCGGCCAGATAATCCGCCCTCCAGAACCGCTTTAAGCGATTTATAGCTGATATCTTCCTGCTCAAACGCCAAATCATCGCAAAAAAGGATAAAGGCTCTGTCTATTTTGGATAAACGCGCCATCACCTCGGGCAAATCGCCCAAATCCTCGCGTTGAATCTCGACCAGACCGATATCATACCCCTTTTCCAGCAGATGGCCGTGAACAGCCTTTAACACTGAGGATTTACCAGTGCCGCGCGCGCCCCATAACAAGGCATTATTCGCGCGCATTCCTTTGGCAAAATATTCAGTATTCTCTAAAAGTTGCTGTTTTTGCTGATCAATTCCCTTGAGGCTATCCAGAGGCAATCGCTGAATTTCCTCTACCGCGTGAAAGCTGGATTTCTCTGATACCCAGATATAACCCTGATGGCTTTTCAGATCGATTTCGGCTGTTCTGGGCGGTGCCAGCCTTTCCAGCGAATTGGCGATGCGGGTAAGGACAGCTAATTTTTCTTCTGATGCACTCATGGATAAAACTCTTTTAAAAAAACCGTTAAACTGGCTATTCTTCAGTTAATATTCAGGCATATTCAGCTATATACCCTAGCTAATTGCGCCCCCACTATACCTGAGCCATTATGAAACTCAATTAATTCCGGCTTATGGTTTAATGATGATTGGCTTTTCACCCTGTTTTATGTTACGAAATGAGGGGTTTTCTAGCTGCCTGACGTGCAGCTTTTTTATTATGGAGATTTTCAAAAAATGCTTATCAGTCCAGCTTTTGCCCAGTCAGCCGGTGGCGGAGGGGACCTAACCTCTCTTTTACCTTTTGTATTGATTTTTGTGGTGTTCTATTTCTTTTTAATTCGCCCACAGCAAAAACGTGCCAAGGAACATCGCGAAATGGTAAGCCAGCTTCGTCGCGGTGATAAGGTGATTACTTCAGGCGGCCTGGTGGGTACGGTCACCAAATCTGTAGATGATCAGGAAACGGTCGAGGTAGAAATCGCCAAGGATGTAAAGGTTAACATCATGCGCACCATGATCGCCGATAAACGTTCAAAAGATGACAAGAAAAATGCCGCTAAAGCCGAAGAGCCGAAAAAATCCGGTCTAGCTGGCCTGTTTGGCGGTGGCAAAAAGTAACATCTTATAAAAGAGCGGTATGTTGTGATGAACAGGCCGCTTTTTTCACAAATATTTTTTTAGAGTGCGTCTTATGCTTCAGTTTGAGACATGGAAAAAAGCAGTTGTCCTTTTGCTGATAATCACAGGGATTATCTACGCATTGCCCAATCTTTTCAGCCAGAATGGGGAAAAGGCTGGCACAGCTTTCCTGCCCGGTCAGTCCATTAATCTCGGGCTGGATTTACAGGGCGGATCTCACCTACTGCTTCAGACAGATTTAAACGCTGTCATCGCCGAGCGTATGGTAGGTATTTCTGAAAATCTGCGACTTTCCCTGCGCGAGAAAAAAATCAGGTTTCGTAGCCTGAAGGCCAGTGAAGATGCGGTAACCTTTGCCTTACGTGATGACATAATTGATGCCGGAACGCAGAGCCAGCTAGATACAATCTTGCGCGATCTGGGGCGCGATTTTGATAATACACGCACCGGCCAGAATATTACTATTCGCTTTAATGAAGCAGGGCTGCAAAATCTGGCTAACCAGACGGTTGAGCAGGCGATAGAAATTATCCGTCGCAGGCTGGACCCTGATGGTACGAAAGAGCCGGTTATTCAGCGTCAGGGCAAGGATCGTATTCTAGTACAACTGCCCGGTGTGGATGACCCGGAACGCATTAAACGCCTGATAGGGCGCACCGCAAGGCTGACCTTCCAGCTGGTTGATATGCGCTCAACCGCACAGGAAGCGCGTAGTTCCGGGCGCGTTCCTCCGGGAAGTGTGCTGCTGGAAAGTGCCGATGAGGGGGGCGGTGAATATATCGTGGAAAAGCGGGTGATGGTTAGTGGCGAGCTGTTGGAAAATGCCTCAGCCGGATTTGACCAGAACAGCCGCCCGGCGGTAAATTTCCAGCTGAATGCTGAAGGAGCGCGCCGCTTTGGCCGCGTAACAGGCGAGAATATTGGCCGTCCTTTTGCGATTGTCCTGGATAACAAGGTGGTCTCTGCCCCGGTTATTCAGTCACAAATTTTTGGCAGTGGCCAGATTACCGGCAATTTCAATGTAGCAGAAACAAATGAACTGGCGCTTATCTTGCGCGCAGGTGCATTGCCTGCCCCGCTGATTGTTCTCGAAGAGCGGTCTGTCGGTCCGGGGCTTGGAGCTGATTCTATTGCCGCCGGCGAGATTGCCGCGCTGGTCGGCCTGGCTCTGGTGATTATCTATATGGTGATGAGCTATGGGCTTTTTGGGGTATTTGCCGATATTGCCCTGATGGTCAATGTGGTGCTGATACTGGGCGCTTTATCGGCGCTTCAGGCGACGCTAACCTTACCGGGCATTGCCGGAATTGTCCTGACAATGGGGATGGCGGTGGATGCAAATGTCTTGGTCTTTGAGCGGATAAGAGAAGAATTGCGCGGCGGCAGGCGGGTGGCACAAGCCATCGAGGCAGGATATAGCCGTGCATTATCGACTATCATCGATTCAAATTTGACCACTTTGTTTGCGGCGTTATTCCTGTTTGTGTTTGGTTCAGGCCCGGTGAAAGGGTTTGCCGTAACCCTTTCTTTGGGGATTGTGACTTCGATGTTTACCGCATTGCTTGTGACCCGGCTATTGATTGTCCTGTGGGTAAATGCCAAACGCCCAAAACAGCTAGAGCTATAAAAGAGGGGATATCACGATGTTCAGATTAAAGCTTGTGCCTTCTGCTCCGTCTATTCATTTTTTGAAATATGTACCGATGGCTGGCGGGGTATCTATAGCGGCTGTTCTGGCCTCTATCGCGTTATTTTTTCTGATAGGGCTCAATCTGGGAATTGATTTTCGCGGCGGTATTCTTATTGAGGCACAATCAAAGACCACAGCCGATATAGGCACGGTTAGAGGGAGCCTGGAAAAACTGGGGCTGGGTGATATTGCTATCCAGAGCTTCGGGACAGAAAAAGATGTTCTGATCCGTGTACAAAAACAGGAAGGCGATGAGCGCGCACAAGCCGCCGCCATTGAAAAGATCACCTCAACTTTGGGGGATGGCTATGAAATCAGACGCACTGAATTTGTTGGCCCGACAGTAGGGGCAGAGCTGGCAGAAAAAGGCATTATGGCTGTTGCGTGTGCGCTATTTGCCATCATGATCTATATCTGGTTCCGGTTTGAATGGCAGTTTTCTATCGCTGCCTTTCTGGCGCTCACTCATGATGTATTTACCACTGTGGGTCTGTTTGCGCTCACTGGATTTGAATTTAATCTGGCCACTTTGGCCGCGATTTTGACAATTGCCGGCTATTCTATCAATGACACAGTGGTAGTGTTTGACCGGGTGCGCGAGAATCTGCGCAAATATAAATCTTGGGACCAGAGCAAGATTTTAGATAAATCGCTCAATGAAACCTTGTCCCGTACGGTTATGACTTCGCTCACAACAGCGATTGCCCTTATTGCAATTATTCTGTTTGGCGGGGCTGTTTTACGGGATTTTGCCCTGGCCATGCTTTGGGGGGTTACCATTGGCACCTATTCTTCTATTTTCATTGCTGTAGGGCTTATTTCACGATTTGATCTGAAACGCAGTGATGATGAAGATAACCAGATCCCGACCCCGGAATATGAACGCTCCTAATTCACCGCCAGCTTGGCTGTTTTATCGGTGAGCAGGGGAATATCGCGCCATGACACAAAACACCACTGATAAACATAATCCTCTGGTTTCGGTTCAGGAATTCCCCGATGATGGCAAATTGCAAATCATCCATGGATATGGCAATGGCCAGTTTCGTATCGCAGGGCAAAGCTATTACGGTGCCCAGTTTATATTTCCGCGCCTGACCCTTGGCTGGCAGATAAATAGCCTGGCAGATATCAAGGCCGAACAGATTGCCGCAATGCTGGAACAGGGCAGGGATGCCGGCATTGATAGAACACAGCACAGCCAGAAGACGGAACTGGTGATATTAGGGGTGGGCGCACGTGCAGATAGCCATTTGCCACATCTGGCAAAAACCCTGAAAGAGCAGGAAATCCGCCTGGAGGTGATGACCACGGCTGCGGCCTGTCGTACCTGGAATGTATTGCTTACCGAAGGGCGGTCGGCTGCGGTTGGGTTATTGCCGATAGATTAAAATCAAGATAGCGGATGATGACAGATCAAAATAGCTGGAAATCCTTGCGCCAAAACGCGCCCTTGTTAAGCTATAGCCTGTTATTCCAGTCCCCCGGCGATAGAAATATTATGGCCGATATCCTGTCATTGGGGCTGGAGTTTGACTTTATTTTGTCTCAGGCTTCCGAGCCGATGCTTGCCCTTATCCGCCTGAAATGGTGGGAAGAACAAATCGCTGCCGGGCAATCTTCGGGGGTGGAATTGCTGGGACGAATAAATCGTCATATCGCAAAGGGCGCAATTCGGGGCGATGATATCCACCGGCTGATTATTTGCTGGCAGGATTACGCAGAAGCAGGCAATAGCCCGGATATGGCTGGCCAGAAATGCTGGGCAGAAATAATCGCCTTATGTGGTAAAATCGCTCAATTGCCTGAAAGCCCACTTTTTTATCAGATAGGCAGCGCGCTATATAACAGCCGCAATGGCAGGGATATTGGGACAATCGCAACGGCAAGAGAGATTCAAAACAGCTATAAAAAACGGGCAGAATTCTTAATCATTCTTGCCTATCTGGCGCGGCGGGGAGGGGATCAGACATTGGCAAACGACCATCTGATCCTTTTCAAAATCCTCTGGCAAGTAGTGTCTAAGCCCTCTGCCTAGCCTCTTCGGCATTGATAAAAATTGCCTCGATATCTGTTTTGCTATCGCCTGACCAGCTTTGCATCGCAATAAGGGCGCGCCGGGCAAAAGCAGCCTTACGATCCCTGCCTTTCAGCTTTCTTTTGCCTGTTCGGTTATCGCTTTCTTCCAATTCAGGGAACAGGCCAAAATTTACATTCATGGGCTGAAAGCTATCGGCCATTGCCCCACCGGTAATATGGCCAAGCAATGCGCCATGGGCAGTTGTCTCAGGCGGGGCTGTCCAGCTTTGCCCCAGAATTTCAGCTGCGGCCATACGCCCTGCCATACCGCCAATAGAGGCAGATTCCACATAGCCCTCTACACCTGTAATCTGGCCGGCAAAGCGCAGACGAGGCATTTTTTGCAAGCGCAGCTGGCTGTCCAGCAGGCGCGGGCTATTGATAAAGGTATTGCGGTGCAAGCCGCCCAGACGGGCAAATTTTGCCTCTTCCAGACCGGGTATCATTTGAAAGACGCGCACCTGTTCGCCATATTTCAGCTTTGTCTGAAAGCCCACCATATTAAATAGCGTACCCAGCCGATTATCCTGGCGCAGCTGAACCACCGCATAGGGGCGGCTATTATCATGGGCATTGGTCAGGCCAACCGGCTTCATCGGCCCAAAACGCAGGGTTTCGCGCCCCCTTGCGGCCATCACCTCTACCGGCATACAGCCATCAAAATAGGGGGTGTTTTCCTCCCATTGATGAAAGGACATTTTATCACCTGCCAGCATTTCATCGATAAAATGTTCATATTGCTCTTTGGTCATCGGACAATTGATATAATCGCGCCCGTCACCAATTGCACTGGTTTTATCATAACGGGACTGAAACCAGGCAATATTCATATTGATGCTATCGCCATGAACAATTGGCGCGATGGCATCAAAAAAGGCTAAATCCTCTTCGCCGGTAATATCGCGTACCGCCGCCGCCAGCGCATCTGATGTCAATGGGCCGGTAGCGATAATCACCTGTTCCCAGCTTTCATCTGGCAAGCCGCTTACTTCCCCGCGCTCTATGGTGATATTGGGATGGGCAGCCAGACGCGCTTCTACCCCTTGGGCAAAAATATCCCTATCCACGGCCAATGCCCCGCCTGCCGGAACAGCTGCGACATCTGCCTCCGACATTATTATTGAGTTCAGCATACGCATTTCTGCGTGTAATACCCCGACCGCATTGGCACTGGCATCATCCGAGCGAAAGGAATTGGAGCAGACCAGCTCGGCCAAATTTTGCGTTTTATGCACATCAGTTGGACGGTTTGGGCGCATTTCATGCAAGACAACCTGCACGCCCTGTTCAGCTGCCTGCCAGGCCGCCTCAGAGCCAGCCAAACCGCCGCCAATGATATGAAGAGGGGTATTTTTCACGATTTCACGATACCTTTTTTCTGTTTGCCGCTGCGCTATCCAGTAGCCGTGCCAAATAATGACCTGTATGGGAACCAGCGATTGTGGCTACTTTTTCCGGTGTCCCGCTGGCCACAATCTCGCCGCCACCATCGCCGCCTTCCGGGCCCAAATCAATGATCCAGTCAGCGGTTTTTATGACATCCAGATTATGTTCAATAACAATAACGCTATTGCCCGCATCTACCAGCTCATGCAACACCTCCAGCAATTTTGCAATATCGGCAAAATGCAGGCCGGTGGTCGGCTCATCCAGAATATAAACCGTGCGCCCTGTTGCGCGTTTCGACAGTTCCTTGGAGAGTTTCACCCGCTGGGCTTCGCCGCCGGACAGGGTGGTCGCTTGCTGACCAATACGCACATAGCCCAGCCCCACCCGCAACATGGTTTGCAATTTATCGCGAATAGAAGGCACAGCTTTGAAAAAGCTCACCCCTTCTTCTACTGTCATGTCCAGCACATCGGCAACCGACTTGCCACGCCATAATATTTCCAGCGTTTCACGATTATATCTGCGCCCCTTGCAGCTATCGCAAGTGACATAGACATCTGGCAGGAAATGCATCTCGATCTTGATGACCCCGTCACCCTGACAGGCCTCGCACCGCCCGCCCTTGACATTAAAGCTGAAACGGCCTGGCGTATAGCCGCGCGATTTTGCTTCTGGCAGGCCGGCAAACCATTCTCTTATCGGGGTAAAAGCCCCTGTATAGGTGGCCGGATTAGAACGCGGTGTCCGCCCGATAGGGGACTGGTCAATATCCACCACCTTGTCCAGCAGTTCAATGCCTTCAATCTGGCTATGCGGGGCAGGGATTTCCCGGCTTTTATGCAAGCGCCGCGACAACGCCTTCCACAAAGTTTCCAAAATCAGCGTGGATTTACCGCCCCCGGATACCCCCGTGACGCAGGTTAACACGCCTAGCGGGATATCGGCATCCACCGATTTCAGATTGTTGCCGCTTGCCCCTTTTAGCCTGATCATCCGCTTTTCATCCAGCTTGCGGCGTTTTTGCGGGACAGCGATTTCCCTTACCCCGCTGAGATATTGCCCGGTCAGCGAGGCAGGGTTTGCCAGAATATCGTTTAGCCCGCCTTTGGCTACCACTGTGCCGCCATGCACACCAGCCCCGGGGCCCATATCCACCACATAATCAGCTGCCCGAATGGCATCTTCATCATGTTCAACAACCAGAACCGTATTGCCCAGATCGCGCAATCTGGTCAAAGTCGCCAATAGCCGGTCATTATCGCGCTGATGCAGACCGATAGAAGGCTCATCCAGCACATACAACACCCCTGTCAGGCCAGAGCCAATCTGAGAGGCAAGCCGAATTCGCTGGGACTCGCCGCCCGAAAGCGTACCAGAATTGCGCGAAAGGTTCAGATAACGCAAACCTACATTGGCAAGAAAACCCAGCCTTTCATTAATCTCCTTTAAAATGCGAGAGGCAATTTCCTGATCCTGTGCCGAAAGCTGGCTTTCCAGCCCGGAAAACCAGCCTACCGCATCGCCAATCGACAGAGCAGAAATATCGGAAATATCCTTGCCATTTATTTTTACTGCCAGCGCCTCTGATTTCAGGCGTTTGCCCTGACAATCATCACAAGGCTGGATAGCGCGGAATTGCTCTAGCTCCTCGCGCACCCAGTTTGAATCTGTTTCCACAAAACGGCGCGTTAGATTGGGAATAATCCCTTCAAAGGGCTTGGATGTTTTATAAGAGCGCAACCCGTCTTCATAGGTCATTTGCACATTTTCAGTACCGCTGCCATATATCAATATATGCCGGGCTCTGCTGTCCAAATCACGGAAAGCCACATCCAGAGAAAAACCGAAATGACGTGCCAGGCTCTCCAACGTTTGCACATAATATTTTGAGGTGGATTTTGCCCATGGGGCAAGCGCCCCGCCGCGCAAGGACAAATCTGCATCCGGGACAATCAGCTGTTCTTCAAAATGCGCGGACACCCCCAGCCCGTCGCAAGAGGGGCAGGCCCCAAAAGGGTTATTAAAGGAAAACAGGCGCGGCTCAACCTCATCAATGGTAAAGCCGGAAACAGGACAGGCAAAACGGGCAGAAAAAACCGTGCGCTGGCCGGATTTTGCATCATCTGCAAAGACCAGACCATCTGCCAGATCAAGGGCAGTTTCCAGCGAATCAGCCAGCCTTGTTGCCAGTGTTTCCTGGTCTTTTTTTATTACAAGCCGGTCTACCACAATCTCGATATCATGTTTTTTCTTTTTATCGAGGGCAGGCGGGCTGTCCAGTTCGTAAAATTCGCCGTCAATTCGCGCCCGGCCAAACCCTTTTTGCAGCCAGCTCGCCATTTCCTTGCGATATTCACCTTTTCGCCCGCGTATGACCGGCGCCAGCAGATAAAGACGTGTGCCTTCTTCCATTGCCAGAATGATATCGACCATCTGGCTGACGGTTTGCGACGTAATAGGCAAACCTGTTGCCGGCGAATAGGGCACCCCGACACGCGCCCATAACAGGCGCATATAATCATAAATTTCGGTAACTGTTCCGACCGTCGAACGCGGATTGCGCGAGGTGGTCTTTTGTTCAATGGAAATTGCCGGCGACAGGCCTTCAATCAAATCCACATCCGGCTTTTGCATCATTTCCAGAAACTGACGGGCATAGGCAGAAAGTGATTCGACATAGCGGCGCTGGCCTTCGGCATAAATCGTATCAAAGGCAAGGCTGGATTTGCCTGAGCCGGAAAGGCCAGTGATGACCACCAAGCTGTCGCGCGGCAAATCTACATTCACATTACGCAAATTATGTTCACGCGCACCGCGCACGCTGATATGACGTGTAGCTGTTTCAGACCCTGTCTTTTTCGTCATTATATTTGCCTGTATCTTTAGTAAATGCGCGTCTGTCTAAAGGGGCGATATCCAGTTTTTGCCTGAATATCACGCTTTTAAAATTCCATAAAAGGATAATTATTTGTCAATATAACCTGTTTTACCTTGTTATCATCTGCCGAACAGAAAAAAATTCCCGCAAATGCTGTTTTGCTTTTAATGAACTGTGCTAGGCTAACATCTGGAACATGGCGATAATGATAGCGCTAAACACAAAACCACATACCATAAACGCTAGGGGGCTTGATAGATGGCTGGCAGTGTAAACAAAGTAACGCTTCTTGGAAATCTTGGCCGGGATCCGGAAGTACGCAGCACGCAAGATGGCATGAAAATTGTCAATTTATCGATTGCAACATCTGAACGCTGGAAAGATCGCAATTCAGGCGAGCAGCGCGAGCGCACCGAATGGCATCGTGTGGTGATTTTTAATGAAGCGCTGGCCAGAATAGCCGAGCAATATTTGCGTAAAGGCAGCACGGTCTATATTGAAGGCCAGTTGCAAACCCGTAAATGGACGGATCAGCAAGGGGTGGAGAAATACACCACAGAGGTGGTATTGCAACGCTATCGCGGCGAATTGACCTTGCTGGGCAGCCGTTCGGAAGGGATGGGCGCGATTGGCAGTGATATGGGCGGTCAATCAGGCGATATGAGCGCTGATTCGATGAGCCCGCCCCCGATGGCAGGTGGCGATAATCTGGATGATGATATCCCGTTCTAGGGCGCACGCCCATGCGGCCAGTACCAACATCCCGATCATTTGCTTATCTGCAATAAAAATATTGTTAATTGCAACAATATCTGGTGTTTGCAACCGGTAATATGGTATAGATATTGAGGTTTTTACTTTCTATTTGGAATGGAATAGCTCTTTGTCTGATGCACCCCTGCCACCTGTAGCACCCAGCCCTGTAATCTCCATCTCGGATGAGATGCGCCGGTCTTATCTCGATTACGCGATGAGCGTGATTGTCTCACGCGCGCTGCCGGATGTAAGAGATGGCCTGAAGCCGGTTCATCGCCGGATTTTATATGCGATGATGGAAGGCAATTACGACTGGTCAAAACCGCCGCGTAAATCTGCGCGTATCGTCGGGGATGTGATGGGTAATTATCACCCTCATGGCGATAGTTCTATCTATGAGGCGATGGTGCGGATGGCGCAAAGCTTTTCCATGCGCCTGCCTCTGGTCGATGGGCAAGGCAATTTCGGCTCGGTAGACGGCGATCCGGCTGCGGCCATGCGCTATACCGAATCACGCCTGGCCAGGGCGGCTGAATCGCTATTGCGCGATATTGATAAAGATACTGTAGATTTCATCCCCAATTATGATGAAACACAGGATGAGCCTTCTGTTCTGCCAGCCGAATATCCCAATCTGCTGGTTAATGGGGCAGGGGGTATCGCGGTTGGGATGGCCACCAATATTCCGCCCCATAATCCGGGGGAAGTTATTCGTGCCAGTATGGCCATTATTCAAAATCCTGCGCTGAGCGAAGAAGAGCTGATGGAAATTGTGCCTGGCCCTGATTTCCCGACAGGGGCGCTGATTATGGGGCGTTCTGGCATACGCGATGCGTTTCGAACCGGACGCGGCTCGGTAATGATGCGCGCTCGTGCTGAAGTGCAAACCACCGCCAGGGACAGGGAACAGATTATCATCACTGAAATTCCCTATCAGGTAAATAAAGCCCAGTTGCTGGAGCGGATTGGCGAGCTGGTGCGCGAAAAAACCATTGAAGGCATTTCCGATATTCGCGATGAGTCTGATCGCAAGGGAATGCGCGTGGTTATCGAGATTAAGCGCGATGGTTCAGGCGATGTGGTGCTTAATCAGCTTTATCGCCACACAAGGCTGCAAACCAGCTTCGCGGTCAATATGCTGGCCATGCATAATGGCAGGCCTCAGCAAATGGGATTGCGCGAGGTGCTGGATGCGTTTTGCAGCTTCCGACGCGAGGTTATTACCCGGCGCACCCGCTATTTGCTGACCAAATCACGGGATCGGGCACATATTCTGGCCGGCTTGCTGGTGGCTTTGGCCTCTATTGACGAGATTATTGAACTGATTAAATCTGCCCCAAATGCCGAGCAGGCACGTCAGGGTCTAATGGAAAAAGCCTGGCCGGCACAGGAGGTTGAGGCCTTTATCTCGCTTATCGATGATCCGGGCCACAAGGTGGTAGATGGCCATTATCATCTCTCAGAGACGCAAGCACGCGCTATTCTGGAATTGCGCTTGCAGCGCCTGACCGGCATGGAGCGCGACAAGCTGGCCGAAGAAACAAGAGAGCTGGCAGACCAAATCAAGGATTATCTGGAGATTCTATCCAGCCAGGCACGTTTGACCGAAGTGGTATTAGAAGAATTGCAAGCCACCCATGACAGGCTGGATGACCCGCGCCGTACCGAAATATCGGATGCTCTAGCCGACCAGGATGATGAAGATTTAATCCAGCAAGAAGATATGGTAGTTACGGTCAGCCATCGCGGCTATATCAAACGGGTGGCTTTATCTGATTATCGCGCCCAGCGTCGCGGCGGAAAAGGCCGGACAGGCATGAAAACGCGCGAGGAAGATTTTGTTACCCGCCTGTTTGTGGCCAATACCCATACGCCTATTCTGTTTTTTACCTCAAAAGGGATGGTTTATCAGCTTAAATGCTATAAATTGCCTGAAGCCTCGCCACAATCTATCGGCAAGGCGATGGTGAATTTGCTGCCCATTGCCCCGGAAGAGACTATCCAGACGGTTATGCCCATGCCGCAGGATGAGGCAAGCTGGGAAAAGCTGAATATTCTGTTTGCCACGGCCAAGGGCAATATTCGGCGTAATCTGCTTTCTGATTTCACCAATATCATGCGTAATGGCAAGATTGCGATGAAGCTGGATGAGGATGACAGCCTGATCGGGGTATTGCCATGTCAGGATGCCGATCATGTTCTGCTGGCCTCGCGCAATGGCAAGGCGATACGCTTTGCGGCTAATGATGTGCGTGTCTTTAAGGGGCGCGGCTCTGTCGGCGTGCGCGGTATGCGCTTGCTGGATAAGGATTATCTGGTTTCCATGTGTGTTATTCGCGATCCGGAGCGTGAATATGTCCTGTCTATTACCGAAAATGGCTATGGTAAGCGTACTTCGGTTGATGATTACCGGCGTACCGGGCGCGGCGGGCAGGGGGTTGCCAATATTGAAACTTCCGAACGCAATGGTCTGGTGGTTGCTTCCTTTACCGTATTTGCCGAAGACCAGCTGATGCTGGTCACTGATGCTGGCAAGGTTATTCGCATCCGCGTTGATGGCGGCGAGGGCGATACCATTCGTATCGCTGGCCGTAAAACGCAAGGGGTACGCCTGTTTGAAGTGGATGGCGAGGAAAAAGTTGTCTCGGTTGGGGTTATTCGCGATGCCGATACAGAAGAGGATGAAGAGGCAGAAGAACTAATAATCACCGCAGAAGAAGCCGCCTCTGACACCGCATCAGAAGAGCGCGCCGCTGAACCGGCTACAGGCGAGGATGGCAAAGGTGATGATAGCACAGGGAGCGAGGAAGAGGCATGACCCGTATCGGCCTATATCCCGGCACATTTGATCCGCTCACCTATGGTCATCTGGATATTATGACGCGGGCAAGCCAGATTTGCGATAAACTGGTAATCGGTGTCGCCGAAAATAGCGGTAAATCGCCCATGTTCTCGCTGACGGACAGGCTGGAAATTATTCAGGAACAGATGGCATTGGTCAGCCAAAAAAATGGCCTGAAAAAAGATATTATTGTGCAAAGCTTTACTGGTTTGCTAACCGATTTTTCTGAAAATGTGGGGGCCAGCTTTATTATTCGGGGCTTGCGCGCGGTATCGGATTTTGAATATGAGTTTCAGATGGCAAGCGCTAACCGTCGGCTAAAGGAAAATCTGGAAACAGTATTTTTAACCGCTTCGGAACATCAGCATTTTGTGGCTTCCTCACTGGTCAAGGAAATCGCCAAATTTGGCGGCGATATCTCGTCTTTTGTGCCGCCAGAAGTAGAAGCGCGTATCCAGCTTTATTTCCAGTCAAAATAGCCTGGCCAGTGCGGCTGCTTTTATACCGCCACCCCGTCCTTTTATACCTTATGTGGCGGTTGAAAAATTTATTATTTTATGCTTTACCAACTGCCACCGAACTGATATACTGAGGGCAAGTGTTTGTGACGCTCACTTTTCGTCACTAGACCACACCGAGGTTACCTTACTGGGCGGTTAGCTCAGTTGGTAGAGCAAGTGACTTTTAATCACTGGGTCACAGGTTCGAATCCTGTACCGCTCACCATTTTAAGGGGCAAGTGAGATGCTTGGTGACGTTTCCTGTGAAGGCAAGTGACGTTAACCTTAAACTCACTTGCCCCTTTCGTTTTTTGTCAAGTGTTTTCAAGCCATTTAGTGCACCAATATAACATCAAGAAGTTAACAAAAAGGTTAACTTTACTTCTTAATAGGAACAACGTAACTAGCTGGATATTCTCTGTGCTTGTCTGTTATTGCATCTGTGATACCAAAATCAAGGAAAACAGCACTAGCTACAATTTTACCTCCCATGCTACTAGGGACTGAGGCAATTGCTGTTCTGCCATCGTCAGTCTTGCAGTTTAGTTGAAGGTTATCATCACTTCTTCTAATCATTGGGGCGCTCGGTATAGAGGCCTCAATAGACATCCGTTTATTTGTTATTTGACAAGTCCCTGAGCTGCCATCACTAAATGATATTGCCATTGGAACAAAAGCATCATTAGTTATAGAGGCACAGGAAGATAAAGCTAGGCCACACATTGCTGCAATTATGTATTTATTCATGATAAAAACTCCATTTCTATGATTTGAGTTTCAAACATATTTCACAATACTTCAAGCGGTTAACAAATACATCTTCGCGGTTTTAGTAATTTCATTTGGGATTAAATCCACCTGGTTCATTAATAGAATTTATGCACAGGGAAAACTCACAGTAGAACCTGAAGTGTAACCCTGCGAACCAATGAACAATCCCTCTACACCAAGACTATGCAGGGCAGGGGTAAATCATTGGAATCTCGCTAAATGCCTAGCATTATGCTACCATCTAAGTGTCGTAGCTGTTGGCTAGATAAGTCACTTGCTACTAGGAATTTTGGGCAACGATTACTGGTCAGAACCTTGACTTTTAATCACTGGGTCACAGGTTCGAATCCTGTACCGCTCACCATTTAAGTCGCTGAAATCATTTGGTTTCAGCGACTTTTTTTATTGTGATGTGGCCATTTGAACAGCTGATGCCCCAAGCATTAAGGCAGCGGAAACGCCGCGGCTATCTGAAATTCCGCCCGTTGCGATAACCGGCACAGCAACGGGCATTATACACAATCGGCAACACGGCCATTAATCCTGAAGCGTGATCATGGTCTGAGAAAAAATTACCTCTGTGACCGCCTGCCTCTGCACCTTGCACAACCTGCGCATCTGCACAAGCTTCCTTAGCCTTCAGCGCCTCTGAAACAGAAGTAACTGTAGCAAACCATTTAATGCCAAGCTGTTTCATCGGCGCCTTAAGAATAGGGATTTCCAGCCCATCATCACAGCAAAATTTATGCGCTCGTTCTAATGGCCTCATGTCACGCGCGTGCCCC
>CBFIAD010000052.1:0-15003 GCA_965660495.1 Puniceispirillaceae bacterium (SeqCode)
AATTCATATCTGTTGACGATATTGAACTCTGGCAGAAAAAGCTGAAAGATATCTGTACATCCTGTGATCTGATGGGGACCTTGCTGATCGCCGATGAAGGGCTGAACGGCACTATTTCCGGGCGCTGTGATGATATGCATCGATTTATTGACTGGCTGTTGGAAAAAACCATTTTCAGCGCACCGGAATTAAAATTTGCGGTACATGAAACCCTGCCCTTTCACCGCATGAAAGTGCGGCTAAAACGTGAAATTGTAACGATGGGCGCTAAAGGTATCAGCCCCACCAGGCAAGCTGGCACTTATGTCAGTCCGAAAGACTGGAACGCGCTGATATCTGAACCCGGTGTGATGGTGATCGATACCAGAAATGATTATGAAGTTGCGATAGGCCAATTTCAGGGGGCGGTAAACCCGCTGACCAAAACCTTTCGCGAATTTCCACAATGGGCAGAAGCCCTGGCCGCCATGCCAGAAGAAGAAAGGCCAAAAAAGCTGGCCATGTATTGCACAGGCGGTATCCGTTGCGAGAAATCAACCGCGCTGATGAAAAATCTGGGCTTTGAAGATGTCTATCACTTAAAAGGCGGCATCCTGCAATATCTGGAAGATATCCCGCAAGAGCAATCTCTATGGGAAGGTGAATGTTTTGTTTTTGATAGCCGGGTGGCGGTCGATCATAATCTGCAGCGCGGCCAGTATGCGCTTTGCCATGCCTGTAAAATGCCGCTCAATGCCGACGAGATGAAAACACAAGCCTATGTCGCGGGAATAAGCTGTCCGCATTGCATCGATAAAACATCTGCCATTCAGCGCGCCCGCTTTGCAGAACGTGCCCGCCAGATAGAGCTGGCAAAACAGCGCGGCACCTCCCATATCGGGGTCAGCCCCAAAATTTCCAAATCCCAGAAAATGATGCCAAAAAAGGTAAATCGGAAAATATATAAATCAGAAAAAAGCTAGCCCCGGATAGCTTTTATCGCCTGCGCATAGCCCTGACTTGCCCCAAAAATAGCCGAGCCGGCTACCAGATTATTTGCCCCGACTGCAATCACCTTTGGTGCAGTCTCAGCTGTAATACCGCCATCGACCTGAAGCTGGATATCACGCCCCTCTATCATCGCGGCTGCCTGCTGGATTTTTGGCAGCATCGCATCAATAAAACGCTGGCCGCCAAAGCCCGGATTGACCGTCATTACCAGTACTAAATCCAGCCTGTCCAGACAATGCTGAATGGTGTCAAGCGGAGTTGCCGGGTTCAGTGCGACCCCGGCCTTGCAGCCCAGCTCGCGAATATAGCTCAGGGTTCTGTCCAGATGGGGGCAGGCCTCAACATGAACTGTAATCCCCTGCACCCCTGCCTTTGCAAAATCGGCCAGCAAGGCATCCGGGGTTTCTATCATCAAATGGGCATCAAAATAGGCATCACAGCTGCTGCGTGCTGCCTGAATAACGGGCGCACCAAAGGTCAAATTCGGCACAAACTGGCCATCCATTACATCCAGATGTATCCAGTCTGCCCCGGCGCGGTGAACATCGGCTATTTCCTGACCAAGTGCGGCAAAATTACTTGCCAGCACAGACGGGGCGATAATAACAGGCTTGGATGCGGCCATATGGCTCTTCTCCTATAGTTTGCGATAGCCTTTATGCCAGCAGCTAATTCCTATTATGCCATCTGGCTAGACAACATCTTTTGCCTTGAAGTAAGGCAAATTATCTTGCGATGAGCAACCCATGACAGATAAACGCTCAACAATTTGCAAGGCACGCTGATATTTGCGCTCCAGCTCTTCTTCAGTAGATTCTGCAAACAGCTCGCCGCAAAGCAGAATACCGTGATTGGCTTGCAAGGCGCGGATACGCCTTCCATGCATTAGCCCATCCACCAGAATACCATGCTCAAACTCCTCGCCCTTTACTATCTGAATTCTGTTTTCCACAAGGAAATGACGGATAGCCGCCTCACCTTGCAGGGCATAATGCCAGAACTCTGAATCAGATGCAGAAGGCGCACCGCTTACCAGGCTAAAGGCCTTGCAGAAAGCCAGGAAGATAAGCTCATCCCGCTCTGCCCCTGTCCAGGCAGTGCGGCCAAGCGTGCGCCAAATATCCTTGTTCATTTCTTCATAAATGGCCGGAATGCGCTCAAAGAACAGACGATGCAGACCGATATCATTAACCGAATCTTCCATCCGCTGTTCTTTATGAATATCAATCGCGCTGTAAGAGCCGCAAACCGGACAGCCTGAATCCGAAAATTTGTCCTTTAGATAGATATGCGAACAGCGCAAACCGCTTTCCAGCTTGTTATCGCATAAAAAATAGCTTTGCTGTTCATCTACCGGCTGCTGGGCAATCCATTGGAATCTGTTTTTATACCGCAGATAGGTGCCACGATGTGACCACAGGCTCCATTGCAGATGTTCCACCGGGCCAAAGGTTGACCAGTTCGAGCTGACATCAATGACCACACAGCCATCCTTGCCTTCTGCCGCACGCAAGCCCCGACCGACTGATTGCCCCCATAAAACCTTGGACAGGGTCGGGCGCATATGCACGATGATATTGCAATGCGGATTATCCCAGCCTTCGGCCAGCACCCCGACTGATACCACTGCCTCTACCTCGCCATTGGCATGGTCGGCCAGCATTTGCATCCGCTCTTTAATCGGTGTGCTTGCGGTGATCAGATTGACAGAAATGCCCAGCTCTTCAATCGCCTCGACAGTGGTTTCCGCCACCGTCACATCCGGACAGAACCAGGCTGATATGGGTTGCCGGGTCACTTTTTCCCGTTCTTCCAGATAGATAGAACAGGCATGGCTGATCATCGAGGATTTGATAATCGCCGGGGCCAGCTTGGTAACCGGAAAATCGCCCGAGCTGATATCGATAGAGGCTAGTTCCAGATCATGGATAAAATGCGGGCGATAGCGCGGACGCACCAATATGCCCTCTTCAAACAGCTTTTCCATATCCGCGCCATCAATAATGGCATCAAAAGCAAGGCTGAGCTGATCACGCTGGTCAGCGGTGCGCCGTTCAGGTGAAGCGGTCAGGCCCAGCAGATGGGCATCATCGCGCCCTTTTTCCATGAAACATTCCAAAATACGCTTATAGCCTGTCCCGTTTGGCGATACGCGGTGGGCTTCATCAATAATGATCAATTTTGCCTGCTCGACCGCGTCATCCAGAATATCGCGCGCTCTGGTACTGGTTGATAACAGGACATCATAATCGGCAAAGGCTTTTTCCGAATGGTTGAGGTTCAGCTTGCACACCTTATGCTCGCGTGCCAATGCCCGCTCCAGCTGCTCCAGCAGAACCAGGCGATGGCAGAGGACAATCACCTTTTCACCGGCATAAAACTGGCGGATGATTTCGCTGGCCAGCACCGTTTTACCTGCCCCTGTAGGGGCTTTGATAATAAAACGTCTATGCGCTTTCTGGATATCCGGAAAACCGTCAATGATTTCCTGTTGCCATCTTCTGAGTTTCATCTAATGAAGACCTGTGACTTTGAAACAAAACTTTCAAGGCGGCTAGTCTACACTGTTTTTTCTAAAAGATAACCATAGAAATGAAAAAAAAGTGGCAGAAAGGCGAAAAAAGACAGAGGCAGGCATTTTTGCGCCCCTGATATACAAAATCATCTTATAAAAAGCGCAAAAAACCCTAGAGCAGACTGTTTATTTTATCCAGCAATGCCGCATTAATATGGCGCGGCCCTGTATCCAGCCTGTTTTTATGACGTCTTTCACCTGGCAGGCGAATACCGTCTAGCGCCGATAGTGCCTGAATAAAATCTTCATTATGTTTCTGCCAGCCATCGCCAGCGATTAATTGCGGGCTCATCGCCAGGATAAATTCGCCCCCCTTTGCCGGCCCGCCATCATTATTGTCATGCACAGCCGCTTCATAAGAAAAATAATCGCCTGTCATGCCAGCGGCCAGAAATTCCACCATCATCGCAATGGCCGACCCCTTATAGCCGCCAAAGGGCAATAGCACCCCTTTTAAGATTTCAGCCGGATCATTGGTAGGCTGGCCATCTGGCCCCAAGCCGGTATCCGGCGGCACAGCATGGCCATCACGTGCCGCAATTTGAACATCCCCCTTTGCCAGACGCGAGGTAGCCATATCAAAGACAATCGGTGTATGGCCGGGGCGCGGCCAGGCAAAGGAAATCGGGTTCGTGCCAAAAAAGGCCTGTTTTGCCCCAGCCGGTGCAACAGACGGCTTAAAGGCGGTACAGGCAAGCCCTGCCAGCCCTTGCTCTGCCAGATATTCTGTTTCCGGCCACATCGCGGCAAAATGAAAGGAATTAATAATACGCATGACAGCAATGCCTGTTTCAGACGCTGCCCTAGCCAGTACTGGCAGGCCTGTTTCCAGTGCCAGCGGGGCATAACCATAATCGCCATCCACGCTGATGACAGATGCCAGGCTTTGCTCGATTTTTGGCACAGCTTCGCCCTTTACCTTGCCCGAGGCAAGAGAGGCAATATATCCAGGCACACGAAACAGCCCGTGCGAGGCAGAGCCATCGCGCTCGGCTCGGGTCACGGTTCTGGCCAGAGCTGCTGCATTATCGGCAGAACAGCCATGTTTGGTAAAAACGCGCAAGGCCAGATTTTCAATATCTGCAAGGCTTATTTCCCGTGTTTCAATCTCGCTCATGATATTTGCCTCCTGTTTTTATGATAGCTGTTTTTGACCAGTAATTTTTTGCCCTTAACAGACTAGCCTGTCCCATTCAACCTGTCTAATTTTGCCCTTTTTAGGCATCAATCATTATCTACCAGCCCTGCCCCTGCCCCGGACAGGCGCGAGGCTTCACTTTCAGGAACGTAGGTGTGTGCAGCCAGTTCCAGCAAGCGATCCCAAACCTTTTCAGTTACCCCGCTATGGCCAGCTGGCACAGAAAAAACCGAGGCTTGCCCGTCGCCTGGCCGGATAGATATCTGTCCTGTAAGACAAGATAGCGCAGAAACCGCGCCGATATCCGAATATGGCAAATGGATGGTTTCTTGTGTGTCTTTGCTGGTCAGGATAAAGGCCTGTTGATAGATATGTCCTGCCCACCATAACAGCCCGGCAAATATCAAGGGGTGTGATAGCCTGCCTATTTTAATTTCTGCGCCTTTGTCGCCTGCCAGCAACCAGTCAATCGCGGCAATCCCTTCAAAAGCAGGTTGAAGATATCCAATATCGAGAATAATATTTTCCCCGACCCTTTCCGGGCGGAGGTCAGCTGAAAGATAATCTTTTTTTGCCTCTACCAGCATATCGAGAAGGGCATTACATCCATCAAAGCCCGCAGATTGCAGCCAGCTTACCGCATAGGCGATATCTTCTGCCCGATCATGGGGATAGCCCGATGCCAGACAGGCTTTTCTGGCTGTCTGATAAATCTCGTTTGCGGAAAGTTGCATGGCCGGGGCGGTTCTTTTATGATTGCGGGCTGGCACTATCGGGGTGCAGGGGGAACAGCCAGTCATCTGAAATTTCTGGCGGGTTTGTGGCTAATTCACTTGCGGTTGGTGCTCCCTGATACAGGGTAATGCGTGTCCATTTATCGGATTTTGGGTCAAATTTACTTGCCCCGAAAAAGGATAATTTACACCTTAGCAAATCAATAGGTCGGCAATCCTGCCCGACCAGATTATCATGGATTTCGCCATAGGGAAATTTCGCAATGGTCTGTATGCGCCGGATGATATTTCGATGTTGGGGCGCGCGCAGTAAAAAGCTTGCCACGCTTTCATCTTCATCTGCCTGTTCCAGCACAGGTTTTAATGCCCGAATATAGCCGGCAATATTAAACGGCATTTCCAGCTCTGCCCCGGGCTCTGAATGGCGCAAGCCCAGACGCGGCTCCAGCTTGGCAGCCGAAACATACCAGAATTGGGCATCGGCTGCCGGCTGGCCAAAATCAATATCCTCTACCCAGTGATAATGTTCAGCCATTAGCGATTTAAGCTCTGATATCTTCATTTGCGGAACAAGGCGGGGCAGGGCATCGGTTGCCATGCAATCTGCCAGCATATCCACCTCTTCTGGCATCAGCTCTATCAGGACAGAGACCAGCAATTCCTGCAATTCTTCCGAGGCATTTTCCGCCCGTTGATAAAGGTCGGCAAAAGGGGCGGTTTCTGGCAATGGACGGGCAGAAATATCGGCAAGCAGCCTTTCCAGCTCACCGCGCAAAATATGAATACGCTGCATTTGTATTGCGTCCTCAACTTGCCAATCCAGACAATGAAGGCGCGCACGTGCCAGCAAATCTTCTGCTCGCTGTATCTGATCGGGACGGGCTTTCTGGCACTGAATGACACGGGTGAAGGCGACTTCGCGTGCCATTATCCAGCTATTGAGCAGACATGGATGGGTCACCAGAAAAGGGGCCATACCCAGCCCGGTGGAATTTCCCACCCCCAGATAGCGACGATTTTCCCTTGAAAGGGGAACAGCTATGCTTCCGCCTTTTTGGATTGCACAATATTCTGCCAGAAATAGCGTGAATTCACGGATCAGGAAAACCGTCAGCATTTCTGCCTGAAACGCACCTTCCAGCCCGTCATATTTGATCAGCTGATCCCGGTCGGCAATCCCGAATTTGCCATTGCCATAAACAGCGGTGGTACGCATCAGATAGCCGGTTGCAACCAGCTGTTCTTTATCTGGCTGGCAGCCAGAGGCTAGGGCTTCTATAATATGCTGGAACAGGCGCACAGATTTATTCGCTCTGGACAGGGTAAGCACACGATTATCATAACGTCCAGCTTCCTGGCGGGTGACCTCATCTGCCAGCCTTTTAATATCTGCTGGTTCTGGTACCCCGTCAAAAAGACAAAAGCTGGCATCCCATTGGGTAGCGATAACCCGGTCGGTGCGCGCGCTATCTTCTAGATGGCGGCTATAGGCGATAAGCGAATATATTCTGCCAGATAAGGGCAGGGAGAGGACAATATGGCCAAAGCCGTTTTCATCCAGTTCGCAGACAGGCATCTGCATTACCGCCTTTTGTTTGGCAAGGCGGCGGATCAATACTCGCATAAAGCTCAGGCGATGGGGGAAAAAAGCGCCCATACGCGATAGCCGCATAACCCTGTCAACCGGACGCAAGGGCGGTAGCGATGCGCCGCAAACATATCTGTCTGTCTGCTGTTCCAAAAGCGGTGTCATCTAAGCCTGCCTGATAAAATTTTCATCATAAAAGCGCAACCAGTTTCCGCCCATAATGGCATCTGTCTCTGCCTCGGAAAAGCCGACATCGCGCAAACCCTTTGCAAGATTCGGAAAATCCTTTATGCCCTGAAACCATGTTGGCTGATCCGGAAAGCCCGGATTGGCCGCACTGCCTTCGCCAAAATCTGTCTCGCGTGACCAGCGACCATTACGCATCCATTCCACCACTGAATCCGGCTGATCCTGACACAGGTCTGAACCTATCCCCAGAGCAGAAACCCCATATCTTTCTGCTGCTTGTGCTATCATCTGGCAAAAGCTCTGCAAGCTACATTGACTGCCCTCTTTTAAATGATGCGGATATAAAGAAAAACCGATCATCCCGCCAGTTTCGGTCAATGCCCTTATCAGCCTGTCTGATTTATTACGGCGGGCAGGATGCCACCAGTCGGGATTGGCATGGGTGATGGCAATCGGGCGTTCAGAGGCCTCTATCGCTTCCAGGCTGGAACGTTCGGCAGAATGGCTCATATCAATCACCAGCCCGACCCGGTTCATTTCTTTAATCGCTTGCCGGCCAAAGCGGGTAAGGCCGGGGTCTTCTGCCTCATAACATCCGGTGGCAAGCAAGGACTGGTTATTATAGGTCAGCTGCATAAAGCGGCCACCCAGCTGATGCAGAATTTCAATCAGGCCAATATCATCTTCCATCGGGGCACAATTTTGAAATCCATAAAAAATAGCTGTCTTGCCACTGGCATGAGCGGTACGTACATCCGCCCCTGTCCGGCCAAACATCAACCTGTCCGGATAGGCTTCGATATAGCGATTCCAGCTAATCATATTTTCCACTGTCTGGCGGAAATTTTCATGATAGCAAATGGTGACATGGACGGCCGCTAGATGCGCTTGTGCCATCTCTTCAAACAGGGCAGGCGACCAGTTTGCATATTGCAGATTATCAATATAAAGCGGTGTCTTTGACATTAGTTGCCCTCTTTTCTGCACCCTGCCAGATATGTCTTAATTATTGGCAATCTGTTCTTATGCTAGTCTGGACTCCAGCCAGCCAGCAAGCCCCAAAAGCGCCGCATCCCGTCCTGTGGTAATGGTAAGCTGTATTCCGACCCCCAGCCCATTTGGCCCGGTGATTGCAAACGCCCCGGAAATGGGCAGGCTGACAGATGGATAGCCTGTCAGGCTCCACAAACAGTTGCAAATGGAATCGCCTGTTCCTTCTTCAAAGACAGGCGCTTCGCCTGTCGCTGACGGGCTTAACAAGCCATCATATCCGGCCAGCATAGAATCAAAAAAATCCACCGCTTCCTCGCGCACCAAAAGGGCGGCGTGATAGTCTGCTGGTGAAATTGCTTTACCTCTTTTTATTGCTTCCAGAATTTCGCTACTCATCAATGGCTTATGTGCGTGCATAAGCGGGCCAATATTCTGGCAAATCTCAAAATCATAGATGGTTTTATGGCTATCCAGAAATTTGGTGATTTCTGCTTTCGGGGCAGGGCGAATATCTATATGTTCTGGCAGCGCGCGGGCTATTTTCATCAGCCCATCATGCACATAATTTTCTACCCGCTCGCCATATATTCCTTCCAGATAGAGTAATTTCGGGGGCGTATTGTAGATGTTTTTTGATGCGGCTGCCAGTTCAGCTTGCCCTGTCACCACCGCTGCCAATTGGCCAAGCCTGACCAGAGAGCTGGCAAAGACCCCCACCTGATCCAGCGTTTGAGAGGTCTGCAATACCCCCTTGCGGCTGATAGTGCCACGGGTTGGTTTAAAGCCATGTACCTGGCAATAGGAGGCAGGGCGAATAACCGACCCCCCTGTTTGCGTGCCAACGGCCATATCAATCTGCCCGGCCGCTACGGCCGCCGCAGACCCGCTGGAAGAGCCGCCAGGCGAAAAGGCGCTATTATGGGGATTGCGGGTGATGCTTTTTTGCATATAGGCAAATTCGGTCGTAACTGTCTTGCCCAGCAAAACCGCCCCGGCAGCCCGCAAGGCGGCGACCAACTCTGCATCTGTATCGGCTATGCGATCGGCATAAATGGCTGAGCCATAGCGGCACGCCATGCCGGCAACATCAATGATGTCTTTTATCCCAACCGCGATACCGGCTAATGACCCATGGGTATTTTGAGGGCGGGCGTTTCTGTCCAGCGCTACCCAGGCTTTTAGTTGCGGCTCGGTTTTATCTATTGCGGCAAGGCAGGCAGAAACACCCTTAAGCCCATCTATCTGCTGCACCATTTGCTCTGCCTATTCCTTTTTTTATTAAAACACCACAACCGAGCGGATAGAGCTGCCCTCATGCATCAGATCAAATCCCTTATTGATCTCTTCCAGAGACAGGGTATGGGTAATCATCGGGTCAATCTCAATCTTGCCATCCATATACCAGTCTACAATTTTAGGCACATCGCTGCGCCCTCTTGCCCCGCCAAAGGCCGTACCGCGCCAGGAACGACCCGTCACCAGTTGGAAGGGGCGAGTGCTGATCTCTTTGCCAGCACCAGCCACACCGATAATAATGGATTCGCCCCAGCCTTTATGGGCACATTCCAGCGCGACGCGCATCACATCTGTATTGCCGATACATTCAAAGCTGTAATCTGCCCCGCCGCCGGTCAGCTCAATCAAATGGGCGGTCAGGTCACCCGATATCTTCGCTGGATTGACAAAATCGGTCATGCCAAAGCGGGTGCCCCAGCTTTGCTTGTCATCATTTAAATCCACACCAACAATCTGGCTTGCCCCTATCATCTGCAAACCCTGTATGACATTCAGGCCAATCCCGCCAAGCCCGAACACCACCGCCCGGCATCCGGGCTCTGCCCTGGCGGTATTGATGACCGCTCCGATGCCAGTTGTCACCCCGCAACCAATATAGCAAATCTTGTCAAAGGGGGCGGCTTTATTCACCTTTGCCAGCGCAATTTCAGGCAGCACGGTAAAATTGGAAAAAGTTGATGTGCCCATATAATGATGCACCGGCTGGCCTTTATAGGAAAAACGCGATGTGCCATCTGGCATCAGCCCTTGTCCTTGTGTGGTTCGGATGGCCTGACAAAGATTGGTTTTGGGATGCAGGCAATATTCGCATTCGCCGCATTCAGGCGTATAGAGCGGTATGACATGGTCGCCCACCGCCAGCGAGGTGACACCAGCGCCAATTTCGCGTACAATCCCTGCCCCTTCATGACCTAAAATCGCCGGAAACAATCCTTCAGGGTCTGCACCGGACAGGGTAAATTCATCCGTATGGCAGATACCTGTAGCCATAATTTCAACCAGCACTTCGCCCTGTTTCGGGCCTTCGAGATCCAGCTCAACTATCTCTAGCGGCTGGCCAGCTTCAAACGCAATCGCGGCTCTGGTTTTCATCTCTTTGCCTCCCTTTGGTCTTGTCGATTATCTGATGAATTTTATGTTGCTTTTTATTTGCATCATAAAATCATCCTCTCTGACAAGATAAATCATGAAGATAAAAAGCCGTCTTGGCTAGTACCGAGCCAGGGGAAAAGCCGGTCTGTATCCGGCACAAGCGATAAATGCCCCGTTTTTCCAGCCCGGCTTACCATAGAGGTGGGGCTGGCCATCGGGGGTATGGATATGACCACCTGCCCCGCGCAAAATCGCTTCGCCTGCGGCGGTGTCCCATTCCATTGTCGGGCCAAAACGCGGGTAAATATCAGCCTTGCCCGCGGCCAGAAGCAAAAATTTCAAAGAAGACCCGGCCGAGACAATATCGGCGATCGCTTCTGCTTCCAAAAACCCGTTTGTTTTTGGATCGCGATGCGAGCGGCTGGCCAGCGCAGCGGGCCCTTTTTTCGGCACTTGGCGAATCTGTAACAGGCTGTGCTGGCCATCTTTTTCTTGATGTGCCTGACCATTCTTATCTGTCCAGCAGAGCCAGTCCATAGCAGGGACATAAATTATCCCGCCGCACGCCATGCCCTGTTGGACAAACCCGATATTGACGGTGAAATGACCATTGCTGTCCTGGCGGATAAATTCGCGCGTCCCATCAAGCGGATCTACCAGAAAATAGCTGGCGGCGGGGGACAGCAAATGGCTTTCCGTGTTTTCTTCTGAAATAACCGGAATATCGGGAAAAAACCGTGCCAGTGCTGCCTTTAATATTGCCTCGCTGGCATGATCAGCCTGCGTGACAGGTGAGGCATCTGCCTTGTAATCTGCCTCTACCCCGCCTGCCTTTATGGTTAAAATTTCTGCCCCGGCGTGCCGCATGGCAGGGGCAAGACAGGTTAGATCAATATCGCACCGCAATCGAAAACACCCCGAGGCAGAAAAAGGCTATTTGGTGTGCGGGATAACAAATTCCGCCCCTTTGGCGATTGAATCCGGCCAGCGCTGCATGACAGATTTCTGCTTGGTGTAAAATTGCACCGCCTCATTGCCAAAGGCGTGCAGATCGCCAAACAGGCTTTGTTTCCACCCGCCAAAACCATGCCAGGCCATCGGCACAGGTATCGGCACATTAACCCCGACCATACCGACCTGAATCTGGCTTGAAAATTCACGTGCGGTATTCCCGTCAGAAGTAAAGACAGAAACCCCGTTGCCATAGCGATGATTATTGATCAGCTCTATGCCTTCGGCAGAATTGGCCACCCTTACACAAGACAGGACAGGGCCAAAAATTTCTTCCTGATAAATAGACATTTCCGGGGTGACGTGATCAAACAGGCTGCCCCCCATAAAATAGCCCTGATTATGGCCGGGCACAGATACACCGCGTCCATCAACAACCAGTTCAGCGCCTTCTTTTACGCCTTTTTCGATCATCGAGGTAATGCGCTCATGGGCAGCCGCACTGACAATCGGCCCCATTTCCGCATCAAGTTCCATACCATTTTTGACCTTCAGGGTTTTTGCCCGTTCAGCTAGTTGCGGGATAATCTTATCACCTACATCACCAACCAGCAGCGCAACCGAGATCGCCATACACCGCTCGCCAGCCGAGCCATAGGCAGAACCAATAAGCGCATCCACGGTTTTATCCAAATCGGCATCCGGCATCACCATCATATGGTTCTTTGCCCCGCCCAGCGCCTGTACCCGTTTGCCGTTTTCAGCGCCTTTGGTATAGATGTAATGGGCAATAGGGGTAGAGCCGACAAAAGAAACAGCCGAAATCGCCTGATTCTCCAAAATCGCATCGACCGATTCCTTGTCCCCCTGAATAACGCTAAACACCCCTTCAGGCAGACCGGCTTCGGCCAGCAAATCTGCCATCATCAGCGAGACAGTCGGGTCGGTTGGGCTGGGTTTCAGGATAAAGCAATTGCCTGTCGCAATGGCCAATGGGAACATCCACATCGGTACCATAACAGGAAAGTTAAAAGGGGTGATGCCGGCCACAATACCCAGCGGCTGGCGAAAGGTAAAATTATCAATACCGGTAGAGGCTTGTGCAGAATATTCCCCCTTTAGCAAGGCAGGAATGCCACAGGCAAATTCTACCACCTCGATACCGCGCTCTACCTCGCCGCACGCATCGGTAAAGACCTTGCCATGTTCAGAGGTAATGACCTCGGCCAGTTTTTCCTTATCGCGGCGCACCAGCTCCAGAAATTTGAACATGACGCGTGCACGGCGTACCGGCGGGGTGGAGGCCCAGCTAGGGAAGATTTTTCTGGCCGCTTCGACCGCTGCTTCCACATCCTTTGCCGTTCCCATAACGACTTCACTTTTTTTCTGGCCAAGAGCCGGATTATAGACATCCATAACGCGGCTGGATGCGCCTTTGGTTGCCTTGCCGCCAATATAATGAAGAACTGTATCTGTCATGTCATGAAACCTCTTTGAGATAGGAATATCAGAAGCCGGTTTAACGCCCGGATTTATCCGCGTAATTTGCTCCGATAATAGATTTATGTGAGGCAACGATAATCGCCTTGCCAGCGATGGTCAATTGCTGTTGCGGACAAGATATGATTTCTGCAAAATCATTTCCCCCTGCCATTTCAAAATTGGCGGTTTTCAATTGCAGGCTAAACAGATTATGCTGGGTGTCAGAGAATAATTTTTTCCATAAAATTTTTGGCAAGAGGAACAAGAGAAATGAAATATCTGCACACCATGATCCGCGTGAATGATGTGGATGCCGCACTGGATTTTTTTGTCGGCAAGCTGGGCATGATCGAAACCCGGCGAAAAGAAGATGAAAAAGGCCGCTATACGCTGATTTTTCTGGTCGCTGATCAGGATTTGGATCAGTCAAAGGTAGAACGCGCCCCGGAACTGGAATTGACCTATAACTGGGATAATGACGCAGCCTATGGCGGCGGGCGCAATTTTGGCCACCTCGCCTATACGGTAAAAAATATTTATGAAACCTGTCAAAAACTGATGGATGAGGGGGTTGTTATTAACCGGCCGCCGCGCGATGGCCGTATGGCTTTTGTGCGCTCACCGGACGGGATATCACTGGAATTGCTGCAAGAAGGCGAAGCCCTTGCCCCGGCTGAACCCTGGCTGTCTATGGAAAATACCGGCAGCTGGTAAGCCCTTATCGCTCTGGCAGGAAAATTCTGGCCGGAAAAATTCTGGCCGGAAAAATTTTGTTAGTAACAGCTGCATATAATAAAAAGAGGTGGAGGATTTTGCCCCTATCTCTTTTTTTCTGTCAGGCCTGTTTTTTTCTTTTAGGCCTCTTTTTTTCCTACCAGGTCTCGCCGCCGCAAACCGACAGGGCTTGCCCGTTAACGCCCCGCGCTGCATCACTGGCAAGATAGAGCGCAGCGGCACTTACTTCTTCTGCGGCAAACAGGCGATGTTGCGGGGAAAATATTTTCAGCTTTTCTTCTGCAGCTTCGGCACTCAATCCGGTTTTTTTCTGGATCATTTCGATGGAACGATGGGTCATTTCGGTATCCAGATAGCCTGGACAAATCGCATTTACCGTAATCCCGGATCGGGCGGTTTCCAGCGCCGCGGATTTTACCAGACCCAGCACACCATGTTTGCTGGCCGCATAGGCAGAGATATAGGGATAGCTGCGCTTGCCGGTCATAGAGGCAATAGCGATCAGCCGCCCGGAGCCAAGAGAGGTAGCCTTCATTCTGGCCAGCCCTTCACGCAGGCAGAAAAATACACCCGTTAAATTAATCGCCAAAATATCGTCCCACATTTGGGTCGGGGTTTTATCCAGAGGCGCACTATCGGCAATGCCGGCATTGGCGATCACAATATCGGCTGGTCGGCCATTTTCACACGCTTTATCAAACAGATTTTTCACCCCCGCCTCATCCGCCATATCGGCCAGGACATAGTCTATACCGGTATGCTGGTTGGCGATTTTTTGTAAAGCCTCTTCGCGCCGGCCGCTGATCCATACCTCTGCCCCGCGGCTGGCAAATGCACGTGCCATATCTGCGCCCACACCGCTGGATCCGCCCGTGATAATTACTTTTTTTTGCGTAAAATCTGTGGCTGTTTGCTCTGACATGAAATCCCTCATCAAAAAACCGGCTTGTGCCTGTTGCAATAAAGTATGCCCGCAGAGAGGGAAATTCTGCAAGCCAGCTCTGAGGTAAAAAAGAGCCGTACTTGTTAAAAAATCAGATTTTAAAAAAACTGAACCGCGCAAGGCGGGCACGTGCCAGCCGGTCACAGATCAGGAAAACCAGCAATGGCAGAACCATCTGCATCAGACTGGCAATGCCCAGATTCTGGCGTCCAGCCCCGGCGGCCAGCGTCACCGCTTCTGTGGTCAGGGTCATCACCCGTCCATTACTGGCAAAAATAGTGGGCAGATATAAAGCAG
>CBFIAD010000053.1:0-14680 GCA_965660495.1 Puniceispirillaceae bacterium (SeqCode)
CAGGCCTGCATTATGTAACAGATATTGTCAGTGAAATCAGAACGATACGCGCTGAAATGAATGTACCGCTAAAGGCAGCGCCTGTCTTGCATATCAAAGGGGCAGATGCCAGCCAGATAAAAATTATCGAGGCCATGCATAGTGCGATTTGCCGCCTTGCCAGAGTGTCGGATATTGCGTGTAATAGCGAAGGCGGCTTCGAAAAAGGCACGGCAAGAACCAGCTTGCATGGTATGGATATTGGCCTACCTCTGGCTGGCATACTTGACTTTGGTGCAGAAAAGGCAAGGCTGGAAAAAGAGATAGCCGCCATTGAAGGAGAGGTGAAGAAAATCGCCTCAAAACTGGCAAATGAGGGATTTCTGGCCAAAGCCCCGGAGGCGGTGGTACTGGAAAACCGTCGCAGATTAGAAGAAGAGCAAACACGCCTGAATGGTTTGAACACCGCCCGTCAGCGCATAATTGCTGAAATGTAAGTCCCTAGCAGGAGAGATAAACCGATGAGTGATAAAGCTGTAATTGATAAATCCAAATTGCCAAGCCGGCATGTTTCTGTAGGCGCAAAAAGCGCGCCGCACCGTTCCTATTACTATGCGATGGGAATGACAGAAGAAGAGATTAATCAGCCGCTGGTCGGTGTGGCAACCACCTGGAATGAAGCCGCCCCGTGTAATATCGCCCTTGCCCGTCAGGCACAGGCGGCCAAGCGCGGCGTGCGTGATTATGCCGGAACACCGCGCGAATTTACCACCATCACGGTTACAGACGGGATTGCGATGGGCCATGCGGGCATGAAAGCCTCGCTGGTCAGCCGCGAAGTTATCGCTGATTCTATTGAACTAACCATGCGCGGACACTGTTATGATGCGCTGGTTGGCCTGGCTGGATGTGATAAATCCCTGCCAGGTGTGATGATGTCCATGGCACGCTTGAATGTGCCTTCTGTGTTTATGTATGGCGGCTCTATCCTGCCAGGCTCTTTCAAGGGCAAGGATGTAACTGTTCAGGACGTATTTGAAGCGGTTGGCGCGCACGCGGCAGGTAATATGTCAGATGAAGATTTGCACGAGCTGGAATGTGTGGCTTGTCCATCTGCCGGTTCTTGTGGTGGCCAGTTCACCGCAAATACAATGGCCTGTGTATCCGAAGCCATTGGATTGGCACTGCCTGGCTCTGCCGGGGCGCCGGCCCCGTATGAAAGCCGGGATGAATATGCCTATCATTCCGGGCGTGTGGTGATGGATTTGATCCGCAATAATCTTCGCCCCCGTGATATTCTAACCCGTAAGGCCTTTGAAAATGCGGCAACGGTTGTGGCGGCCTCTGGCGGGTCAACCAATGCCGGTCTGCATCTGCCAGCACTGGCAGCAGAATGTGGCATTGAGTTTGATTTGCATGATGTGGCTGAAATCTTCAAGCGCACCCCCTATATCGCTGATCTGAAGCCGGGCGGTAAATATGTAGCAAAGGATTTATTTGCCGTTGGCGGTGTGCCGATTTTGATGAAGGCGCTGATGGAAGGTGGCTTCCTGCATGGCGATTGCATCACGGTTACGGGCAAAACCATTGCCGAAAATCTGGAAGATGTGGTGTTTCCTGAAGATCAGGATGTTGTCTATAAGACCAGCACACCACTGTCACCCACAGGCGGCGTGGTTGGATTGCGTGGCAATCTGGCACCAGAAGGGGCAATTGTGAAAGTCGCTGGCATGAACAAGCTGCAATTTACCGGGCCTGCACGCTGTTTTGATTGTGAAGAAGATGCCTTTAAGGCGGTTGAAACACGCGATTACAAGGAAGGCGAGGTTCTGGTTATTCGCTATGAAGGGCCAAAGGGCGGGCCTGGTATGCGCGAGATGCTGGCCACCACCGCGGCCCTTTACGGGCAGGGGGCAGGTGATACAGTCGCCCTTATCACCGATGGTCGCTTTTCCGGAGCGACACGCGGTTTTTGTATCGGCCATGTAGGGCCAGAAGCAGCCGTTGGCGGGCCTATTGGATTGCTTAAAGACGGGGATATAATCACTATTGATGCGGAATCAGGGGATATCAGCGTCGATTTGAGCGAAGAAGAATTGGCCGAACGGCGCAAAAACTGGAAGCCGCGTGAGACAGATTACCAGTCCGGGGCTATCTGGAAATATGCCCAGACAGTAGGTTCTGCAGAAAAAGGGGCACTCACCCATCCGGGCGGCAAGGCAGAAACCCATATCTATGCTGATATCTAAAAATAGACATTATTCTTAAACACATAAAAAAAAGCAGGGATAAAACTCTGCTTTTTTATTTTTCAATGTGATTTTTAAAATCTTTCAGCTCATCAAATATGCGCTTTAAGTTATCATCCAGCGCATCCAGCGCATCCAGCTTGGTTGAATTAACCGCTAATACTACATCAATATCCCATAAATCCTTGCGAAAATTGACAAATTCATTTGAAACATTCTGGGTTTTTCCATGCAGATATACCGCAGCGGTCAGTAAAATTATAACAATTGCCACGCTGGCCGCCACCCTGTTTTGTGCTAGGACAGGGGTATTTTCGAAGTTACTATTTCAGACATAATGGATATATCTGCGCCGTTATGAAAAAATTTATACTACAGGCGTTGTGATCCGGCGTTTAAGGAATAAAAAAACAACCCGGAGTAGATAGCGACAAGGTAATACAGCCGCCTTGCTATTATGCGGCAAGCTCTATCCAGACAGGGGTATGGTCAGATGGGCGTTCCAGCCCGCGCGGTGTTTTATCGACCCCGGCATTTTTCAATTTATCAGCCGCCTCGGGTGACAGCATCAAATGGTCAATGCGGATACCATTATCGCGCTGCCATGCCCCTGCCTGATAATCCCAATAGCTATATTGTGCACCTTGCGGATGGATAGCCCGTATCGCATCGCTATAGCCCATATGGGCAAGACGGAAAAAAGCTGCCCGGCTTTGTGGGTGCCATAATGCATCACCCTGCCAGGCAGCTGGATCATAGCAATCAATTTCCTGCGGCATAACATTATAATCCCCGGCCAGAATAACCGGCTGTTCTGTAGCCAGCAGGTTTTGTGCATGGGCTTCGAGGCGTGCCATCCACTGTAATTTATAGTCAAATTTAGGGCCAGGGCAGGGGTTGCCATTGGGCAGATATATCGCACCTAGGCGAAACCCGTTCACAGATGCCTCGATATAGCGTGATTGTTCATCCTCGCTATCCAGGGCTGTCAGATGGGGCAGGCCGCGCATCACATCAGTAATTTCAAAGGGCGAGAGGATAGCCACACCATTATAGGTTTTCTGGCCGTGACAGACGCTGTTCCAGCCTATATCGGCAAAGGCCTGATGGGGGAAATTCTCATCACTTAATTTCAACTCTTGCAGCATCAGGCAATCTGTGTGGCCGGCCTGACAATAATCCAGCACGTGCGCCAGGCGCGCTTTTAGTGAATTAACATTCCAGCTGGCAATGCGCATATCACGCCCACCTTAGATAGAAAAAGAGGTGCCGCATCCGCAAGAAGCGGTAGCGTTGGGATTTTCAACTTTGAAATAGGAGCCAACCAGTTCCTCGACATAATCCAATTGTGCATCGCCCAGAAAGCCGAGCGATAAATCATCTACCAGAACCGCAACACCATATTGACGCAATTCCAAATCTTCTGGCTGTTTTTGGGTATCAAAATCGAATTTATACTGAAAGCCGGAACATCCGCCCCCATCCACGCGCACGCGGAAATAGGGCTTTTCCTCTGCTTCCAGCAAAACCGTAATACGGTTGGCTGCTGCCTGTGTCAGCGAGAAAGGTGCAGCATTTTCCGTAGAAGAAGATGTGCTTGTCTCTGTCATATCTTTCTATATCCTGATAGAATGAAACCGCAAAAGGGCTGGCACGGTGCGGTAACCAGCACCCTACTTGCAAATATGAGGGGTGAAGGCAAACAAATCAAGCCCCGCTTTTGGCAAATGCGCCCTGCCAGCTGAAGGAGGATAGAAAAGCGTATGGCACAAACGCCCATCACACCAAAATTATCCGCCTATGGCTGTTTTACCTCTGAAAAAGGTCGATTGTTACCAGAAGAGGGCGCGATAGCGCAAAAAGAGGCCGACAATTTCACCCGTAGCCCGTTTCAGCGCGACCGTGACCGCATCATCCATTCTGTAGCCTTTCGCCGCCTGAAACATAAAACACAAGTCTTTTTATATCATGAGGGGGATTATTTCCGTACCCGCCTGACCCATTCTCTAGAGGTTGCCCAGATTGCCCGTACGATGGCTCGTGCCCTGGGGCTGAATGAGGATATTGCCGAAGCGGTGGCGCTTGCCCATGATTTAGGCCATCCACCCTTTGGCCATGCAGGCGAGGATGCGCTGAATATGGCGATGCAAAATTACGGCGGCTTTGACCATAATGAGCAATCTTTGCGCGTTTTAACCCTGCTGGAGCATCGCTATGCCCGTTTTGACGGGTTGAACCTGACTTTTGAGACGATTGACGGGGTACTAAAACATAATGGCCCGTTGATAAAATCTGGCCAGGATAAATCTGGTCTTCGCCAAACCATACAGGATTTGGATAAACAATGGGGACTGGATTTGGAGCTTTACCCCACAGCCGAAGCCCAAATTGCCAATCTATCCGATGATATTGCCTATCTATCGCATGATTTTGATGATGCTTTGCGCGCAGAACTGCTCAGCCTTGACCAACTATCCGGGTTGCCAGTGGTTGGGCGCATCCTATCAGATTTGGAACAGGAATATGGAAAATTACCAATGGGGCGGCTGACCCATGAGCTGACCCGCCGCCTGATCAGCCATTTTGTGCAGGATTTATATCACCAGTCCCGAAAATTGCTGACCGAGGCCAACCCGCAATCGGTAGAAGATATTCGCCATGCTGGCCAGCCATTGATCCTGCATAGCCCCTCCGGTGCAGCAGATTTGCGCAGCCTGAGGGATTTTCTGATGCAATATAGCTGGCGTCATTACAAGGTTAACCGCATGACCAGCAAATCCAGAAAAGCGCTTACGGCCCTGTTTGAGCGCTTCTTTGAGGAGGTCAATTTATTGCCAACAGACTGGCAAAAAGAGGCTAATAAAAGCGATGAAATGCATAAAGCACGGGTAATTGCTGACTATCTGGCTTCCATGACAGACCGCTATGCGCTATTAGAGTATGAACGCATTTTTGAAACCGGACCAATCCTCAGTTAAGATGAATATTTTCAGTGATTTCGAAGACTATATCCTTGTCAGCTATGATGAGCTGATTGCCGCTGGCAGCATAAACGCGCCAGAGGCCAAAGATACCAGTAAAGTGGTGGTAGAATTGCCGCGCGAGGAAAGCCATGGCGATCTGGCCTGTAATGCGGCGATGGTATTATCCAAACAGGCAGGGATGAAACCGCGTGATTTGGCCGAACTTTTTGCTGAAGCATTGCGAAAACGCGATGATGTGTCCGAGATAGAGATAGCCGGGCCAGGATTTATCAATATCCGCCTGATACAAGGGCGCTGGGCAAAAGATGTGCAAGCCATATTAGACGCCGGCGGAGATTATGGCCGCAATAATACAGGCGGCGGCGCTTCTATCAATATCGAGTTTGTATCTGCCAATCCCACCGGCCCGCTGCACGCCGCCCATGCCAGAGGGGCGATATTTGGTGATGCGCTGGCCAATCTGATGGCATGGTCAGGCTATTCGGTTTGCCGTGAATATTATATAAATGATGCAGGCGCGCAGGTAGATGTTCTGGCACGTTCCGCCTATTTGCGCTATCGCGAAGCGCTGGGCGAGGCAGACATTAAAATTCCAGATGGGCTTTATCCGGGTCTGTATCTAAAAGAAGTTGGCAGCGCGTTAAAAGAACAATATGGCAAGGATTTGCTGGAAAAGAGCGAGGCAAAAGTGCTGCCTCTTATCCGCACCTTTGCGATTGATATGATGATGAAATCTATCCAGAACGATCTGGCCGGGCTGGGCATAAAGATGGACATCTATAGCTCGGAACGCGCCCTGGTAGAGGCTGGCAAGGTCGCATCTGCCATAGAAAGCCTTGAAAAGGATAATCTGGTTTATCGCGGCGTGCTGGAGCCGCCCAAAGGCCAGTTGCCCGATGATTGGGAAGAGCGCGAGCAATTGCTGTTCCGCGCAACCGATTTTGGCGATGATATTGACAGGCCTTTGCAAAAATCCGATGGCAGCTGGACGTATTTTGCCTCGGATGTGGCCTATCACCATGATAAATTACAGCGCACAGGCGGGGCATTAATCAATGTCTGGGGCGCAGATCATGGCGGCTATGTCAAACGCATGAAAGCCGCTACACAGGCGATTTCCGGCCAGAAAGATATGCTGGATATTAAATTATGCCAGCTTGTATCCCTGCTGGATAAAGGCAAGCCGGTAAAAATGTCCAAGCGGGCAGGGACGTTCGTTACCCTGAGCGATGTGATGGAAGCGGTAGGCGCAGATGTAATGCGTTTTATCATGCTGACCCGCCGCAATGATCAAACACTGGAATTTGATTATGCCAAAGTGACAGAAAAGAGCCGTGAAAACCCGGTATTTTACGTACAATACGCCCATGCCAGAGGCTGTTCGGTTTTGCGTCAGGAGGGATTGCCAAATTGGGACAGGGCAGATTTAAGCCTGTTGCAGGCCAGCCATGAAGTGCGGCTGATTAAACAGCTGGTGAGCTGGCCACATTTGGTGCGTTCGGCGGCAAACAGCCATGAGCCGCATAAAATCGCCTTTTATCTGATTGATCTGGCCGCGCTGTTTCACGGGCTATGGACAGCCGGGCGCGAAGACCCGTCTTTACGCTTTATTCTGGAATCAGATGCAGAAATGACTGCTGCCCGCCTTAGCCTTGTCCAGGCCGCTGTCCATGTTCTGAATGCAGGGCTGAATTTGCTCAGTGTAAATGCCCCTGAGGAAATGTAAAAAAGATGCTGCAGATGTTTCGATTTAGTCGCTTGTTATTTTGGTTAGCCGGAGCTGGCATCCTAATACTTGCCACATTGGCGGTAATTTTCTATGTCATGCCGCCCTTAAGAGATACAGACGATATTGTCTATCTGCAGGCAGATGAGACACCTTTCAAAGTGCGCCCGTCCGACGAGGGCGGGCAGAAAATTGCCCATCAGAATTCGCGTTTTATGTCCTATCTGGATAAGGGCGCGGCAGAAACAGAAGAAAAGGAAATACTGCATCTGAACGGGGATTTGCCTGAACCGCCACCCGTACCGATTGAGGCAGAGAAGCCTGTTGACACTGCTCCGGCACAAGCGAGCGCGCAAGGGCTGGCAGCTGTAGATACGGAAAATCCGGGAAAGCAAAGCGTGATGGCAACACCTCTGGCACAGGCGCAAACAGAAATCCCGCAGGTTACAGGCGACAAGCTGGACAGCACAGATAACACACCTGCCCCAAATGAACAGGCAGAAGATAAAGCCAGCCCTGCCGCGCCGGTAAAAAGACCTGTTGAGCTGGCCAATATTCAGAAAAGAACCAACAATCAGGAAAAACCAGATGCCAGCTGGCGGCAAATTCAAATCGCCGCCTTTCAGGATCAGGATAAAGCCGATACCGCTGCGGCTCTGTTATCGCAAAAACATAAAGCCCGCCTGAACGGCTATGTATTATCGGCGACCATCATCCAAAAGGCGGATGGCGGCCAGTTTTGGCGGGTGATGAGCGAGGCGATGCCAGCTGCAGAAGCCAATGCGATATGTGACGCGCTAAAGAAAGCCGGGCAGGATTGTTTTCTGCGGAAAATTCAAGAGGGACAGTAATGTCTGATGCGCTAACAGATACAGAGTTCCAGCAATCAGCTGAAACAGATAAAGAGGCAGAACAGCTTTCTTTATTTGTCAATCTGGACGGGTTTGAAGGGCCGATTGACCTGTTGCTATCTCTTGCAAGAGAACAAAAGCTAGATTTGGGCAAAATCGCTATCCTGCCATTGGCAGAGCAATATCTGGCCTATATCGCTTCCGCTAAAAAGCTTAATTTGGAGGTGGCAGCAGATTATCTGGTCATGGCGGCATGGCTGGCCTTTTTAAAATCCCGATTATTATTGCCAGACCCGGAAGCCGAACAGGCAGAAGATGTCATTGATATGACCGATGCCTTGCGCTTTCAGCTGGTTCGTCTGGAAGCGATGCAAACTGCCTCAAAAAGATTGGCCAGCCTGCCTATATTGGGACGCCAAAGGCTGGTTCGCGGACAGCCAGAAGAATTTGAAGGGCATGTGGCTATCGTCTGGCAGGCCAGATTATTTGACCTTATTCAGACCTATGGCGATATCCGTTCTGCTGAAGAAGCTCAGATGCTGACCATCGCGGCAACGCGGCTTTATTCGGTTCAGGAAGCCGCCGCACGATTAAGCCGTCTGCTGCCCAAAACACCGGGCTGGACACAGCTTGAACATTTCCTGCCGCCAGAATTAAAGGACCCGCTGGACAGACGTTCTGCCATGGCCTCGCATTTTGTGGCCAGTCTGGAATTGGCAAAAGATGGCCGAATTACCTTGCGGCAATCTGGAAATTATACCCCGCTTTACCTGCGTATGAAGGAGCAAGCATAGATGAGTGGCGCCATTGAACAGCCCCCCCTGGATACCGGATTAAGCCTGTTCGAACGGGCACGAATTATCGAGGCACTGGTCTTTGCCTCTGCTGAACCTGTGGCCTTTAAAAAGCTGTCTCCTTATCTTAATGATGAAACAGAACTGGCTGAAATTATTGATTTAATAAAATCAAGATATGATAATCGTTCCGGGATTGAGTTCAAAGTAATTGACCAGACACTTGCCTTTCGTACCAGAGCAGATATCGCTGCCCATCTAAGCCTGGAACGCCCGGTGCAAAAACCGCTTTCCAGAGCCGCATTGGAAGTGCTGGCCATCATTGCCTATCACCAGCCCATTACCCGTTCTGAAATTGAGGAAATACGCGGTATTAGCCTGTCGCGCGGTACAATCGATATATTGCTGGAGCTGGAATGGATACGCCCGCGGGGACGCCGGCGCACCCCTGGCCGGCCGCTTACCTGGGGGACAAGCACAGCCTTTCTGGATCATTTCGGCCTGTCCTCTGTTTCTGAATTGCCGGGCATAGAAGATTTAAAATCAGCCGGATTGCTGCGCAAGGGTGCGGTCATTGGCGGATTGGGCGAATCATCTATGATGTCAGAAGATGACGCAGATAATTTAAGCGAAGAAGAGCTAGAAGATGAAGTGCTGGCCCATGATGTCGATTTTTTTGATGAAGAAGAGGCATGAGAAAAAAGGGGGCAAATTATCCGCTGACCTGGCAGCTTTGCCGGATGAGATAAATTTCCCGACAAGATATTTTTCCTGTAAAATGAGTATATCGTGACGATTAGATTTGAACATATCAGCCATCGCTATGGCTCTGTTGCGTCGGTAACCGATATCAACTTTGAGGTCGGTGAGGGGGAGGTTGTCTCGCTATTGGGTCCTTCAGGATGTGGCAAGACAACCTTGCTACGCCTTGCGGCAGGCTTTGAGACCCCTGATAGTGGCCAGATTATGCAAGGCGCGGACATATTATCTTCTGCAACAAAAATTGTACCGCCGGAACAACGTCAAATGGGTCTGGTCTTTCAGTCCTATGCCCTGTTTCCACATATGACAATTATAAAAAATGTAATGTTTGGCCTGCATAATCAGACAAAGGCAGATACAGAGCGGGCTCATGCATTGCTGGCAGAAATGGATTTATCGGATTGCCGGGATAAATACCCCCATGAATTATCCGGCGGCCAGCAACAAAGAGTGGCATTGGCACGTGCCCTTGCGCCTACCCCAAAGTTGATTTTGCTGGATGAGCCTTATTCTGGCCTGGATAGCCGATTGCGCGAGCGGGTGCGTGACCAGATGCTGCACGCTTTGCGCCTGTCCGGCACTGCTGCGCTGATGGTTACCCATGATGCAGAAGAAGCGATGTTTATGTCTGACAGAATTATCGTTCTAAAAGAGGGAAAAATAGAACAGCAAGGCCGGCCGATTGACCTGTATTGCCGCCCGAAAACCGCTTTTGTGGCAGAATTTTTTGGCGAGGTGAACCGTATTCCGGCTATTGGCCATAAAGGACAGGTAAAAAGCCTGTTTGGGGCACTGGAATCCGATCTGATCAGCGATGGACAGGCAGCCGTCATTGTTATTCGCCATGAAGGATTGCACGTCTCGATAGATGGCCAAGAGAGCAAAGAGGACGGGGTAGAGGCCTTTGTCCAGGAGACCCATTTGCTGGGGCGTAGCTCGTTATTGCATTTATCTGTCCCGGCAACTGACCAGCATGGGGAATTACATCTTCATGCACGTATTCCGGGACTGAATTCCTTTGCCGAGGGGGCGCGCGTGCGTCTAAGCATCGATCCAGCACAGGCTTTTGTTTTCCCAAACGGAAAAAATACGTAAAACATCAAGCTAGTTGTTGCCGCATGGCATCGTCATGTCTATATTTGCATAGCAATTAACAGAACCAGCTACCCGGATGCATGAGGTATTTTTAAGGGGCTGGCATGACCGTAAGGGGATTGAAATGGGTTTTACAAGTATTTGGCACTGGATAATTGTTCTGGCTGTCGTACTGATTTTATTTGCGCGGCCTGGCAAGATTTCTGGCATTATGGGCGATTTTGGTAAAGGTCTGCGAAGCTTTAAAGAGGGCGTAAAGCCGGAGGAAGCCGAAGAAGATGCCGAAAAAATTGCCGAAGAAGCTGCCCCGAAAAAGGTAGCGAAAAAACCAGCTAAAAAAGTCGCTGCCAAGAAAAAGACAACAAAGGCAGCTGCCAAGAAAAAAGCCCCTAAAAAGGCCGCCAAGAAAAAGGCTTAAAAGAACCGGACGACCATCCCTTTAATGCGTTAAGAGAGCTGGGATAATAGCTCTCTTTTCGATTTTTCTTATGGTTGTTGCGGCTCTAGCTCTAGCGGAGGCTTTATGTTTGATTTTGGCTGGCAAGAATTTATGATGGTAGCCTTTGTGCTGGTTCTGGTCGTAGGACCAAAGGACTTGCCCAAGGTTTTGCGCGGCTTTACCAAATTTACCCGCCAGGCGCGCCATATGGCACGCGAATTTACCCAGAGCCTGGAAGAGGTAGGGGCAGATGATAATATCCGCGAGGTGAAAACCATGGTTGCGGATCTGAAATCCGGCAATCTGGAAGATATGGCAAAAGCCATAGATGGAAATGGGGATGGCATCGGCTCGGAACTGGGAAAAATCAAAGAGGATATCAATCTAAACCAGATTGGCCAGGATGTGCGCGAGGTGCAAAAGGCTGGCAGGGATGATGCTCACAAACCCGTTGCCGCACCAAAAAGTAAAGCGTCAAAATCCACTGGCAAATCCGGTGCAACAGTAGTGAAAAAGAAACAGGCCGGCACAACAACCCCAACAAAACCGAAGAAAGCGTAGGGCAAAGCAGTATGTCTGATGCAACAGATCCAAATGAAGGGTCAATGAGCCTGATGGAGCATTTGACCGAGTTGCGAAACCGCATTGGTATTGTCTTTATTATTTTTATTGTAATTTTTCTTGCCTGTTTTATCCGCCCTTTCGGCTCTGGCACCCCGAATTTTGTCGATTTGACCTATTTTTGGCTGCAAGCCCCGCTTGCTGCCAGAGAAGAGGTCAGCCGGATGATCTTTACCGGCTTGCATGAAGGGTTTTTCACGCAAGTCAAAGTAGCCTTTTTTGTCTCTATCTGTGTCAGCTTTCCTATCATTTTATTGCAAATCTGGCGCTTTGTTGCCCCTGGCCTGTATAAGAATGAACAACGCGCGATCTTTCCTTTTTTACTGGCCACCCCTGTCTTGTTCGCGATGGGCGCATTGATGGTCTATTATCTGGTAATCCCTCTGGCGTGGGATTTTTTCCTGTCTTTCGAGATGCAGGGCGGGGAAGGCGCACTCGCCATCGAGGTAGAGCCGCGTATTTCTGAATATCTTAGCCTGGTGATGCGCTTGATGTTTGCCTTTGGCGTTTCTTTTGAATTGCCTGTCTTGCTGTTATTGCTTGTCAAGGCGGGGCTGATGACTGCAGATGGTCTTGCCGCAAAACGCAAATATGCAATTTTGCTGGCCTTTATCGCGGCTGCCATTTTAACACCGCCGGATGTTATCTCGCAAGTGCTGCTGGCTGTGCCGGTTATTCTGTTATATGAGCTGTCTATCCTTGGGGCGCGGCTGATCCAGAAAAAACAGGATGATACAAAAGAGACCGGCGAGGAAGAAGATGAAAGTAACCTTACTTGAGGGCGCCGGCCTTTTTATCTATCACTCGCCTTTATTCGTCTTAGGCCAAAAGGAGTTTTATGACTTATGCATGACATAAGAGCTATCCGCGAAAACCCGGAACAATTTGATAAGGCCGCCAGCCGGCGCGGGCTTGACCCTGTTGCCGGAATTATTCTGGCACTGGATAAGGATAAGCGCGAGGTGCAAACCAGCTTGCAGGCCAAATTATCGCGCCGCAATGAAGCCAGCCGTGAAATTGGCCAGAAAAAAGCCGCTGGCGAGGATGCGGATGCCTTGCTGGCAGAAGTGGCTGCCATAAAAGAAGAAATCCCCGCTCTGGAAGCCAGAGAAGCCGAGCTGGACGAACAAATTCACACCCATCTTATTTCCATTCCCAATATACTGGATGATAGGGTGCCAGATGGCGCAGATGAAGCCGATAATGAGCTGGTGCGCAGCGTTGGCGAAAAGCCTGTCTTTTCTTTTAACCCCCGCGACCATGTGGATATTGGCGAAGGGCTGGGGCAGATGGATTTTGCCACCGCTGCCAAGCTGTCGGGTGCGCGTTTTGTAGTCTTGCAAGGGCAATTGGCCCGTCTGGAGCGGGCATTGGCTGCCTTTATGCTGGATGTGCATAGCGCTGAACATGGCTATCTGGAAACATTGCCGCCCGCTCTTGTACGCACCCAGACCATGACCGGGACAGGCCAGTTGCCAAAATTTGCCGATGACCTGTTTCATACCACCGATGACCGCTGGCTGATCCCCACAGCAGAAGTACCGCTGACCAATATTGTGGCCGATAGCATTGTCCCGCGTGAGGCATTACCGATGCGTCTGACCGCCTTTACCCCCTGTTTTCGGGCTGAGGCTGGTTCGGCAGGGCGCGATACGCGCGGGCTTATTCGCCAGCATCAATTTTCCAAAGTAGAGCTGGTATCCATTACCACTGCAGAAGAATCAGAAGCTGAACTCGTACGTATGACAGGCTGTGCAGAAACCATTTTGCAACGCCTCGGGCTAGCTTATCGGGTATTGCGCCTATGTTCAGGCGATACCGGCTTTTCTGCCCGGCAAACACTGGATATAGAGGTATGGCTGCCTGGCCAGGACAACGGCAAGGGGATGTATCGTGAAATTTCTTCCTGTTCCAATTGCGGGCCTTTCCAGGCACGGCGTATGAAAGCACGCACACGCAAAGAGGGCGAGAAAGAAACAGAATTTGTGCATACATTAAATGGCTCTGCCCTGGCGGTTGGCAGATGTATGATCGCTGTTTTGGAAAATGGCCAGCAAGAGGATGGCTCTGTCCTGTTGCCAGAGGTTTTGCATAGCTATATGGGATGTGACAGGCTAGTGCCGTGTGCCTAGAATTGCGTCAAATGCGGCCTTGTCCGTTTAATTAGGGATATGAAAGCGGAAAAGGGAAGTAAAACATTGCGGATATTGCTGACGAATGATGATGGCATAGATGCAGAAGGGTTGCATCTGTTAGAAGAGCTGGCTCTGGGCATTTCACAGGATGTTACCGTTGTTGCCCCGGCATCTAACCAGTCAGGTACCGGGCGTTCTATCAGCCTGCACCGGGATATTGATTTTCATCAGCGCGATAAAACCCATTATTCAGTTGGCGGCACACCGGCTGATTGTGTGATGCTGGCCTTGCATTTGTTATATCCGGATAAAAAACCCGATCTGATTTTATCGGGAATTAACCACGGGATGAATGTCGCTGATGATATTGGCTATTCCGGCACGGTAGGGGCTGCCAAGGAAGCGGCTATCAATGGTATAGCCGGTATTGCGCTTTCCCAGCGTTTTTCCAAAGGCAGGCCGGATTTCACCCCTGTCCGGAAAGCTGGAAAACAGGTGTTAGAGGCCGCAATAGATATTGTGATGCCTGAGCGAACTGTTTTAAATATCAATTTCCCGCCTGCAGAATTTGGCCGGGTAAAGGGCATACGCGCTGCCCATCTGGATTGCCATAAATTTTCAGATGAGGTCATCGCAGGGGATGAGCCGGGCAGCTATCGTATCGGGCCTATGGTGATGCTAGAAGAGGTTGCAGAAAATACCGATAGATGGTGGCTGGATAGAGGCTATGTATCTTTCACCCCGTTAAAGATGGATATGACTGCCCAAAATTTGCTATCACAGATGCCAGAAAAAGATTTTTCTTAAAAAACAAAAAGAGCCTGTCTTTTATGTCTAGCTTTCTGCCGCAAAAAGCCAAATTATTGATGACCTTGCGCGCGCAGGCCATTATGCAGGCTGATATTCTGTCTGCCATTGAAACCATCCCGCGCGAGCTGTTTATACCGAAAAATTTGCACGCTCATGCCTATGAAAATGCCTCTCTGCCTATTGGCCATAATCAAACCATCAGCCAGCCCTATATTGTAGCGGTGATGACACAAGC
>CBFIAD010000054.1:0-13707 GCA_965660495.1 Puniceispirillaceae bacterium (SeqCode)
AGCGATGGGGATATTATTCAAAAAACGTAGCCGCCTAAAACGATGCCCCTGTTCAGAGCAGCCGAACTCAGGCAAATCATCAGGCTTTTTTAGGCTGCTAACATCTATTGTATGCGCCGACGGAAAACCGCCCCCTTGCGGAAGTTCAAGCCGGAAAAAAGAATAGATTGAGCTGGAATTTTCATTTTTTCTAATATAATTGCCTGACCCATGTTTTCGTGTCAGCAAACCCATCCGTGTTAACCGGGCAAGGGATTTACGTAGCGTGCGAACAGCAACACCATAATCTAGAGCCAGCTGTCTTTCAGAGGGCAGTCTTTGGCCATCTATCAACAGTCCTGCACTTATTTCACGTGAAATCTGCTCTGCTATCTGCAGATAAACTGGCAGTTTTCCAGCAGAAGTATTTTGTCTACTTTCCATTATCATAGATAAATTGATACACCATTGATATATTTTTTTCTATATGCATAATGAAAGGCTGTTTGGAGGAATATCTATGACCATTGTGCCCATTACCAGCCCTGATTTAAAAGCAACAGAGGTCAGTTTTTTTTCTGCGCTATGCTCTGATGATTATCGCTATCTGGGAGTTCCAGATGGACGTCTACGTTCAAGCTGGGCACATTGTTCGGAAATTGTTAAACGCTCTGAGGCAAATGGCTTTCGCAATATTCTGTGTCCATCATCCTATCAGGTAGGTCAAGATACCCTCTCATTTGTTGCTGGATGCGCCTCAATAACCGAAAAAATAAATTTACTGGCGGCAGTGCGATGCGGTGAAATGCAGCCAATTATGCTTGCCCGAACGATTGCTACGCTTGATCATATGCTAGAAGGGCGGCTAACGATAAATATCATCAGCTCAGACTTTCCAGGTCAGGTTGAAGATAGCGCTTTTCGCTATCAGCGCTCTCGAGAGGTGGTGGAAATTCTACGCCAAGCGTGGACACAAGATGAAATTAATTATCAGGGCGAAATATATCAGTTTGCGGGCGTAACAACAGACCCGGCGCGCCCCTATCAGCAAAATGGAGGCCCCTTATTGTATTTTGGCGGCTATTCCCCTGCGGCGGTAGACTTATGTGCTCAGCATTGTGATGTTTATTTGATGTGGCCGGAAAGCAAGGAAGATTTGGCCAACCGCATGAAAACAGTGCATGAGAGGGCTGAAAGCTATAACCGAACGCTGGATTATGGATTGCGTGTTCATATGATTGTTCGCGAAACCGAAGTAGAGGCGCGTGAATATGCTCAAGAGCTGGTATCAAAATTGGATGATGATAAGGGAAAAATGATCCGCGAGCGGGCACTTGACTCAACTTCTCTTGGTGTGGCTCGTCAGGCACGTAACCGAGATCTTGCAGATATGGAAGGTTTTATAGAGCCGCATCTCTGGACCGGAGTAGGGCGTGCGCGCTCCGGCTGTGGGGCAGCTCTTGTGGGCTCTGCAGATAAGATTTTAACAGAAATAGAATCTTACGAGAAAATGGGAATGCGCTCTTTTATTTTCTCAGGCTACCCTCACTTAGATGAATGCGACTATATTGGTAAACTAGTAATGCCACATCTGAAAACCTGTTCATTGCCCCACGAATATGGACGGGTGCCCGCAAAAATGCCACAAACGCCCCTTGCTTCTGGAGATCGAAAGTAATGGAAAAAATTGTTCTAGATGACAGCCTGTCCTTATCCCGTTTGATCTACGGAATGTGGCGGCTGGCTGATGATGAAAATATTTCAGCTGCCCATGTTCAGGCCAAAATAGAAGCCTGTTTGGCACAAGGCATTACCACGATGGATCAGGCCGATATTTATGGGGGCTATGAAGCTGAAGCAATTTTTGGGGCCGCCCTCAAACAGGCGCCGCATTTGCGCGAACAGATAGAAATTGTAACAAAATGCGATATTATTGCGCCTGTTGGCCGGCATCAAAAGGCACGAGTGAAATATTATGATACCAGTGCCCAACATATAAACCAGTCTGTTGAAGATAGCCTTCGCCTTATGGAAATTGAGCAGATTGACCTGCTGCTTATTCATCGCCCTGACCCATTTATGGAGCCCCATGAAACAGGCGCAGCTTTAGATACGCTTATCAACTCTGGCAAAGTGAGGGCTGTGGGCGTATCTAATTTTAAACCGCATGACTGGACATTGTTACAATCTGCGATGAGTCATAAATTAGTTACTAATCAGATTGAAATTTCGGTTCTTGCCAATCAAGTCTTTATCAATGGCGATATTGCGTTTTTACAGGAACAAGCAATAGCTCCGATGGCATGGTCACCATTGGCGGGTGGGGCGCTATTTTCTGCAGGGCATGAAAAGCTGGTGTCCGTATTAAAAGAGTTTGGAGATGCTCAGGGTGTAGATATTTCTGCTGTGGCTATTGCTTGGCTACTGGCTCATCCGGCGCGCATCATGCCTGTTCTTGGTACGAATAATCTGGCACGCATCGCCCAAATATCAGATGCAACCAAAGTAACTATCGACCGCCAGAGCTGGTTCGAAATTTACGAGGCTGCAAATGAGTGTGAAGTGCCATGACCCAGTCTTTGAAACTAGAAAAAAATCGATTTACCCCTGCGCTTGACTATGTTCGCGAATATCGTCAGGCGTTGGCTCAATTTCCGACAGGTGTAACCATTATTACCTGTATGAGTAAGATAGGGCCGCTTGGGATTACGGCCAACAGCTTTACTAGCGTTTCAATTGATCCCCCCCTGATTATGTGGTGTCCGACAAAAAAATCCAGCCGCTATGCTGCATTTATGCAGGCAGACTATTTTTCAGTACATGTTATGTCAGCGCAGCAAAAAGAATTATCTTTGGCTTTTTCTAAATCTGGTCAGGCTTTTGATAACATCAACTGGTCTTTGAATGCTGATAATGTACCGCTTATTTCAGAGTGTCTGGCCTGTTTTGAATGCCGCCGCTATGCAGATTATGATGGCGGTGACCATTCTTTGATATTAGGCTTGGTTGAGCAGGTATCGGTTTTTGAAGGTGTGCCGCTAACATTTGCGCAAGGACATTTTAATACATCAGAAGAAAGAAGCCGTTTGCGATAATCTATCATGCAGATATTATTCACGCTAATCAAACCTTTGGAATGGGCTAATGATATTGCCGGACAGCTTGGACGCAATCTGTCTGTACTCGCCATGGCGTTGATGGTGGTGATAATTCTCACGCAGGTATTCTTTCGCTATGCGTTGAACAACGCGCTACCTTGGCCAGATGAAGCGGCACGTTTTTTAATGTTGTGGCTGGCAGGATTAATGGGGCCAATTGCTATGCGGCGCGGCAGTATGGTGGCTATTACCAGCCTTCAAAATTTTCTGCCCGGCATCTTATGCCAACTTTTAATTCTGTTTTTGTTGCTGTTATCTTTAGTGGTGTTGATAGTGGCCATAAATCTAGGCTGGGGGCATGTTAATTCGGGCTGGCTTTTTGCCAGTTCATCATTGAAACTACCTTTACATCTTATTGGCATGAAGGCAGTAAAAATTAAGCTGGCTTGGTCTTATATGTCGCTGTTTGTTGGCTATTGTCTGATGTTTTTGGTTAATCTGGAATTGGTGATGCGGATGGTTGTCACGCTTTTGGGTGGCGCTGCAAATCTAAAACCTCTTCAAACTGAACAACCGGCTGGATTTGACTGATGCTTATGTGGTTTCTGCCCATCTTTCTAATTCTGTTGCTGATCGGTCTGCCGGTATTTTTTGCGTTGTTGGCTGCACCTGGTATGATGCTTTGGTTTAACGGACAGGAACGCGATATTACCTTACTATACCGTAATGTTTATAATGGTATTGATAGCTTCCCCTTGATGGCTATTCCATTTTTTATGCTAGCTGGTGAATTAATGAACAGAGGCGGCATAACCGCCCGATTGGTTGAATTTGCGCAAGCGATGATGGGGCATCTGCGTGGCGGTCTAGCGCATGTAAATATTTTATCCTCAATCTTATTTGCCGGGCTTTCAGGTTCAGCAGTCGCAGATACTTCTGCGTTGGGCTCTATGCTGGTGCCTGCCATGGTTAAACAGGGTTATAGCCGACGTTTTGCGGCGGCTGTTACCGCTGCCAGTTCTGTTATAGGGCCGATTATACCGCCATCTGGGATTATGATCATCTATGCCTATGTGATGGGCGAGAGCGTTGCCGCGCTGTTTCTTGCAGGGATTGTCCCTGGTATTCTGGTCGGTGTGGGGTTGATGCTGATGGTTAAATTTATGGCGAATCTAAAAGATTTTCCAGTAGCCAGTCGGCGCTATAGTTGGCCTGAACGTGGTCAGGCCTCTTTAAGAGCCTTTTTCCCATTAATGACACCAGTGATTATCCTTGGCGGAATTTTGCTGGGTATTTTTACACCGACCGAGGCGGCGGCAGTCGCAGTTGGATATGCTGTGTTTATTGGTTTTTTTGTAATGCGAACGTTAAGGTTTGCCGATTTGCCAGATGTGTTAAGCCGGGCAGCTATGACCTCTGCGGTGGTGCTGTTGCTTGTCGGAGCGGCGATGGCTTTTAAAACAGTGGTCAGCCTCAGTCATGCGCCAGAATATTTAGCCAATATCATTTTGTCGGTTTCAGAAAACCCGCTGATTTTATTATTTTTGATTAATATTCTTCTTTTTATCGTGGGGATGTTTTTGGATGCCGGGCCCGCTATCATCATATTAGGGCCAATCTTAGGTCCGATCTTCGTTGATCTTGGCATTCATCCTGTTCATTTTGCTATTATAATGAGCGTTAATTTAACGGTTGGTCTGGCCACTCCGCCTATGGGGTTAGTGCTTTTTGTAGCGTCATCTGTTTCGGGTGAGCGCGTAGAAGAAATTACACGTTCAATTTTACCGTTTCTTCTGGTCGAAATCATTGTTATTTTTCTGATAACTTTTATTCCGGCTATTTCCATGACAATTCCTAGATTGACAGGATTTGTCTCTTAGCATCTTCTTCACATTTACCAAAGGGAGGACAATATGAAGAGAATATTCAAGCCACTGATACTAGCAGCCATGATGGCCGCTACTGCAGTAGTTGCCCAAGCAGCAGATTATACTATCCGGGCTACGGCCAACTCAAATGAAAATGACGAGGATTATGACGGCCTTGTTGTGTTCAAAAATTATGTGGAGAGCGCATCAAACGGCGCCATTGCTGTCGAACTTTTCATCGGTACACAGCTTTGCTCTAAAGGGGCTGAATGTCTTCAGGGTGTTGCTGATGGTTCCATTGATGTTTACATCTCTACTTCTGGGGGCGCTGCAGGCATTTTTCCTTATGTGCAGATTCTTGATGTGCCATATTTGATGTCAGATGATCGAATTGCTGAACATGTTCTTTCAGGGGATTTTACTCGCAAGCTACGTGACATGGCTCTGAAAGATTCAGGCGGCAAGATCCGGCTGATGACTGTTGGTAACACAGGTGGCTGGCGTAATTTTGCGAATACCAAACGCCGGGTACAAAATCCAAATGACCTGGGCGGTTTAAAAATCCGGACTGTTGTAGCAGACCTGCCGCAAGAGCTAGTAAAGGCACTGGGTGCATCTCCTACACCAATTCCTTGGCCAGAGCTATTCACTAGCTTTCAGACAGGTGTTGTTGAGGGGTCAAAAAATGGTATTACAGACATTATGGGTATGAAGTTTCCAGATGCAGGTCTAAAATATGTAACGCTGGATGGTCATGCTTATATGGGTGCGCTCTGGTGGATGAATAATGATAAATTTATGTCTATGCCAGATGGGCTGAAAACAGTTATCGTTGATGGTTTTTATCAGCTACAACAGGCAACTTTTGCTTCACCAAAGCGTAAATCCATTCAGGCCTATGCCGATTTTGTTGCTGGTGGTGGGGATCTTTATGTTCCAACACCTGCTGAAAAAGCAGCTTTCAAAAAGGCAGCCACACCAGTTTATGACTGGTTTAAATCAAATGTTGAAGGTGGTGAGGAAGTATTTAACGCTTTCACAGCTGCCGTCAGTGCTGCAGAGGCCGATGTTAATGGTGGACGCAGTAAAGATATAAACTGATCTCAATCTAGTAAATATACTGGGCATCATATCAGCGATGTCCAGTATATTTCTAATTCTTATCGATATAGTTCTTTGACCCACAATGTCAGCGAAACGGATACAGCCAAACACGGTAATCATCAATCATCTGATTGGCCTGTCCAATTTGTTCTTGCGTCATTTTTTTAATTACCTCTTCTTGGCTAATCGCCGCATCTGGGTCACCGCCGATAGCGGACAAAACATACCACATATAGGCGCGCACCAAATCTGGCTGAGGCATGCCGAGCCCGAGCTCATAATACCATCCTACACCCGATTGCGCTCCTGGATGACCTTTCATCGCCGAGCGCAAATACCAATCAAAAGCGCGCTGATAATCTTGCTTAACCCCAAGCCCCATCGCATACATAATCCCGATCAATTCTTCGGCATCTGCATTACCAGATCGCGCAGCTGGCCACAATTCTCGATAAGCAGCCTCAAAGTCGTTTGCTTCCATCAAATCGCGGGCATTCTCAATCTCCGCCAAAGTTGGTTTTATAATGCTAGCAGTGGAAGCTGCCAAACAGAGAAGAAAAATCCATTTTTTAAGCATTTTTACCTCCTGTTTTTTGCTCTCTTCATGGTTTTAGCCCAGCCCGGTGTTGGAGCTGAAAACCTGCCAGCCCCCCTAACTGCATCAGACTATCACGAATTTTCCAGTGAACGTGCAAAAATTGGCCAGCTTCTTTTTTATGACAAGATACTTTCTGGCAATCGAAATATATCTTGCGGCACCTGTCATCATCCTCGATTTGGAAGCACTGATGGATTATCACTTGGTATAGGTGAAGGAGGGGTTGGCGTTGGGCCTGAACGCATTCCTGGTTTTGGTGACGAAAAAATCAAAAAACGTATTCCACGAAACGCCTCAGCTTTGTGGAATCTTGGAGCCAAAGATTTTACCGTTCTTTTTCATGATGGACGTTTGTCGCTAAGTGACGACTATAATAACAACTTTAATAGCCCAGCAGAAGAGTGGTTGCCAAAGGGATTGGAAACGGTTTTGGGGGCTCAGGCTATTTTTCCTTTAACAGCCCAATTTGAAATGGCGGGCAATCCTAAGGAAAACGAGGTGGCTGGCGCAGTTCACGACAGGATAGATTATGTCTGGCCTATTTTAGCAAAGCGGGTGCGAACCATTCCTGAATATGGTGTGATGTTTAGCGATGTCTTTGAGGATGTTAATACAGCAGATGAGGTGAGCATTTCTCATATTGGAGAGGCGTTAGCAGCATTTATAGCGCTGGAATTTGAATCACGAGATTCATCTTTTGACGCATTTCTTGCTGGAGATAAGGATGCACTTTCCACCCCTCAGAAAGAAGGAATGGAGTTATTTTATGGGAAGGCTAATTGTGCCAGCTGTCACTCAGGCTCACTTCTTACAGATCAGAAATTTCATGCGTTAGCCATTCCACCTTTTGGACCTGGTCGCACACGGCGCTTTGATCCTTACGTTCGAGATGTTGGTCGCATGGGTGAGACAGATAAATTGGAAGATGCTTACCGTTTTCGCACGCCATCACTGCGTAATGTGGCGCTGACAGCTCCTTATGGGCATAATGGCGCTTTCCCTGAACTGGAAGGCATTATTCGCCATCATTCAAATCCATCTGCATCACTTAGAAACTGGCAACGGAACATGGCAAATTTGCCAAGTGTCCCCTGGCTACAACCTTTTGATTTTTTGGTTTGGGATGACCGAATAGAGATGAAAAGGTATGAAGAAAAAATTGACATTAAACCCATACCTCTCTCAGAGGAAGAAATTGCAAATTTGGTAGCATTCATGCATGCGCTAACTGGGCGATCCGCCAAAAAACTAAGATTTGGAATTCCAAATCAAGTCCCTTCAGGTTTGTCTGTCGACAAATAATAATAAATGACTCTATAAAAATGCTGATACGGTGATTAAATGCAGATAATACAAGCAGACCACACTCGCTTTCTGCTCATAGCGACTTGATCAAATACAGCCCTTGCCATCATAAAGACACTAAATTCTCGCAAAATTAAGCTGCAAGTAACGGCGGTTGCGCGCGCCCGCAACGACTTCATACCCACATTGTAATTGTAGGGTCATGAGCAAATCCTGCCCCCGCAACCATCGTTATTTGCACCCCCTTGGCTTTGGCCTGGGGGTGTTTGTTTTTTGGCTCTGTGCCAAGCTTTAGCAGGGTCGCAAGCGCACCATAGAGTTCTATTTTCAACTCCCCATTTTCTGGAACCAACTGCACCCGTTCGATCAACTGGCATATTAGGCTTTACAGAAGCACGTTCAATTTCAGACCCCTCTGGATTTTTATTATAGGACAGGCAAAATATACAGGTTTTAGCCATAGACTAGCCAGGTGCCTATATGCCCTGTTGAGCCGTCTGGTGTTTTAGGGTTGAAGTTAGCGATAAGGTGCTGATAACAATTACAAGCATGGCAAAGATAAAAATCGCCCTTGCCAGATTTCGTAGCCAAAGTGGATTATCACACAATGGGCGCGTGCCGGGATATATCATCTGTAATGGGCAAACATTCACTTGGCCATTAGGGGCGCGGCGGTTGTCTGCCTGACTACCAGTTCTGCTGTGATGTCCAGATATACCTGTTGCTGTTCAGGGTTTTTTATCCTGTTGATCATCACGCGTCCCAATTGACGACCAAGTTCTGTGGTACAGACAGGGGTGTAATCCTTTGGATGGGAAAATAAAATCGCCCAACTATCCCCAATCCAGTCATGAAACCGGATAGAACCCAAATCTGTCTCGGCACTAAAATTCGGTACAATATCATTTATTCTAAGTCCCATTTTCTTCTCCTGTTTATAGGTTTGTGTTTATGCTTTAGCTTCAAGGTTTCAGCAGGTTCAGCAGGTCTTTTTGATTGGCGGTAATATCGGCAATTGTGACCTTGTCCATTTCATCCATAAAATTTTTCATCGCCCGCATCAGCGTTTGGTTCAATTTGCATTGGCTGATCAACGGGCAGCGATTGGTTGTGCTGTTAAAACATTCTACCAGTTCGAGCGTATCTTCTGTTTTTCGGATAACCGCCCCGACGCTGATCTCTTCTGCCGGTCTGGCCAGGCGAAACCCGCCCCCGCGCCCGCGCACAGAATGGATAAAGCCCCATTGCCCTAATTGATGGACACATTTTACCAGATGGGCTTTGGAAATCTGAAAGGCATCTGCAACCTCCTGACATTGGCACAGCCTGTCTGAATGCAAATTGGCAAACATCAAGGTTCGCAGCGCATAATTTGAATATTGGGTCAGTCTCATATCGCCTTCCTTTAAAGATATATGCTTTATATAAGTTTTTTCTTGCAAAGTAAAGCTATATAAAATGCATAAGTTTGGGCTTGCCAAACATATGCACATTCATAAGGTTGTTGATGACAGGGTGAAATCTCTGATTTGCTGTCATTTTCATTTTCGTGTAATTTAGGAAGTGACGATATGCCTTGGTGAGGCAGGTCGCTTGAATGGGACAGGTAAATTGAAAAGGGATAATATGGGTCAGTTTGTTATCCCTTTTTGTGTGTTATTAGGGTCATATCTGTTTCAGGATGGAATTATTCTTCCACTTGAGATGCTATTTCGGCATGACGGATACGAACATTTAGTGAGTCTAGTGTTCATTCCGCATGGCGTTAAAGTTGCGCTGGTACTGATATTTGGATTGCGAGCTTTTCCGGCTATTTTTACCGCTCAGTTAACTAACGGGTTGATTCTTCAAAATATACTGAATTTCAATTCCTATATAATACTTGGCGCATTGGCCGGCACGCTCTGTTTTTTGTTTCCGCTTTTGGCACATAATATATTTTTCCGCCAGCCGCTTTATTCCGGCCCCATTTTTCAAAAGACAGGGACAAGAAATAGTTTATCGCTGTTTTTATCATTGGCCTTTGCGGCATCCGTATTGAATTCACTGTTTCACGCAGCCCTTCACGGATTCAAGATAGAACTGCTTGCTGTGATGTATCTGTTCGGGGATGTTTTCGGGGCAATTGTAATATTTATCCTGTTCATATTGATTTTTAGGCCATATATACTACGTATGGTTACAAGAGGTGGATATCATGACTGATTTGAAAATGTTTGTGGGCTTTTTGAAAATTACCGAAGAGGTTGCTTCCGACCTCGGCCTGTCAGAACTTACGCCATCTGATAGAATGATCCTTACAATTTTGTGGGAAAAATATGCCGAACAGCCAGAAGGTTTTTCGCTGTTGTTTGAAGAATTTTCAGAATCCTGCGAAAAAGAGGGTGTTTCCATATCCAAAGCACAATTTTATAAAAGTATGCGCCAGTTTCTGGCCAGCGGCCTGATTAAAAAATTGGGCGGGGATAGAAGCCACCGCTATATGTTCCTGGACGCCTGATTTTTTCAAGTGTTTAGGCCTCTTGGGCCTTTCAGGCAGAAAAGAAATCACACTATTTTTATCTAGCGTGACTATCTGACGCAAAAATTCCCCAAACGCATTCATTGCTCTGGTGAGACTTTTAAAAAGCCACTGGAGAAACCGATGAAGATTTCGTTCAAGACTGCCCTTATCATTGGGTCGTTAATCCTGTCACCTTTTCATGCACAGGCATATGAAACAACCAGCTATGCCCGCGTTATTAGCAGCAAGCCGGTTTGGACTGTCCAGACAGTTTCAAAGCCGATTGTCGAACAAAGCTGTGTGCATTCTGTTTCTGACAATCACAATGATTTGCTAGGCGATATCATTATTGGCGGCCTGATTGGGTCGGTCATTGGCAATGCTGTATCGGATGCACATGGTGCGGGTGCGCTGGGCACTTCCATTGGCGCTCTTATCGCAGCAGATAGCCATGCTCAGAATGCTTCTGGTGTTCGCTGCGTCAGCAATTCAACCATTTCCGAAACCACCCGGAAAGTAATCAGCCATTATGAGGTAAAGGTTCGCCATGACAACAAGATTATTACCTTTGAAACCGATACCCCGTTCAAACGCCACAGCCTGGTGAAGGTGCGCGCCAATGAACGCTACACCCTATTGAATTAAGCAGATAACTTTAAGGAGTTCAAAATGCAAACCAAACGTAATTTATGTGTAAAGCTGGCAGGGGTCACCGCTGTCCTGACACTGCTTTCTGCTTGTCAGACATCTTCTTTCGGCACCGCAGAACATATCGATTTCCGCGCAGAAAGATTTGAAGATTTGCGAGTCGTGGCCGATTTTAATGACTGCAAAAATGATGGGCTTGATCTGGATAGGGCAGCAGAGGAGAGCAAAGATTTCTCGCTTCATCTAGCCAGTGCCGAAAAGCTGTTATCCTGTCATTACGAGCTGGGTCACAGAGCCAGTCTGGTCGATACAGAGCAGAATATGAAAGTTGTTGCGCTGAGTGCACAGAATTTCATAAAGGGCGGTGATGTTGACCAGGCACGGACCGCGATAGAAATTTTTGAAACCAGCTTTAATGGCCGCGATTTGCTCTATCCCGATGGCTCGTCCTTTACCCAAACCATGCAGGTCATTCTGGAAAAATCAAAAAGCCCGAACCAGATCGCGCTGGCGAACATCAATGCCCGGCCAAAGCTGAAACAGGAAATCAGAAGAGCCTGGCGCTGGCTGGCCCATTAATCCTGAGGATATGCAAGGAGTATTAGGGATGAAAAAAATTAATCCGGTCATCTATGTTGCTGTAACATTGGGCGTTATCAGCGTGTGTATGCAGCCTTCTCTGGCCTCTACCCTATCGGAATGGAAGCCGAATTTGAGCGAGAAGATATTACTGCTGCCGCCCCAGCATTTGGAACAGGCCATCGATAATGATTTTAGCAAATCATTACTGGCACAAGACCTTAGTGATATTGATCAGCAACTCAGCAATCAGGTCAGCCATATTCAGTCTCTGCAGCAGGCAGAAACCCAATATAGCGGCGAAGAAAATATCGAAATCCGCCACCAAATTCTGGAAGGTAAAAAATCCTATGTTGAATTGATGGGCACACAGCTTGATCTGAAACGCGAGCGCCTGACAACAAAGCTGAATTATCTGAAAAGGCTGATGAACAAGGCCAAACGCAAGGGCGCGCGGCTGGAAGAAACATCCGAGCTGCGTGCATTACAGGAAAATGCAACTCAAAGAGCCAATGCAGCGGAAAATACGCTGCGAGACGATCTGTTTGAAACAAGCCTGGGCGAGGAAAGCAAATTCAGCCAGCATTACGGTAAAAACAAACAGGCCATTGCCCAGTTAAAATCAATGATAGAAAGCCACCCTATGAATAGCCAGCTTAGCTCTGCCGGGCCAGATAGCACTATTGGACATTTAAATAATCTCATTCTGTCAGCAGAAGCAGAATTGGCTGTCATTGATATGGAAAGCGAAATTCTGGGCTATATGGCACGACTGCTTGCACTGGATGCGATGGCATTGGCAGAAGATGTAGCCATTGAAAGCTATGGTGCAGATGGTCTGCCAGAACCCATTAATTTTACGGAACCTGCAGAGGGTCTGCAGCTGTTTTTGAACTAACCAATCGGAGATTTAAAGAAAATGAAACAGAAATTATTTTTCATCCTAACCGCTACCATGTTTCTTTCCGGACAGGCTGTTCAGGCAGGATCGCTTGAAAACCTCGAACGCGAACGCGCTTTGACCGTCATGGAAATGATCGATGGCGAGATTAGCGCCGAAGATAGATGGGAAAAACTGGCTGCAGCCAAGCGTCGTTTGGCTGATTTGGAAAGGATTGTCCTGAGCGATAAAAAACTGCAAGGCAAGGCCTCGCAGCTGGTGCAACGTTCTTTTCAGTCATTTGAGCTTACTTTTCTTGCCCATGCATCGGCTGAAAAACAAAGAAGTATGCAAAGCCACTGGATGAGCGAAGTAGGTTTAAGTACAGATGAGCTGTTGTCCACACGGGTATCAAGATAATGCCTAACACAGCCATTTTCCAAAATCCCGCAACAGAAACATTCAGTATGCTGGCACGTGCGTTCAGCTATCTTGGCGGCGTGCTGGTTATTGCTCTGGCCTATAGTGTTTATGCGACCGGCATGACCCCGGAATTCATATCTGAATGGGCGATTAATGTTCTGGGATTAAGTTTCATTCTGTTTCTTGGCGCCCTTCTCTTGGCATCTGTATTGGCCGTATTAAAGGTGCAAAAAAACAAACATGGCAATGAAATTGAAGCCCAGAAATGGCAACAGTTCGGCCTGCAGGCCAGCGCCGGGATAACCACCCTTGCGCTGACCTATACCTTGCTGGGTATTTGCCTGGGCATTGGCGGGCTGAGTGATGCCAATTTATCTGCCGATACCATCAATCAGGTGATCACAGATCTTACCGCACAATTCAGCACCGCTTTTATGTCTTCTGTTATTGGCCTGCCGATTTCAGCGGCCATGCGAACCTTGCTGATTATCTCGCTGACTGTTCCGGCCAGTGGCAAAGCTATATGTGTATGTACGCAAACAGAAGAGGAGTAAAAGGATATGCGGTTTCTAGTTTTCAACATTGTAGTACTGTTATCTTTGGGATATCTGCTAACCGGGCAAAAAGACCAATCCGTTGGCAATTGGCTGGATGCACTGCCAGGCAAAATAACCACCAGCTATCAGACAGGTGATTTAACCGCGCTTTTGACAGATGATGAA
>CBFIAD010000055.1:0-13568 GCA_965660495.1 Puniceispirillaceae bacterium (SeqCode)
TCTTTTAACTGGTTGAGCAGAGTAGCAAGGTCTTCCATGCCGGAAACCGGGTCAGCTGAACCATGCAGCAATAAAACAGGGGCAGTTGTTTTTGTATAATCCTGACCATCGGGCGTGCCAAGCCCCCCATGGAAGCTGACAAAACCATCTGCCTGGATGCCGGCGCGTGCGGCTTCCAATACCGCTGCCCCGCCAAAGCAATAGCCGATAATCACAATATTTTCTGTATTTGCCCCGCTTGCTTTGCCAGCTTCCAGGGCGGCGGCAAGACGCGCTCTAAAGGCTGTTCTGTCTTTGTAAAGTGCGCCTGTTTCCCTTCTGTAGTCATCGCGGCTTTCCAATTTTGCCTCAACCCCGAATAAATCTATCGCTATGGCATCATAGCCAAGCTCAGAAAGCATTTTGGCACGGGATTTTTCATAATCATTTAGCCCATCCCAGTCATGAATGATAAAAACCGTACCCTTTGCCGCAGAAGCTGCCTTTTCCATATGGGCGGAAAATTTTTTATCCCCCACAACATACTCGACACCGGGCGTGTGTCCGCCGGCAAAAGATGGGGCAGATAGCTGGCCAAGCATGGCAAGTGCAAAAAGGCCGGAGAGAAGAATTTTTTTCATGATGGCACCTATTGGTTGGAAAAAAAGATATATGTCGTTTTTACGTTCAAAAGCGATGCGCCGATGAGCGGGGAAAAGCATTTTATCTGCCTTTGGGTGAAATAATTTTTCTGAGCGGATGCCATGATAGAGGCTAGACCAATGAAAAATCTTAATTTAGTTTTGAAAATTATAAGCAGGAAAAAAATATCGGGAAATAAAATGCGTAAAATCATAGCAGCAGGCGCTATCCTGCTATCGGCCGCCCTGTTTGCAGTTGCAGCACATGGCAGCGATTCTTATCAGAAAATGCATAATGAACATCATTCAGGGGATGGGCATCATGGCCATCATAGCGGCGAATATCAGGGGCATGACCATCACGGAGAAGGCGAAGCCAAAAAACCGCAAAAACACGCACGGCACAAGCATGACATGGTGAATATGCCTGGCTTGCAAGGGGTGGACACAACCGAAGTCGAGATAAGCGATCTGAAAACAATTTTCATCAACCATATGAAAATCAAACGGACAGTGCAAAACCTGCCAAATGGTATCAAAGCCGTCACAGAAACCGAAGATGATGATTTAAGAGAATCTATCGTTACCCATGTTGCGTTTATGGTAACGCGCCTGGAAGAGGGGCGGAATCCGAAAGTAATTATTCAGTCGCCAACGCTGGATTTGCTGTTTGATAAATATGACGAAATAGAGACAACCATCGAAATGACTGATCTGGGGGTAGACGTTATCCAGACCTCTGCTAATAGCGAGGTGGTCGCTCTGTTACAGCAGCATGCCGCAGAAGTTAGCGATATGGCAGCGCGCGGAATGCAGGCGGTTCATGAAAGAATGATGCAAAAATAGCCACCTGTTTGCGGGCAGATAGGCGGCATTTTTAAAAATAAGGGAACAGGCAGATGGCACAAGAAGGCGCGGCAATATTATTTGTCGGGGCGTTTACGCTGGATGTGCTGTATACCGCCGCGAATTTTTCAAACGGCCCTGGAAAATATCTGGCCAGCTCGCGCATTTCTACTGCCTCTGGCATGGCAACAACAGCCGCGACCGCTGCCGCGCGTCTGGGCGCAAAGGCAGCGCTCTGGGCAAGTGTGGGCGAGGATGCTACCGGCCATGCCCTTATAAAAGAGATTGAAGCAGAAGGCGTGGATTGCCAGCCAGTTCGAAAGGTGGCAGGCGGGCGCACCGCCACCGCTGCCATCATTGTGGATAAGAGGGGGGAGCGATGGGTGGTGGTCGATTATGACCCGCTCACCCAAAGCCCGCCAGCGCCTGATACCCTGCCGGATTTGGATAGCTATCAGGCGGTGATGGCCGATGTGCGCTGGCCAGAAGCATCTGAATATGCTTTGAAAACGCTTCGTGGCCGTGGCCGTCTGGCGGTGCTTGATCTGGATGTGGCAGAGCGCGGCATTTTGGAAAAACTTGCCCCCCATGCCAGCCATATTGTCGCCTCGGCTATCGGGGCAGAAATTTTAACCGGTCAGTCAGATATCACCAGCGCTGCCCGTCTGATAGCCAAAAATTATGGCTGTTTTGTCTGTGTGACCAATGGCGGGGAGGGGGCGGTTTGGGTTCAGCCAGATAGGCTGGAACCCCATCATGTATCCAGCCCGAAAGTAAAAGTGCGCGATACCAATGGGGCAGGCGATGTCTTTCATGCCGCCTTTACCCTGGCGCTGGCAGAAGGACAGGCAGAGGCCTATGCGGTGCAATTTGCCCACGCAGCAGCAGCCCTTAAATGCACGGTGGTTGGCGGTCGGCTGGGCGCCCCTGACAGGCAGGCAACGGTCAAGCTGATGAAAGAGACCTATTAGATGAGAGATGAAAAATTAATCGCTGAATTACGCCAGAGCCGGGTTGTTCCAGTGCTTGACCCAAAAACCGAACAGGGCGCGCTGGAGATGATAGAGGCGCTTGTTTCGGGCGGGGCAAGGGTGGTGGAAATTACACTTCGCACGCCTTTGGCCCACGATATATTTGTCGCAGCCCGCAGTGCTTTTCCGGAAATTGTGCTGGGGGCAGGCTCGGTAATGGATAGCACGCTCTATGATGAAGCGGTGCGAATGGGGGCGGATTTTACCATTAGCCCGGGACGCTGTCTGGTACTGGAGGCTCATTGTGGGAAGCAGAAAACCATACATATACCGGGCGTGGTTACGCCAAGCGAGATTATCGCTGCTCGAAAGGCCGGGCAAAGGCTGGTAAAATTCTATCCATGTGAAGCGGCAGGCGGGGCAGCTGTTTTACGCGATCTGGGGCGGCTGTTTCCGGATATGGCGATGATGCCATCTGGCGGAATAAAGCTGGAAGGGCTGGAAGCCTATGCCTCCTTGCCGGGCGTATTATCGGTTGGCGGCTCATGGATGTATGCCGCCAATGGCCAGATACGCCCGCTTGCAGAAATGAAACAGGTGATGGCACGTTCCATTTCGGTGATGATGCAGGGCGCATAAATTAACCCGAAAGACGGTGTTGTCGCTTGGGGCAGGCATTTAAAAAAACCCAAAATGGGGAATGTAGTTTTTGTAAAAGTTGCATTAAGGCCATTTTCGGTTTTCTATAATAGCGAGAGTGGCTTGTGGATGGTTAAAGGCTGGTGTCAGGGTGAATCCTTCCGATATCGCACAAAGGCTGGATGAAAATTTTCTGGATGTGTGGACGCTCTATCTGGAGCAATGCGTTGTCAGACACAGAAAAATGGTTGAGCTGGCCGGCTCGCCAACAAAGGCGTTTATTGCACAAATTGTTTATTGGCATGAATTACTATTGCTTGGGGAAAAAGGCGCGATGCCCACCTATGGCGTTGTGTTAAGCCAGATAAATCAGAGCGATGAAAAACATCTGAAAAGATATATCCGAAATAAAAAACTAACGACCAGTCTGGTAGCCGATCTGGTCGGGATACCGTTTGAAACAGCCAGAAGAAATCTGATGGTTATGTGTGTGGAATCTGTTCTGGAAAAATCGGATGTATTCGGATTTTTGATAAATAAAAATTCGCCTTTTCATGCGGCTTGTGTGAATGATCTGAACCCGATGGAAAAACAAAATCTATGCAAGCTCGTGCATAAAATAACCAATGGCCAACAGGGTTAAACCACCTTGTAACCCTGTAAGGCGAGCCCGCTCGGCGACATAAGAATTTCTACCGGTTCTGCGCTTCTGTGTTGAACCTCTACCACATAGTGGAGATGACCATTGGCCTGTTTCTGGCCAGCGATAATCGCTTTTGCATCCAGCTTTCGCGAATATAAATTATCTCCCGATTGGAGATTCAATAACGCTTTGCTTGATAATTTTTCACGCAACCAAATCATTTCGTCCTCCCGTTAAAATGAGCTACTTTTTAATATAAGGAGGTAAAAAAGCCGCTCATCTATCAGGCTAGAAAATTTCTGCTAATTTCTTAAGGCTATAGCTACCGGAAATGGGGATGAGAGGCTGAAAATACCTGTTTTGATTGGGGAGAAACAAAAAATATAGCCTGCTTTCACTGTCAGAAGGGATCAAAAGGCAGATGATTTATCTTATTCGCCAGCAATTAGGGTAAAAAACGTTAGCTTTAGAAAAAGACACTTAATCTTGACCAAAAATAAAATTATATGATTTCATAATGATGCATCGCAGGGCTGTGGGGTAAAGGAGTGTGCAAAATGAGCAAGTTAGATGCGGCTGGGGAATTTATTTCCCTGGCAATCTGTTGTTCGACACCTTCTTATGCTGAATGGCGCGAAGTGGTCGAAACATTTGATGGGGACACTATTTACATTGATTTTGATCGGGTGAAAAAGAACAATGGATATGTTTATTTCTGGGAACTCTTCGATTATCTAAAGCCAACTAAATTTGGTGATTTATCTTCTGTCAGCTTGTGGAAAACCGATTGCACGCCGCCGCGAAAACTGCGCCGACTTGCCGCTACCTATCATACCCAGTCCCGGGGCAGGGGAGTGCCCTCTACCACTGATAATAATCAATATGACTGGGTATACCCCAAGCCAAAATCTTCTTTTGAGGTTTTGGTAGATACTGTCTGCCGCTATTGAGGTGTGAGCCAATATCGCCTGATGGATAAAGGGAAGTCGATGCGTTTTTTTGTTCTATTTTTGCTTTTGCTAATTTCAGGATGCCAATCACAGTCAAATAATCACTATAGTATTCTTGGCACGACCTATGGTTGGAACATCCAGGATCATGGGATAGAAGTTTTGCTGGACGCGCAAATTGATAAATTAAATGTCCGCCATGTGCGTATGAACAACCTGGAATGTCTAAGCGGCTTTGCAGAGCATCTAGAAATTGCTGGGGAAATCGGGCCTGATTCAACCGCTGCCATCGAGAGGTTGCTGCCAAAGTTACATCGTTGCGAGCGGGCAGATGGAAATTGGGTTGTCAATATCGCTTATTTAAGTTCAGGCGGTGGTTATCTAAAAGATGGATATGCATTGGGCGAGCTTTTCAGACAATATCAAATAAAAACAGTTATTACAGGTGGCCAGCAATGTGCCTCTTCCTGTGCTATTGCGTTTTTGGGCGGAAAATTCAGACGGATGGAACATAATGCCCAGCTACTTTTTCATGCCCCTTATCGCAGCAATGGTATCGCCATTGATTGCTCGGACAGGGGACAGGTTGCCGGGCTGGAAGCCTATTACAAAGCCTTTCTTGGTGATAAGGATGGTGCATTTTTGCTAGAGCGCACCATGAGCTACTGTTCAGCTTCTTCTGGCTGGATTTTAAATGCAGATGGCGCAAAATTATTTGGTATCACTACCGATTAATTAAAACGCATCTGAAATTTTTTAAAATTTTTTATGTAAAAAGATGTCAAAGCTCTGAGCCTTTGGCTAGGATAAGTACAACTAGCCAGTTTTTTTGATGATATCATTTTAAAGGGATGGTCATGGCCTTAAATATTTACCTATCAGGCGAAATTCATACCGATTGGCGACAACAGATTATCGCGGCCTGTTCGGCAATAGATGTTCAGTTTTCCTCGCCCGTGACAGACCATGACGCCAGCGATGATTGCGGCGCGGCAATTCTGGGCCGCGAAGATCAAAAATTCTGGCATGATCATAAAGGGGCTAAAATTAACGCTATTCGAACCAGAAAAGCGATTGCCGATGCCGATATTGTGGTAGTGCATTTTGGCGATAAATATAAACAATGGAACGCCGCCTTTGATGCCGGCTATGCATCCGCACTTGGCAAATCTTTGATTGTTATGCATGCAGCCGACCATCAACATGCTTTAAAAGAGGTGGATGCAGCCGCGCTGGCAGTGGTGGAAACAGTTGACCAGATCGTGGCAATTTTGCGCTATGTTCTGGAAGGAAAGCTCGGCCGATAACAGGCAGGGAAAAAAGTTTTTTTTGAGAGGTAATAGATGAGTGAAGAACGCCTTTATGGGAATTGTCATTGCGGATCGGTGCAATTTTCCATCCCCAGAAATATTGATTTAACCATCGCCAGACGGTGCGATTGCAGCTTGTGCAAGCGGCGCGGGGCAGTGATGCTATCTTGCCCGATTAAGGAGGTGAAAATCGAAAAAGGCGAAGAGTTTTTAGTAAAATATAAATGGAATACGCGAATTGCCACCCATAATTTTTGTTCTAAATGCGGTATTCTGACCTATCATCAAAGGCGTTCAACGCCCGAGATTTGCGGTGTAAATGTAGGCTGTATTGATGCGCTTGATTATCTGAGCTATCAGGATGTGCCAATGAATAATGGCTCTGACTATACGCTTGTTGAATAGCTTTTTTTAAAAATGCCCGTTTTTTGCTGGCCGCACCAGAGGCCGCAGGCGATACCAGATTTATACAAGAGCGATGACAATAATAACGCCGATAATGGCCAGCCCCACACTAAAGCCAAATTGACGCAAAATCCGCTTATCCTCATCGTTGAAATTCTGTCTCATCATCTTGTCGCTTTTATCAAATGGGCGGAGCAGACTATCCTGCCGATAGAAGGCCATATTCTGGCTATGATTGCAATATGCCTTAAAAAGCCCTGTTTTTCAGGCAGGCTCAAAAAGGTTGACAATAGCTGGTTCTATCGCTGTAGTTCTAAATAGAAAGGGAGTTGCTGATACGCTTTTTCCCAATCCCTCCGCCAGCTTCTTTTCCTGGCTGTAAACCGCAAAACCCGCCCTGTTAAAAGGTCATCTGATAGAGGCCTGTGACAGAGGGGTAGCTGTAAGACAAGTAAAAGAAATGAGTGTCCGATTTGCCCAATAGCCAAAGCGTTTTTCTTATCCGTGCTATTGCCTTTATGCTGGTTGGCGGGCTGTCCATGGTGTTTATGCAAGCCTCTGTAAAGCTGGTAAGTGCAGAGCTTCATCCTTTTGTTATCACGCTTTATCGCGCCGCTCTCGTTTTTGTTATTCTGCTGCCTGTCCTGCTCTGGAAAGGCTTTGGGGCTGTAAAAACCGCTTCGGTAAAGCTGCAAATTATCAGAGGGGCGGTTGGGGGCGTATGTATGTTATGTATGTTTACCGGTTTCAGCCTGGTTTCCCTGCCAGAATCAACCGCCCTGTTATTTACTGTGCCTATTTTTGCCACCTTGCTGTCCGTGCTATTTATGTCAGAGCGTGTAGGGTTTAAAAGATGGTGCGCTATTTTAGCCGGCTTTGCCGGCGTGCTGGTGATAACGCGGCCGGGCGTTTCGGTAAATGTGGGGCATATATTTTTGTTATGTGCAGCGGTCGCCTGGTCAATATCCATTCTTATCGCTAAAAAGCTGACCGAAAAAGATACCATCATATCCATCACTTTCTGGCAGGCAATGGGCTGTGTGCCCATGGCCTTTATCGCCTCTTTATTTGTTTGGGAAGTGCCTGATTTCCAGCAGCTATTATCCCTTTTGGGCATTGCTGGTCTGGGCACATTGGGTCATGCGCTGGTTTATGCCTCGCTGAAAATTGGCAAGGTATCGGTATTGCTGCCTATTGATTATATTCGTATCATCTGGTCAACCATTTTAGGCTATCTGTTGTTCGGGGCGTTGCCCTCGATACATCTTTATGCGGGTAGCTTGCTGATTATCGGGGCAACCGCCTTTATCAGCTACCGCGAAATGCATAAACCAAAACCCCTTGCCCAAAGCTGAAATATATTATCCCATATCGTAAAAACATATTTTGAATAATGGGATCATTTGTGATTGTATCGCGGCCAGTTCCATTGCCGGTCCCGGATTAATTGCCGGCTCCGGTTTTAATTCCAAAAAGGCACATCCCGAAATGCTTTCCATTGTTATTCTTATTCTGGCCGGCTTGTTGGCTGGCGGGCTAAATGCGGTTGCCGGTGGCGGTACGTTTATCAGCTATCCTGCCCTAATCTGGCTGGGCATTCCGCCGGTAAGTGCCAATGCGACTGCGACCCTGACCGCCTTGCCGGGCTATATTGCTAGCGCCTGGGCGTTTAAAAAAGAAATAAATAAAGAAAGCAAGGCTGATTTATTCCGAATATTGGCCATCAGCATTATTGGCGGATGTATTGGTGCGCTCTTGCTATTAAACACCTCTGACAAGGTGTTTTCAGGGATAGTGCCGCATTTAATGCTGTTTGCGACTGCCCTGTTTGCCTTTGGGCCGAAATTGATTGCCAGAATGAAGGGCGATGGGCGGCTTGGCCTAGTCGCTTCAGCCATCATCATTTTAATCGTGTCTGTTTATGGCGGATATTTTAACGGCGGGCTGGGCATTATGCTACTCACCAGCTTTACCATTATCGGCTATCGCAATCTTCATTTTATGAATGGGATGAAAAATCTCCTCTCTGCCATTCTATCTTCTGCCTCTGCAACAATTTTCATATTTTCCGGATTAATTGACTGGCATTCTGCTGTTATTTTGGGCGCGGCTACCGCAGTTGGCGGGATGATTGGCGGGCATTATTCAACGCAGATAAAGAACACCAGCTATTTGCGTGTTTTTATTATGCTGGTTGGCCTTAGCCTGAGTGTCATATTTTTTGTCCAGAATTATTTCTGAGGCGAAGAGGCGGGTTTTGCCGGAAATCGCACGGTTCTAAATTGACAAGGCGAGTGAAACATTCCACCATAATCGACTGATTATTTATCATGTCTTGGGGGAAGAAATGTTAACAGCTGAGCAAAAAGCATTCTATGACACAAATGGTTATTTGTTGGTTGAGGATGTCCTCACTGATTTTGAATTAAAAAAATTACAAAAAATCACCTATGATTTTATCGATAAGTCAAAATCGGTGACACAAAGTAATGATGTATATGATCTCGATGAAGGTCATTCTGCTACCCAGCCGAGACTGACCCGCATTAAATTGCCCCATAAGCAAGACCCCTATTTTTGGGAAGTGCTGACAAAGTCCAAAATTACCGAAGTTTTGACCGATTTATTAGGACCCGATACCACACTGATTACCGCCAAGCTGAACACCAAAGCCCCCGGCGGCGGCCAGGCGGTAGAATGGCATCAGGATTGGGCGTTTTACCCCCACACCAATGATGATTTGCTTGCATTCGGTGTGATGCTGGAAGATGTAACGCCGGAAAATGGCCCGTTGATGGTTGTGCCAGGCTCGCATAAAGGCCCGCTATTAAGCCATAAAAATAATGGTGTATTTTGCGGGGCGATTAACCCGGATGATCCCCTATTTGAAAAGGAAAAGGCCGTTACCCTTACCGGCAAGGCAGGCTCTATGACCGTTCATCATGTCAGAGCCTTGCATGGTTCTGCCCCGAATATGAGCGATACAAATCGGCTGATTTTATTTTATGAATTGGCCAGTGCCGATGCCTGGCCTATTCTGGGCGGCGGTTCTTATCTGCATTCTCTGGGGCAGCAAAAATTCTGGGCGGATTTGCAAGACAGAATGGTTACAGGAAATGTCGTGACCGAACCAAGGCTGGAAAAAGTGCCAGTATCCATGCCACTTGCCCCGGCTATTGATGGCGGGTCTATTTTCAAGACACAGAAATCTGGCGGGGCAAAAAGCGCCTTTAGCTGAGAATATAAAAAAAACCAAGCGAGGGGCACCAGCTTGCTTGCCTTTTTTGTTCACTTAATAATGCCGATTTTGTATGAGATTTAATCAGCCATGACAGAAAATAATCAGAAAATTATTGGCATGGATGTCTGGCAGATCAATGTGCCGGTTATTTCCAAACGCAGCCATGGCATAGGCGATATTGAAGGCGGCTTTGAAGTAGTGCTGCTAAGGCTGCGTACCGAAGCAGGGCTGGAAGGATGGGGCGAGGCCGCTTGCTGGTCTGTCTTTACCGGCTCGCCAGAGGCCAGTTTTTTTGCGCTGGACAGATATATTCGCCCGCTTGTTATCGGAAAAACCATCGCTGACAGACAATCCATCATGCTGGCAGCTCGTTATGCGATAGCTCATGCCAGTGAGGCTAAATCTGCATTGGAAACAGCTTTGCTGGATATTGAAGGCCAAATTGCAGAAAAGCCTGTCTGGGCGCTTTTGGGGGATAAATCAGCAGATAAAATTCCGCTTTCTGTATCTATCGCTGACCCCGATTTCAATAAGGATATCGGCTTGCTGGAACGCATCTATGATGACGGGGTGCGGATGGTAAAGCTAAAGACAGGGTTTGCCGGACATGATTTTGATCTGATGCGTTGTGAGGCGATACGGAAATCCTTTCCCGATATCGCGCTGCGGATTGATTTCAATCAAGGCTTGCAGCTGGATGAGGGGTTGGCACGCACACTGGATTTGGCAGTGTTTGAGCCGGACTTCATTGAACAGCCAGTGCGCGCACATGAATATGATCTGATGGCAGAAATATGCCGAAAATGCCCGGTATTATTGCTGGCGGATGAAAGTATCTTTGGGCCAGAAGATATGCAAAGAGCCGAACGCGAAAAGATAGCAGGTGGCGTTTCAATAAAGGTAATGAAATCAGGCGGGCTAACCCGTGCAAGAGAAGTTGCGTTGATGGCCAGCAAGGCTGGCTGGCAATGTTACGGCGGCGATATGCATGAGACAGGCCTGGGCCATTTATCCGGTGTTCATTTGATGGCGGCCACGCCTGAAATCGCGCTGGGGTGCGAGTTTTATCATGCCAAATATTATGTCAGGGAAGATATTCTAAATGGTGTGTTTCCCATTAAAAATGGCTATGTGGAAATTCCCGACAACCCCGGTCTTGGCATGAAGCCTGATCTGGAAAAAATTGAAAAATTAACCATTCGCAAATCGGCTATGGCAAGATAATTGCGCTGAAAGGACAATTCTGGCCAGGCCGGAAAACAGGTAGGGGCAGAGAAATGAAAGACAGGCAGCATTTTCTGTTTTTAAATATTGGTCATTTTCTTGATCATTTTTTTCTGCTGATTTTTGCAACTGCAGCGGCCTTGTCTCTTGCCACAGAATGGCAGCTTTCCTATGGCCAGCTTATTCCTTATTCAACGGCCGGCTTTATTGCCTTTGGACTATTTTCCCTGCCTTCCGGCTGGATTGCGGACAGATGGAGCCGGGAAGGGATGATGTGTGTCTTTTTCATCGGTATAGGCCTTTCGGCTATCGGCACATCTAGTGCAGATACCCCGCTGGAAATGGCGTTTTGGCTGTTTGGTCTTGGTATGTTTGCCTCTATTTACCATCCTGTCGGTCTGGCCATGATTGCAAAGGGCGATAAAAAAATGGGGCTGGATATCGCTGTTAACGGGGTGTGGGGAAATATGGGGGTCGGGTTTGCGGCCTTTATAACAGGGCTGATGATCGACCAGACGGGCTGGCGATCTGCTTTCTGGCTACCCGGGGCGTTTTCGGTCGGGCTGGGTGTAGTGTATTTTTTTCATCAAAGAGATAAAATAGGGGTGAAATTTCGCCAGCTGGATCGGCGCAAGGACAGTTCGGGAAAAAAGGATATTTCCGCAGAGGCGCTTGTTTTGCGCCAGCTGATTATTCGCATCTCTTTAGTGATTTTTTTTACCACTGCTGTTTCCAGCGTCATTTTTCAGGGGACAACTTTTGCCCTGCCCAAGATTTTTGAAGAGCGTTTAAGCGGTATCGCAACCTCTGCCTCTTTTATCGGCTCTCTTGCGCTATTTGTGTTTGCGATTGCCTCATTTGCCCAGATTGTTGTGGGCAAGATGCTGGACAGGATTGGCCCTAAAAAGGTTTTCCTGATGGTTGCGGCTATTCAGTTTATTTTCTTTGCGCTATTTATCGGCCAATATAACTGGGCAGCCCTGTTTGTGGCGCTGTTTTTTATGTTGGGCGCGTTTGGCCAGATTCCTATTAATGATTATATGATAGGCAAAATGGCTCGCTCTGAATTTCGGGCGTCTATCTATGGGGTGCGTTATGTGATCAGCTTTGCGGTATGGGCGGTTGTGGTGCCGTTAATTTCCTTTATTCACCTTCATTACGGATTTGATTATCTGTTCTATATTCTCAGCTTTTGTGCCTTATCCATATTTCTGGCCGTTGCAACGCTTCCCAAACAATTGCCCAGCCCGCAAGCGGGATAATTTTGAGCTTTCACAAGAGGCGGGCGAGCACGCCCAAAATGGAAGTTTCAACCGGAAAATCGGAAATTTTATTTGGTAAACAGAATATCCAGATTCAATTTTTTTTCTATTTTCCAGGTGATTTTAAAGCCAAAGGAACACACAAAATCAATAATTTCTTCATTTGTCCTATCGACTTCAATAAATATTTCCCTAAGCGAATTTGACGCCAGAATATTTTGTGCGCCTCTTAGAACCCCGTCTTCAGCACCATCCACATCAATTTTGAGATGGGTTGGCATGATTTTGTTTGATTTGGAAAAATCATCCAGCGAAAGGGTGGTTACCTGATATTCATACGGCACATTCTTTTTGTGAAATTTGGCGATATGCGTATCCGAATTACTTGCCAAAGAGAGGATTTTCGCGGATTTTTCGGCGATGGCGGCAAAGGTGAATGTAAATCTGTTATTATTTAACCTTCTGTTCAAGGCGCAAAAATGACTTTGAAAGAGGCCGCAATCAAACCCGAAAACCTGTATTGTCTTATTAGAGGATACAAGGCAGCATTCCTGTCCATAGCTTGTGCCAACATCAAAATATATGGAATGATCGTCAATGCTATTTAACCATTGATATAATTTTGGCTCTCTTCTCCGAGCGATGATATCACTAAGATCCTAGCAGATATAATGGTTATAAATCGGGACAAAAAAGGTAGCGGACATATGGCCAAATGTAATATGTTTTGTCTTTGGAAGCAGGCGCAGCAGCCGTGCGACCAGATGATATAAGCGCGTAATCATTTACAGAACTCTATGGTGATTTAATTTCTACATCACTTTATTAGATAAAATTTAAGTAAACCACCAATAATAGAGCAGAACAGCTGACAGCATGGATATCTTTCTGGTCGCAAAGGCTGGAAATGCCGCCTTTGTCTCTGTCCCGATTGCGCCCCAGCTGGCTACTGCGCTTGCTGATATGCGGCTGGTTGGGCTGACATATTTGCTAAATAGCAAGGGTAAGCCCTTTATCGGCGCAGATGTGATGAGCCAGCGTTTTAGCAAATGGGCGCGCGAGGCAGGGCTGAAAAACCGCACCGCGAATGGCGTAAGGAAGGCTGTAGGACAGCTACTGGCAGAGGCAGGGTGCAACCAATATCAAATTATGGCAATACATGGCCATACAGAAAGCCGCACATCCGAGATCTATACCAAATCAGCATCCCGGCCGGAACTGGCCAGACAGGCGATGAAAGTTAAGTTTGGCCTGGAGTGGTAAAAGTGATCCATGCCCGGATATTTCGTGGATCACAAATTGTTACAAATCATTGAAAAGTAGCAACATATTTTAAGGGAATGGTGCTGGTGGAGAGCCAGCGTTTCCTATACCCTGCGTCAACTCAAGTCCCCCTTGAGCAATATCAATAGGTTAGCCAATCACTTGGTCATGTCAACAGGCACAGATGTTATACT
>CBFIAD010000056.1:0-13559 GCA_965660495.1 Puniceispirillaceae bacterium (SeqCode)
CGCACAGCCCGGCATACCAATCACCGGCACCGCGCCTATTGAGGCCGTCATCAGCATATTTCCCGGATCAACCGCCAGACCCAGCTGGTCAATCTGTCCGCCAAGCTGGCAAATAGCCGCCGGTATGACATCCTGCCTGTCAACAATCGCACTGCCCCCGCAAATCAGCAATATCTCTGCGCGCTGTTCTATGGCGCTATTTATCTGGCGGGACAGCGCCTCTGTTTGATGGGCAGATTGCAAGCTGGAAATCAGCTGTGATCCCAGTGCTTCCAGCCGGTTACGGGTAACCGTTTCGGTTGCCTGATAAACCTTATCGGGCAATGCATGACCATAGGTCTGGATAAGGGCCGCCTTTTTTGTTGTCAGGGCGTGAAAGGTAAAAAGCGGGGCATCGCCCGGCACAGCCAGCAATTTTGCCACCACATCGCGGTGCAGGAAAAAGGGAATAACTTTCAAGGTTGCGATAAATTGCCCGGCCGAGACAAGCTGGTTATGGGCAGGCAGGCTAAGCCCAACCCCCTCATGTACCATATTAAAGGCACGTAGCTGGTTTCGGTCATAGCGAATAATACCTGTTTTTCGGGCTTTGAAATTCACCCGTCCAGTTGCCGCGATGCTGACTTGTATATCCTCTGCTACCAGACCTTTTGCCAGTTTTTGTGCGATTTGGCTTGCCACCTCATCTTCGGCTCTGTCGCCTTTTTCCGGCTTGGCACAGACCAGCGATGTTACCCCCTCGCGCCTAAAGGCCTCTATCAGAGGGGCATCCAGCACGCGGCCTTTGGCAATGCGTTTTCCGCCCAGCTTTCGGCTATGGGCCAGTACCGCCCCAAGACATTCATCTATATCAAATTCTGCAAATATCATTGGCGGCTATCTTGTTCTTTGGTGCCTTTGGCGTGGCCGGCTTGCGCGCGCCATGCCGCTATCAGCTCCGCCAGAATGGAAACAGCGATTTCAGCAGGTGATTTTGCCCCTATATCTAACCCTGCCGGCCCGCTTATTCGGGCTATCTGTTCAGCACTTATTCCCTTTTCTACCAGCCTTTTTATACGGCTGGCATGGGTGCGTGTGCTGCCCAGACAGGCCAAATAAAATATGTCCGAAGACAGGGCAGGAACAAGCGCATCATCATCAATTTTTGGATCATGTGTAAGGGTGACAAGCGCGGTTGTGCTATCAAGGCTGATATCTGCCAGATAATCAGATGGCCAACCGGCCAGCAATCGAACCGATGGTGCAAAGCGCTGATCAGTAGCAAAAATGCCGCGCGGGTCAATAACGCTGACCCCAAAGCCGCAAGATGCCGCCATCTGTGCCAGATATTGGCTGATATGTACCGCCCCGATAAGGATAAGATGGGGCGGGGCGGCATAGCGCAGGGTAAAAATCTGGCCATCTTCTGATAGTACAGATCGCATATCTGCCAACGCAGGGCTTGCGCCAAGTGTTCCTGCCTTTCCTGTTTGGGCATTAAAGGGTATTTCAACGGTCTGGCGCGTCTGGCACATCGCCGCCATTTCTTTTAAAACAGAGACCTCCAGGCCTTGCTCGGCTATTGGGGTGAGCAAGATATCAATCTCGCCCCCGCAAGACAGGCCAACCGACCAGGCGGTTTCATCTGCCACCCCGAAATGCAATCTAGTACCAACCCCGCTTTCGATACAGGCAAGGCCTGCCTCTATCACCGCCCCCTCGATACAGCCGCCCGACACAGAGCCAGCTATTTCCATTTGGTTATCCATCACCAGTAACGCGCCTGTCTGGCGCGGGGCAGAGCCCCAGGTTCGCATTACAAATGCCAGTACGACCTGGCGGCCAGCCTCGCACCAGTCACTGGCCAATATCAACAGATCGCGATCTGTTAGCTGGTCATGGACAGACAGGTGCGGCTGGGGCATGATAGGTATCTCGTTTTAAGCTGTTATTGGCTTTCATCCTAGGCGCGGCTACCTTCATCAGGCAAGTATCGATAACAGAAATAACGCCTTTAAAGCGCGTTGGAAGTGATAAAAACACCATCCCGCCTCTTTACAAGAAAGGTTTTTTAAAGAACCATGTCCTTCTTAAGGAATGTTTCGATAAATTTAGGAAAAACAAATGGCGCAAGTCACCCTTCATGTGAATGGGCAGACCACCGTTCACGATATTGCCGATAATATGTTGCTGGTGGATTATATCCGCGAAACGCTGGGGCTAACCGGCACGCATATTGGCTGTGATACCAGCCAGTGCGGGGCCTGTGTGGTTCATGTCAATGGCGTTTCGGTCAAATCCTGTACGATGCTGGCCGCCCAGGCAGATGGAGCAGAAATAACCACCATTGAAGGGATTTCCACCGGCGATGAATTGCATCCCATGCAACAGGCTTTCCATGACCAGCACGGCTTGCAATGTGGCTATTGCACCCCCGGCATGGTGATGAGCGCAATAGAGCTGGTCGAAAAGAACAGCGATTTGAGCGAGGAAGATATTCGCGAAGGGCTGGAAGGCAATATCTGCCGTTGTACCGGCTATCATAATATTGTTAAAGCGGTGCAAAGCGCGGCAACCAAAATGAAAAGATAAGAGGCAGATTATGTACGCAACCCGTTATATAAAGCCCGAAAATCTGGACGCGGCCATTTCTGCCTTGCAAGAGGCAGATGAGGGGAAAATTCTGGCAGGCGGGATGACCTTGATCCCCACGCTAAAACAAAGGCTGGCTGCCCCGGATTGCCTGATTGATATTTCCGCACTTGGCCTGTCCGGCATCCGCGCGCAGGGCGATAGGCTGATTGTCGGGGCGATGAGCTGTCATGCAGATGTGGAACATTCCGCCCTTGTCGTATCTGAATTACCTGTATTGGCAGGGCTGGCAGGCGGCATTGGTGACCGCCAGGTGCGTAATCGCGGCACGATAGGCGGCTCGCTGGCCAATAATGACCCGGCCGCCTGCTATCCGGCAGCGGTACTGGCACTGGCCGCCAGCATTCAGACCAGCAAACGCCTGATAGAGGCGGATGATTTTTTCACCGGTATGTTTGAAACCGCACTGGCAGAAGACGAGATTATCACCGAAATTCATTTTCCAAAGGCGCCCAAAGCAGCCTATGTGAAATTTGGCAATCCAGCCTCGCGCTATGCGATGGTGGGCGTATGTGTTGCCCAGCATGGCGATGGCAGTGTCAGGGTGGCGATTACCGGCGCAGGACAGGACGGTGTGTTCCGCCATGCCGGGCTGGAAGACGCCCTGCAAAATAATCTGGAGAGTAGCGCGGTCGATAAAGTGGATATCGATGACAGCGACCTGATGAGCGATATCCATGCCAGCGCAGATTACCGTGCCCATCTGATAACAGAAATCACCAAACGGGCGGTTCGCGCACTCTAGGCTGAAAACCCCCGTCTTATCTTTTTGCCCATACCGGAAAACACCCATGCAGCTTAGCCAGTCCCATGATATTCCTGTCCCTATTGAAACCGTATGGGAAGCGTTAAATGATGCCGAAATTCTGGCACAGGCCATTCCGGGCTGCGAGGGGCTGGAGAAAATCTCTGACACGCAGTTATCAGCCAAAGTAAAGCTGAAAATTGGCCCTGTTTCGGCAACCTTTACCGGCGAGGTGACCTTGTCTGATCTTAACCCCCCTCATGCCTATGTCATTTCTGGCAACGGCAAGGGCGGGGTAGCTGGCTCGGCCAGCGGGTCGGCCAAAGTGCAGCTGGAAGAAATAGAAGGGGGCAGCGCAACCCGCCTGTTCTATGAGGTCGACGCCGCGGTTACCGGCAAGATTGCCCAGCTGGGATCGCGCCTGATAGAAAGCACCGCCAAAAAGCTGGCTGGTAAATTTTTTGACGAATTTGTCCGCCTGCTCTCGCCAGAAGAATCTTAAGCAAAAAAATAAAGGGTCATCTATCGCCCCCCTTTGAGCAGTATAATTTTATAATACTGTCCTGTTTTTTAAAAAGTGTAAGGAAGGTTAAGCCATGTCCAGCCGTCTGTTTTCGCCCATCACCCTTGGCGGGGTTGAATTACGCAATCGTATTATTGTTGCGCCCATGTGCCAGTATAGCGCCCATGACGGCACGGCCAATGACTGGCATTTAATGCATCTTGGCCAATTTGCGGTCAGCGGGGTCGGGCTGATTATTGCCGAAGCTACAGGCGTCAGCCCGGAAGGCCGCATCAGCCCGGGATGTCTGGGGCTGTGGTCTGATGAAAATCAGGCTGGCCTTGCCCGGGTGGTAAAATTCTGCAAGGAATATGGCCATGCCAAAATGGGGATACAGCTGGCCCATGCCGGGCGTAAGGCCTCTACAGAGCTGCCCTGGCTGGGCGGCGCGCCTATACCGGCATCTGATCCGCGCGGCTGGCAGACAGTTGCCCCTGTTGCCACCCCCTATAGCGAGGCTTTTGATATGCCAGCAGCCCTGGATGAAGCCGGCATGGCCAAAATCAGGGAAGATTTTGTGGCGGCTGCCAGGCGGGCAGATGCTATCGGCTTTGATGTGGTCGAATTGCATATGGCCCATGGCTATCTATGCCATCAGTTTTTATCCCCGCTCAGCAACCAGCGTAATGATGAATATGGCGGCTCGCTGGAAGGGCGGATGCGCTTTCCCCTAGAGCTATTTGCCGCTGTGCGTGCGGTCTGGCCACAGGAAAAGGCGCTGGGGGTACGCATTTCTGCCACGGACTGGGTGGAAAATTCCAGCTGGGATGTTGGCGAGGCCAGCCAGTTTACCGCCGCCCTGAAAGCGGCAGGGGCAGATTTTATCGATGTGTCCAGCGGCGGCAATTCCCCTGCCCAGAAGATAGATGCAGGGCCTGGCTATCAAACCGGCTTTGCCGCCACCATCAAGCGCGAGACAGGCCTGCCCACCATGGCGGTCGGCCAGATTACCGAGCCGCGCCAGGCCGAAGCCATTTTGCGTTCCGACCAGGCCGATATGATCGCCCTTGCAAGGGGTTTGTTATATAATCCGCGCTGGGCCTGGCACGCGGCCGAAGCGCTGGAGGATGAGGCGGCCTATGCCCCGCAATATATGCGCTCTAACAAGGCGTTGCGCGGCCTGCCTATCCCCGGCAACCCGCCCGTACCGAAAGGCTAGCCCCCCGCTTTTATTCCCAATTTGAAAAGAGAAAAGACAGGCATAAGAGCCTGTCTTTTTTTATGTCTATGGTCTGGCTTACCCCGCCATTTATTATATACTAGATTAACGAAATGCTGGGTTTTTAATCTATCTTCAAACTGATTCATTGCCCAGTTGGACACCAGCGCGAAAACTGCCTTTTGGCGATAGGAAAAATGAAAGGTTGGTTTGCTTTTTTGTTGCTGCTTATTGCGTGTTGATCGGTTTGTCACCCTATCCCTCCTGATAGAAATAATGGCTAAACACACACCTCACCAAAAAGAGGTAAATTTTCGGTTAACCCTTCCCCCTCTTTATCTTTTGGCGTGGGCGGCATAGGCTGGGGCGATGGAACGAAATAAGCGCGCCAAAAAGGCGGGCAAAACCCTTGCCGTCTTCACCCCTGCCCCGCCCATATCCATGGGGCTGAGGGCGGGTCACTGCCCGGGCTGGCCGGGCGGGTCTGACCCGCTGGGCATAGAGGGGCTGGCCGAACGGCAATTGGCGGAAAAAGCGCGCCTGCTAGAGACCCAACGCACAGAAATATTTGCCCTGCGCCCGCCTGCAATAGCAGCGGCCAGAGAGGCGGCAAATTTCATCACTGCCGCGCTGAGCCAACCCGCACCGCCAGCCAGAGACAAAGATGGTGCAGCTGTTTTTCTGGCCGCCTGCCAGTTAATCCCTGAAGATGTTTTGCTGTTGCTGCCTGCCGCGTCCAAAACCGAGCCAGAATGGTATCTGCAAGGCGGGCTTTTGGCCTTTCCCGGTCATTGGCGGCTAGGCGAGAAGATAGGCAAAACACTGGCAGAGCTGCACAGCCCGGTTCCCGATTTCGCCCAAAAACTCGCCCAGCCGGTGAACCGCTTTTTCAGCCATATGGAAACCGCCCTGCCCAGCTGGCGGCAAAACTGGTCGATACAGACAGATGACCGCCTGTTTGCGCCGGACAGAGAGGATATAAGGCCGGAAAAGCTGACCCCCGCCCTTGCCGGACACTCTATCTTTATCCGCATTGAAACCCAGCATTTTTATAAATTACCGACCAGCGGGGCAGTGATGTTTTTTATTCGCACCAGCCTTGCACCGCTGGATTTCTGGCAGGCTAATATATCGCCCATCGCTGGCCTGACCGCCCAAATGCGCCAGCTTTCGCTCGATATGACAGAATATAAGGCACTGGGCGGCGCGCTGCCAGTGCTTGAAGGGTGGCTGAAACAACAGATGAATAAATAAATCATACCCATCCATCCTGGCTGAAAAATAAAATTGACTAACCAGTCAGTCAAGCCTGTAACAGCCCCAGCAAAGAGCATTTAGGCAAAAGGTTAGATGTATGCAAAATGAGTGAAAAACAAACAATGTTACTCAGAACCGCTATCCAGCTTATTTCTGAAGAAGGGGTGGTACAGTCGGTTGCCACCTATGCCGTCCGGCATAAATTGCCAGACCCGATGGTCAAAAAACTCACCAAACGAAGCTTTGATCTATTCTGGAAAGGAATCACTTTATGAAAGCTTCGAAAGTTGCGCTGGTCACCGGGGCATCTTCTGCTATGGGCAAGGAGTTTGCTCGGCGTCTGACTGGCGAGGGCTATCTGGTCTATGGGGCTGCCCGGCGCGTTGAAAAAATGGAGGATCTGAAAAAAGACGGCATCATCCCTGTGAAAATGGATATCACCGATGCCGGCGATATAGACGCGGTTGCCGATAAAATCATTACCGAGCAGGGGCGGCTGGATGTGCTGGTTAATAATGCCGGATTTGGGCTGTATGGCTCTATTGAGGAAATTAATATGGCCGATGCCCGCTATCAGTTTTAGGTGAATTTCTTTGGGCTGGTGGCGCTGACCAAAAAATTTCTACCGATGATGCGCGAACAGAAATCTGGGGCGATTTTCAATATTTCCTCTATGGGGGGCAGCCTCTATACCCCGCTTGGCAGCTATTATCACGCAACCAAATATGCGCTGGAAGCCTGGTCAGATTGCTTGCGGCCGGAAATGGAACCTTTCGGGCTGAAAATTGTCATCATCAAACCAGGCATGATCGCAACTGAATTTGAAGGGTTGATGGTTGCCTCTCTGGAAAAATATTCCGGCCATGGGCCTTATGCCAATATGGTAGAGGGCTATAAAAAGACGCTTGGGCCAGGGGTTCAGGCCTCGCCGCCGCGCGTTATCTCGGATCTGATTATCAAGGCTTTGCATAGCGCGCGGCCAAAGACCCGTTATGTGGCAGGTAAATTTGCCAAACCGATGCTGTTTATCCATAAATGGCTGGGCTACCGCATTTATGACAAGGTGGCCATGCGGCTGGCAAAATAGCCTTTTTGGCTGGCGCTGCCATCTTTGAAAAAACCCCTCTTTAAACTAAAAGAGGGGTTTTATTTTTATGTGTTTACAAACAGTCCGTTATAGCTGGTTGCTTTTGGCATGGACAATGTCGCCGATCATCCGGGCAGAGACACAAGAGAGCGTCCAGCCTAAATGTCCGTGACCGGTATTATAGAACACGCCCTTTTTCTGGCCGGCAGCAATATGCGGCATCATCGACGGCATCATCGGGCGCAAACCCGCCCAGGGAATAACAGCCTTGGTTGAAATATCAGGAAAATTATCCTGCACCCAGCGGGTAAGCGGGGCTATTCTGTCTGCGCGTATATCATAGTTAATACCGTTAATCTCGGCCGTGCCGGCTACCCGGAATCTGTCCCTGCCCAATCTGGCGGTAACGATTTTGGCCGCATCATCGAGCAAGCTGACCGTAGGGGCAGCCGCCTGTGAGGCCGCATCTTTTAGATCAACCGTGATAGAATAGCCCTTTACCGGATAGACATTCACCCGATCGCCCAGCACAGAGGCCAGCTTGCGGCTCATCACGCCGGCCGTGATTACCACCCCGTCAAAGGATTTATCCTTTTCCTCGCCATCCAGCTCTTTCCAGAATAAATGCGGACCCTCGCCTTCATGATGGATGTCGGTTATTTCGGTATTCATGGCAAATTGCACCCCGGCACGGCGGGCCGCTTCGGCCAGGCCATTGGTGAATTTATGAATATCACCGGTAAAATCGCTATCCGTGAAATAGCCGCCAATGACCTTTGCTTGCAAGGCTGGTTCGATATCATACACTTCTTCAGGGGTCAGTTGCCGGCGCAATAGCCCGGCTTTGGCCAGCATATCAGTTACCTTATGGGCATGGGCAAAATCGGCCTCTTTTTTATAAATATGCAAAATACCGCTATCTTCACGGTCAAATTCCACCCCTGCGTCATTTGCAAATTCGGCCATATAGCGGCGCGATTCAATTGCCAGCTTGGCCGTTGCCACCGTGTTTTTTTCATAATTGCCGCATTGGCTGGCAAAAGAGGCCAGCCAGCTATATTTATGCCAGGACGGGCGCAAATTCATGGATAATGGCGCATCTGACTTAAACAGCCATTTCAGCCCTTTTAGAATGGTGTTGATATTTGTCCAAACCTCGGCATTGCTGGCTGAAAGCTGGCCGCCATTAGCAAAAGAGGTTTCCATCGCCGGATAGCGATGACGGTCAAACACCGTTACATCATAGCCGCGCTGGCGCAATACCCAAGCGGTAGTAATGCCGGTGATCCCTGCACCGATAACTGCAAAATGTTTCATAAATCTGGCTCCTTTAACAGACAGTCAGGTTTTAGGCTGAAAATATGTTTCAGCCCCCCTTTTTCTACCTCGTCTGTCTTTGGAACCTGAGAGTTTCCCGCCCCAATTGGCGGTTATCCCCGTCGGTGGGCTGACCCTGCCAGCCACTCTCCAGACTGTTCACGAATTCTGACCCTTTTGCCTGAGAGATTTAGAGGCATCTGCTCCTTCGGCGCTGCCATTTGCCCGTATTTTAAGGAAGGGCCACTTGGCAGTCTCTCCCAGAATTCGACTGGAACACCAATAATAATAAATCAATTAATAAATTTAGTCACATTAATTTTGAATATTTATAAAAAATGCACAATTTTTCACCATTCAGCCTTTCCTGCCTATTGCGGGCTAGGTCGGCTTGCGCGCCAATAGCTGAACCGTGGCGGCTTCGCCCTGATGACGCGGCCCTTCATTTAGCTGGCGGCGCACCTCTTGCAGCAAGTGCAGATCATATCCCTCAAATATTTCCCGCAAGCCTTTGGCTGAAAACATCATTTCCGGGTCTCTTGGCCCACCTGATGCCAGCGCTATCTGATCGCGCGTGTAGCCCTCCATAATAAACAGGCCGCCTGGCTTTAACAGGCGCTGATTCACTGCCATAAAAAGCTGATTATCTGCCGGGCGGAAATGCATAAAACATACCGCTATCAGATCAAAGGATTCTTCTTCAAAAGGCGGGTTCAGCGCATCGCCGACAAGCGCATTTATCGCCAACTGATGTTCGGCTGCCAGCGCCTCTGCCTTGGCAACTGCCAAATCGGCAATATCGGTAGAGGTGACCTGATAGCCCTGTTGGGCAAGATATACCCCGTTGCGCCCCTCCCCATCCGCCGGGGCATAGGCAGTTTGCTGCGGGCGGGCAGGCGGTGTGACCGCACGAATAAAATCATTGGCCTGTTTGCCAAAAATATACTCTGCTGACTGATATTTTTCATTCCAGAAATCTGCTGCCGACATAACACGCCCTCTCCTTCTGGCAAGGGGCAGAATCACAACATTCTGCCCATTACGATAAATTAGCCTTAAAAAGAGTATCCGGCTTTTCCGCAACAAAAAATAGTTTTCCTCGAATATCTCTAGCAAAAAATTTTATTCTATATTTAAGGATGTTTTATAAAAAATATTTTTTATTTTATCTCTAAATATAGCGGATTTTAGAAAATATTATTATCTCCTTTATATCTTTCTTCCCATCCTTTCGGTCAGACAACAGGCTGGCCACTATATATTGAGGAGCGCCACTATGGCATATTTGAAACAGGCATATGTGAAACAATTTTTATTTGCCGCCCTGTTATGGGTTGTCCTTGCAGGTGCTGCCACTGCCCAGCCACTGGTCGAGACTGGCTGGCTGGTAAAACGTCTGGGCGATCAGAACATCGTTCTGATTGATCTGCGTAACAAGCTGGATGAGGGCAGTTACGAGACCTATCTGGAAGGACATATTCCAGGTGCCATTCATTCAGATTATCTAAAAGATGGCTGGCGGGTTGGCCGTGATGATGTGGTCGGCCTATTGCCATCTGAAGCAGAATTCCAAGCATTGGCACGCAAGCTGGGCGTCTCGCAAGACAGCCATGTAGTATTCATTCCGGCAGGGGTAAATTCTACAGATTTTGGCTCATCTGCGCGGGCTTACTGGACATTCAAGGTGTTCGGCCACGAAAAAGTCTCTATCCTGAATGGCGGCTATGCAGCATGGAAGGCCGCCTATCCAAACCGGATTGAACCGGGCGCGCCTATCGCCCCCAAGGCAGGTGATTTCATCGCTCAGTTCCAGCCACAGGGCTATATTTCCATGGCAGATGTTGCCAAAGCCGTTGGCAAGGACAGCGGCATCACATTGCTGGATGGCCGTAATGAGCCGCAATATTATGGCGAGGCCAAACATCCAAAGGCGGCCAAGGCCGGGCGTATTCCGGGCGCACAATTACTGTTTCAGGAAACTGCCTATGATGTTAGCGCCAACCGGCTGAAATCAGCGACAGAGCTGGAAAGCCTTTATGCAGAAGTCGCCACTGATCAGCCGGTTATCAGCTATTGCAATACCGGCCACTGGGCGGCGACTAACTGGTTCGTCCTGTCCGAGGTGCTGGGGCGCAAGGATGTAAAGCTCTATGATGGCTCTATGGTGGAATGGACAGCATCAGCAGGTAATGCGCTGGAGACAGGCAAATCCAATCTGGAAAAGATAAAGGGCTTTTTCAAATCCATTCTTGGCTAGACTGTTAGCCATGCGATAATATCTCACCTTAAAAAGGCTGGCAGATTCAATATGATTTGCCAGCCTCACTCCCCGCATCCTGCGTTATTTGTAAAGGGGCTGTTATGTCAGAAGCGCTTACCTCACCCAAATCATCCTCGGCCAGCCCATCACCGCGCATTGCCAGAGGGTTTGAGATGATTAGCCTCATAGTCTTTATCGCTATCGCGCTGGTTATTGCCGGGCTGGTCAGCCTTGATACAGGCTGGACAGGCATTGGGCTATTTGTGCTGGGCGGTCTGTTGGGCGGTGTGTTTTTAGGCTTTCAATATGGCTTTGCCTCTGCCTGGCGGCACGCGCTGGTTCACGGTGAAATGATGGGCATTTCCGGGCATTTCCTGTTAATTGGCTTATGTGCCTGTATCTTTATTCCGGCGTCTTTATGGGGGCTTGACGGGGCAGGCTCTGTTGCCCCTGTATCGGTTTCTTTATTTATCGGCGCTTTTATGTTTGGCATTGGTATGCAGCTGGCCAATGGCTGTGGCTCTGGTGTGCTTTTCAGCTTTGGCGGCGGTTCGGGGCGGATGATAATTGCCCTGCCCTTTTTTATCATCGGCTCAGTGCTTGGCTCTTTTATTCTGCCAACAGCACTGGATTGGGGTTCTGCCGGGCCCATTGCCATTGCGGGCAATTTTTCAGATGCCCCAAGAGCGCTGATTAATCTGGCCTTAATCGGCCTAGTAGGGGGCGGGTTTTATGCCATCGGGCGACGGCGCGGCCAGCATCTGGACAGGCGTTTATTATTAGCTTGCGTGATTATCGCTATCTTGTGCGGCGCGGTTTTTGCCCTTTCAGGCCATCCCTGGGGTGTGACCTTCGGCTTCACCCTTTGGGGGGCTAAGCTGGCTCAGGATTTGGGCGTGCCGGTTGAAAATTTTGCTTTCTGGCAATGGCCGGGCCCTGCACGTGCGCTTGGCCATTCGCTGTTATCAGATGTATCCAGCCTGATGAATATCGGCATGGTATTGGGGGCAGCGATGCTAGCGTCTGTCTCTGGCCAGCTGCGTCGGCAAAGCTGGCCATCTGGCAAACAGCTGCTGGCAGCGGCTATTGGCGGTATCTTGATGGGGATTGGTGCGCGCCTGTCCTTTGGGTGTAATATTGGCGCGTTTCTGGGCGGCATTGCCTCTGGCTCTGTGCATGGCTGGGTCTGGTTTGTGCTGGCGATGGCCGGCAGCTGGACAGGGGTTTACCTGCGCCCCGGCTTTGGCCTGTCGAAATAACAAGGGGAGCTGAAAAAATGACCTTCACCCCGAAAAATATCTATCTGATGATTGTCCTGCTGGGCAGTATCCTGCTTATCGGTGATCATCTGACCAGCCCGGCTCTGACAGATGTCGGATCGCCCTCGGAGCTGGGCAATGCCTGTGCGCCATGCGGGGCGCCCTGCACCGAATAGCCACAACAAACAGGCAAAACAGATAGCCCGATATCTGGCCGCTGGACGGGTGCGGCGTTTTGTGGTTTTATCTGAGCTCTGGATAGGAACAGAACAGAAGGTGAGGCGCTTATGTCCGAGATAGGTTTTTTGGATGGCGGGCTGGGCCAGGAAATAAACAACCGGGCTGTTCAGGAAAATTCTCACCCCCTATGGTCGGTAAAGGTGATGTTTGATGCCCCGGAAATTGTGGTGGGGGTGCATAAGGATTTCATCACCGCCGGGGCACGGGTAATCACGGTCAATAATTATACCGCTACCCCTACCCGCATGAACCGGCATGGCTATGGGGATAAATTTCTGGCCGCCCATCAATTGGCTATCGATCTGGCACAGCGCGCGATAGCTGAGGCAGAAACAGAACAGGGCAAAAAATATGATGTGAATATCGCCGGATGCCTGCCGCCCCTTGCGGCCAGCTATGTTGCCTCTGCCGCGCTGAATTATCGGCAATCCTATGACCAATATTGCCAGCTGATAGAGGTGCAGGCGGGTCATGTTGATCTGTTTCTGGTAGAGACCATTTCCAATATTACCGAAGCCAGAGCTGCCATTGCCGCCCTGAAAGCTGCGGGGCAGAAATCTTTTATTGGCCTGACACTGTCAGATGATCTGTCCAATACCCTGCGCTCGGGCGAAAGCCTGGCGCGCGCGATAGATATGCTGGGGGCAGAAGGAATAGATGGTTTATGTGTAAACTGCTCTTTTCCCGAGGCGATAGATGCCGCCATGCCCTTGCTGGCCGCATCGGGCTTACGCTTTGGCGGCTATGCCAATGGTTTTACCTCTATCGCGGGTCTTGCCCCTGGCACGACAGTTGATAATCTTGACGCCCGCCAGGATTTACCCCCTGCTGTATATGCCCGATATGCGCTTGGCTGGGCAGAGGCAGGGGCCAGCATTATTGGTGGTTGCTGCGAGATTGGCCCTGCCCATATCGCCTTTCTGCATGACGCGTTATACACAGCCGGCTATCGCCCGGCAAAGCTGGTATAGGCCATAAAGCCGCCATTATTTATCGCTTTCAATGATCCTTTTGCGCTGTGACGCTCAAGGTTTGAAAGGAT
>CBFIAD010000057.1:0-13508 GCA_965660495.1 Puniceispirillaceae bacterium (SeqCode)
TCGCGGCACAGCTCGGACAGGCCATGCTTGTCAGTATAGGTGCGGCATAATTTGGAAGCGATTTTGGTACAAAATACAGGCCCGTTTACCGCGCCTATATGCCGTTTCAGCATGGCCAGATCAAATCGTCCATAATGAAATAATTTTTCAACGCGCGTATCAGCCAAAAGCCGAGCTAAATTGGGGCAGGGCTGGATATCTGCACTAATTTGCACCAGATGGGCATCGCCATCGCCAGAGGAAAGCTGTACCAGACAAAGCCTGTCTCTATGCAGGTGAAGCCCCATTGTCTCTGTATCAATGGCAATATGTGTGCCTAAATCCAGCCCATCTGGCAGATCATGTTGATAAAGATAGATGCTCATCGCACAAAATTCCTCATTCTTGATTTGCCCCTATTTGCCCATGCCTTTATTTTGGCGGAATATAGGCAGAAATGATATCCTTTTTTTCCGGGCGTCTGCGCGGCTGCGGCTCTTCTTTTTTATGGCCGATATAAATAAAGCCGGCACATTTATCGGTTTGCGGATTTCCGCCCAGTTCGGCAAGCAATCTGTCATTATAGGCATACCACTCTGTGACCCATTGTGCGCCATAGCCAAGACCAAGTGCGGCATTTAATAAATTCTGGCACACCGCCCCGGCCGATAGATGCATTTCCCATGCCGGAATTTTAATATGCTCAACAGGTGTGGAAAGTATCGCCAGAACAAGACCTGTTCGGGTAAAACGCTGGCGTTCAAATTCCAGCATCACCTCTGTTGCGTCTGGATTCAGCCTTTGAAATTCGGGGGCAAGAATATGCTGGCCAAGATATGCACCTGTTTCGGGCGTGATGGTCACAATCCGCCAGGGCCCTAAAATCCCGTGGTCTGGCACGCGCAAGCCACATACCAGAATCTCTTCTATATCGGGCTCCGGAATAGGGGCAGTATCTAGCAATTTGATCAGAACAGAACGTCTGTTTTTCAAGAATTCTGTGATTTCATTCATTTTTATTGCCTCTTTTTTCACGGCTCTTTGGCCTATCGTATTTTTCGGCCTGTTCTCTGGCTTTTTTTGGCAGGGCAACCATCAAAGCCCTATCCTCATAACAGGAATTACCGATAGAATATAGGGGCTTGCTTGACATTTTTGTCGAAGAAAGGCAACGTTCGGCTATGGCTGAAATTACACAAACACAGATAGCAGATAGCGAGCCGGTGGCAAAATTGCGTGCCGCAGGGTTGCGCCCTACCCGCCAGCGTATCGCTATTGCAGCGCGCCTGCTATGCGGCAAGGCACGCCATATCAGCGCAGAACAGCTGCATGATGAGCTGAGCGCACATGGCCAGCCTATGGCATTGGCCACGATTTATAATTGTTTGCACCAATTTGAAGAGGCCGGATTGCTACGCCCGGTTCATCATGCAGGGGATGCGGTATTATATGATACGAATTTAGCCGATCACTATCATTTTGTGGATGTTGAAACAGGCGCATTGCTGGATATTGACCCGGGCGATATTGCCCTGCCGGATTTGCTGGAAATTCCGCAAGGCTATGAAGCAGAAAGCATCGAGCTTACTGTGCGCTTGCGGCGCAAAAATTAATCTGTATTTTTACAGTTTAGAACCATTCTAAATTACTTGACCTTTTTTTGATGGCTGTTGTAGGCTTGCATCATCTATTGATAAAACAGGGAAGTATATCTCGTCAGCAGATTTTTGAAGCCGGCTCTTGTAATCTGCTGATTTGCGTTAATTTAAATTTTGAACACCCAAATTGTCCGAGGAGACGGTTATGAACACCCAGAACAAATGTCCGTTTATGCATACCAATTTAGAAGGTACGACCAATAAGGATTGGTGGCCAAACCAGCTGGATGTCAGTGTGCTGCGCCAGCATGACGCGCGCTCTAATCCGATGGATCCGGATTTTGATTATCGCGAAGCATTCAAGAAGCTGGATTATACCGCTCTGAAAAAAGACCTGAATGATCTGATGACAGATTCGCAAGAATGGTGGCCAGCCGATTATGGTCATTATGGCGGGTTTTTTATCCGTATGGCCTGGCACGCTGCCGGCACCTATCGCACCACAGATGGCCGTGGTGGCGGCGGGACAGGGGCACAGCGTTTTGCCCCGCTTAATAGCTGGCCGGATAATGGAAATCTGGATAAGGCGCGCCGCCTGTTATGGCCGATTAAACAAAAATATGGCAACCAGATTTCCTGGGCAGATTTATTAATCCTCGCCGGCAATGTCGCGATTGAATCCATGGGCGGCAAGACTTTCGGTTTTGGTGGCGGTCGCCCTGATATCTGGCATCCGGAAGAAGATATTTACTGGGGCAATGAAGGCGAATGGCTGGATAATAAACGTTATCGTGGCGAGCGCGAGCTGGCCAACCCTCTGGCGGCTGTTCAAATGGGTCTGATTTATGTGAATCCGGAAGGCCCGGATGGCAATCCTGACCCATTGGCCAGTGCAGTTGATATTCGCGAAACCTTTGCCCGTATGGCCATGAATGACGAGGAAACCGTCGCACTGGTCGCAGGTGGACATACCTTTGGTAAAGCCCATGGTGCAGGCGATGCCGGCCTGGTCGGGGCAGAGCCGGAAGGCGCACCAATAGAGCAGATGGGTCTTGGCTGGATCAGCAGCCATGGCTCTGGCAAGGGGCGCGATACCATTACTAGCGGGATTGAAGGGGCATGGACTAGCAACCCGACAAAATGGGATAATGGCTATTTCGACCTGTTATTCGGCTATGAATGGGAGCTGACCAAAAGTCCGGCCGGTGCCCAGCAATGGCAGGCAGTTGGCCAGAAGCCGGAAGATATGGCACCAGATGCCGAAGATGCCTCAAAGCGTGTGCCAACCATGATGACTACTGCAGATATGGCGATGCGGATGGATCCGGCCTATGAGAAAATCTCTCGTCGTTTCCATGAAAATCCGGATGAATTTGCCGATGCATTTGCCCGGGCATGGTACAAGCTGACCCACCGTGATATGGGCCCGCTGGTGCGCTATTTGGGGCCTGAAGTGCCAAAAGAGGAGTTGATCTGGCAAGATCCGATTGAAGCCCCCTCTTATGTGCCAAATGCCGGGGATGTGGCGGATCTTAAAGCTCGTATTGCGGCTTCTGATCTGACCATTTCCGAAATGGTCACCACTGCATGGGCCAGTGCATCTACCTATCGCGGCTCGGATATGCGGGGCGGGGCAAATGGTGCGCGTATTCGTCTGGCACCGCAAAAAGACTGGGAAGTAAACCAGCCCGATCAGCTGGCACGTGTTCTGAATGTGCTGGAAGCTATTCGAAAGGATTTCGGCAAGGAAGTCAGCATGGCCGATATGATTGTGCTGGCCGGTAATGTCGGGGTGGAAAAAGCTATCCAGGCAGCCGGAATGAATGTCGATGTGCCGTTCACACCGGGCAGAGGCGATGCGACACAGGAAAATACGGATGAAGAATCCTTTGCCGTGCTTGAACCTCTGGCAGATGGTTTCCGCAATTACCAGCAACAGGCCTTTAGCGTAAGTGCAGAAGAGCTGTTTCTGGATAAAGCCCAGCTGCTGACGTTGACCGGGCCTGAAATGACCGTTCTGGTCGGTGGTTTGCGCGTATTGGGCGCAAATTACGGCGGCACAAAACATGGCGTCTTTACCGAAAAGGAAGGCGTTTTAAGCAATGATTTCTTTGTTAATCTTCTGGATATGAAGGTGGCATGGAATGCGGCTGGCAATGATATCTATGAAGGACGGGATAGAAAGACAGGCAAGATTATTCGCACCGCATCGAGGGTGGATCTGGTGTTTGGCTCGAACTCTATCTTGCGGGCCATTGCCGAGGTTTATGCCCAGGACGATAATAAAGAGAAATTTGTCAAAGATTTTGTTGCCGCCTGGACAAAGGTGATGGAGCTGGACAGGTTTGACCGTGCATAAACCCCCTGCCTTTCGGCGGTAATCAAAGAAGAAAACAGCGCTGGTTTCAGCGCTGTTTTTTTATGGGTCTTTTTCAGGCCTATATCTGGCGGTGGCGCAAATGCTGGTTGGATAATGCAAGGCCTGCCCCCAGCAATCCGGGATGCGCGGCCGTTATCAGCCAGACAGGAACATTATCCAGATAGTCGCTGAAAATGCCGTAATGCGACAGGCGATGCATAAAGGCGCTTTTGTCAAAAAAACCGGACAGGCGTGGTAAAATCCCCCCGCTTAGATAGACGCCCTGGCGCGCACCGGTCATTAAAATGACATTCAACACAAAATTAGACAGGCAATTTATAAATAACAGAACTGCCCGTTCGGCTATCGGGTCAAGGGGGGCATTTTCAGTAATTTCGGCTGCAGACAGGCTCTTTTTGTCTGCTGCGCAAAAACGATAAATAATTTCCAGCCCGCGCCCGCTTAATACCTCTTCAAAAGTCACGATGCGGCCTGTTTTTTCTGCGATAAATTCGCGCAAATCTGCCTCCTGGCTATCGCGCGGGGCAAATAAACTATTTCCACCCTCGCTTTCTAGTGGCCGCCAGCTGATTTCCTGATGATCATTGCCAGAGACAGGAAGCAGGGCGCATACGCCCAGACCTGTGCCAGGCCCTAATATCGCATAAGGGGTGGCTTGCATTGCCTGACCGGATTTTATCAGCTGTTTTTCATCCTTTCCCAGCATGGGCGGCAGCAATGCCTGAGCGGTAAAATCATTTATAACGCACAATCTATCCAGCAAGAGGGTTTCTTTTAAAGCGGTTTTGGAAAACGACCAGTTATTATTGCTCATGATGATGCGGTCTGCCTCTACCGGCCCTGCAACGGCCAGGCATAATCGTTCAGGCATTATTTGCCGCCCGTCGCAATAGGCCTTCGCTGCTTCTGCCAGGCTGGCAAAATCACGGGTTAGGAAAGTTTGTACTGCCTGCAAACGCGCGGAAATAGCGATATCCTCACCGCTATCCCAAAGGGCGAAACGGGCATGGGTACCGCCAATATCTGCGATGACATCAACCATTAATCTCCAGCCCTTCTGGCAGTGGTTTTTTCTTTTTATTGGCCAGTTGAACCTCGCGGCGGACAATATAAAAGGCCGAGGCAAAAATAATGCTTGCCCCGACCCATGTCCAGATATCGCTCAGTTCAGCAAACATCAGCCAGCCAATAAGGGCAGCAAAGGGCAGGCGGGCATAATCCAGTGCCGCAATAAAGGACGCATCGGCCAGCGAATAGGCCTTTGCCAACGCAAAATGGCCCAAAAAGGCAAAGGGGCCAAAACCGGCCAGCACCAGATAAAGCTCTGGCGGAAAGGATTCCCAGACAAAAAGAGCTGGAACAAGCGATACAGGCGTCATAAATAAATGGGAAAAAAACACGATCATCAATGGCCCGTCCCGGGCGGTCAGATGTTTTATAAGCAGCATTGACATACCCATCATTACCGCTGAGCCAACCGCAAAAATATGACCTGTATTTAAGTCAACAAAGCCTGGTCGGACAATGACCACCGCCCCAAATAGCCCGATAATAATCGCCATCCAGCGGCGGACACGCACAACTTCTTTTAAAAATATCACCGCCCCCAAAGTAGTAAAGATCGGCGCAAGAAAGCTGAGCGCGGTTTGATCGGTAATCGGAATAAAGGATATGCTGGTAAACCATAGCCACATCGCACACATACCAACGCCCGCGCGCATAAGATGAGCCTTTAGCTGAGTGGTTTTGTTCAGTGTCAGACCCGCCCGCCAGGCAAAGGGTAAAATCAGCACAAGGGCAAAAAACAGCCGGAAAAATACCGATTGGGCAGGATGCATACCAGCATGGGCGGCATAGCGCCCAAGCGCGGCTATCATGGTGAGATTAAAACAGCAAAAAAACATCCATATCACAGCCTGAATAGCTGTAGAGGAAAAAACCGAAGCTCCTCTCATGAAGCTGCTTTCATCAGGCCGGCAATGTCCGGCAAGGGGCGGCTAGTGTCGGGGTTTTGGGCAAATAGCTGTTCCAGTGCCAGCGCAATATTTAAAATCTTGCGATCGCTTCCCGCAGGGCCCAACACCTGCAAGCCAAAGGGCAGCCCATTTTCATCCCTGCCACACGGGATAGCTGCCACGCACGCCATCGCCATAGTCGGGCGATAGGTAAGGGCAAGCCAGCTCATATAGGTATCCAGCGGCTGGCCATCAATTTCTGTTACCGTGCCATTTTCATGCGGGAAGGGTGGCACAGAACAGGCAGGGGCAATAACCGCATCCACCTCGTCAAACAGAGCCAGCCAGTTGCGGGCAATTTTTGATTGTTGCAGATGGGCGCGTGCCACATCCTCTGCATCATATTTCAGGCCGCGTTCCACATTATCAATCACAAATGGCCCAAGCTGGTCTCTATGCTGGCGCAGCTTTTCAATATGAGCGGCAATAAAATTCACCCCGCGCAATACTTCAAAAGCATTATCAGCATCGGTGAAATCCGGATGGCCGGTTTGGGCGTGGGCACATTGTTTTTGCAAAATCGCTGTTTTTTCATGAAACAGACGGCGATAGGCAGCCGATAAGGGCGCCCCACCCAGATCATCTGACAGCATCAAAACAAGGCCGGAAAGTTCAGCTGGCTCAATCGGCCATTCCAGATCATAATTCATCGAGACAGAAAAAGGATCGCGCCTGTCAGCTCCCATCTGGGCACGCAATAGCAAATCCAGATCGGTTACATTTCTGGCCATAGGTCCCAGAACAGAAAAAGGCGACAGGCTAACCGGCCTGTCTTCGGCAGGGATAACGCCTGGGCTGGGGCGAAAGCCAGCTACCCCGCAAAAACCGGCCGGGGTGCGCACAGACCCGCCATAGTCCGAGCCTGTTGCCAGTGCCATCATGCCGGTGGCCAGCCCGACAGCTGTCCCGCCTGATGAGCCGCCAGATGTTTTGTCCGGGTCAAACGGATTACAGGTTGCCCCAAACAAACGATTGCGGGTATTGCCGCCCGCCCCGAATTCCGGGGTGTTTGTTTTGCCAATTATGATGCCGCCTTCGCGGTGCAGAGCCGCGACCGAGGACTGGTCGCGATCCGGTATATTTTCAGCAAAAAGCAGCGAGCCAAAAGTGGTGCGTAGACCCTTTGTAACCTCCAAATCCTTCACCCCGATAGGCAGGCCATGTAACAGGCCCAGCTCATCGCCATCCTTTATCGCTTTATCGGCTTTTTTGGCGGCCTTGCGTGCGGCGGCAAAATTATCTGTCACCACCGCATTTAATATAGGATTTAGTGCCTCTATTCGCTGGATGCTGGCTTCGACAAGCTCGCAGGAGGATAACTGTTTTGTGCGCAGCATAAAAGAAAGTTCGGTTGCAGGCAGTGTAAGCACCTCTTGCATCTTGTCCATTTCATTCTCCCCTGACTTTTCCCAGACTAAAACCCTAATGCAAAAACGCTATTTTGATGATAGCTTTTTTTATTTACCTGTTTTGCTGCGCAAGGCTGGCAAGCCAACCCCTGTGGCTTCAAACCCACCATCTGCTGCCAGAATTTGTCCGGTAATATAGCTGGCTTTTTCCGAAGCAAGGAAATAAATCGCCTCTGCTATTTCGCGCTCCTGGCCGTAACGGTTTAGCGGTATCGCATCATGATAGGCATCGATAATATCCTGGGTATGCACGGCCATTGCCAGCTTGGTGCGCACCGGACCCGGTGCCACACAATTTACCCGAATACCATATTCGCCCAGCTCTACTGCCTGTTGCTGGGTCAATTGCATCACCCCGGCCTTGGAGGTGCCATAGGCCACCCGCAAGGTAGAGGCGCGCAAGCCTGAAATAGAGGCAATATTAACAATTGTACCGTGCGTTTTTTTCAGGGCAGGTGTCGCGGCTTGCGTGACCAGAAACACCCCGTCCAGGTTAGTTGCCATGACCTTGCGCCAGCGTTCAAAATCTGTTTCCTCAATAGGCCCGAAATCTGCTACGCCGGCATTATTGACCAGCGCATCGATACGCCCTGACCAATCCAGAGTGCGGGCAATCATATCTGCCACCGCTTCAGGATCAGAAACATCACATACCAGCGCCAGGCTATCTTCAAAGCCCTTTGCGCTTTCCATCAGCGCCTCTTCATCCCAGTCTACGCGCACGATATGCCAGCCCGCCTCCTGCATCAGATGGGCAGTGGCCAGCCCGATCCCTCTGGCGGCACCAGTAATGATAACTGTCCTGGCTTCAGGCGATGGATTTTTTTGCATCTTACTATTCTCTTCAAACGGTTTTTGTTTAACAGCCCTTACCATAATGGATGGGCCATAATGGATGGGTGGTGCATATTTTTAGCCATGCAACCAGTATCGGAATATTTTCATGGCAGGATTTAGGCTATGAATCAGTCTAGATTTTGACACAGAACGGAGCAAGAAAAATAACATCCCTTGTCCATTTGTGAATAATTAGAGACTAGCCAAGAAATTTTAGGCTGTTAAAGTTGTCTTCACGCTCCTTTCGGATGGCCGGCATCAATTTACTCTAGGGACATAAGTTTAGCTAAGATGAAATTAACGCTACATCATATTAATCTTTCCACCCGCCAGGTTGCGGAAATGGATAGCTTTTATCGCGAGGTCATCGGCCTTGACACCGAAACAGAAGGCTTGCCAGTGCTGGAAAAGAAAAAAGGCTATGCAGGCGATGTGGCCTTTGTCAGTGATGGGCATATTCAAATGCATCTGGCCGCCAAGGATATTCATGCCGGTTTTCGCACCGGTCAGATTGTTAACCCTGTTTCCAACGGACATATTGCCTATCGCACCGATGATCTCAAAGCGTTTATGGCGCATCTGGACAAGCTGGGCGTACCCTATTCGGACTGGGGCGACCGGGCAGTGGCGGGCTGGCATCAGATTTTTTTCTATGACCCGGATGGCAATGTAATAGAAGTCCATCAAATTACCGATGGTAGCGGTTCAGAAGACAAAGAGTAGGGCAAAGGCGATGCGGCAGGCAATCAGGCTAGGCGTAGATATTGGCGGTACATTTACCGATGCAGTACTGGAGGCCAATGGCCAGCGCTATTCCACCAAAGTGTTGACCACCTATGGCGCGCCCGAAGATGCGATTTTGGAAAGTATGGGACAGGTCTGCCACAAGGCCGGTATTCAGCCAGATGCGATTGAGCAAATCATTCATGGCACGACTTTGGCGACCAATGCGCTGATAGAAAGGCGCGGGGCTAAAACAGCCTTTATCACCACCAAAGGTTTTCGCGATGTGATTGAAATGCGCACTGAAAGCCGGTTTGAACAATATGATTTAAATCTGAAATTGCCAGACCCGCTTTTGCCGCGCAATCGCCGCTATGTTGTCGAAGAACGCCTTTCTGCCTCTGGCGATGTGCTGATAGAGCTGGATGTGGCGGGCTGTGAAGCGCTAGCAAAAAAGCTGGCAAAGGCTAATTATGAAAGTATCGCTATTGGCCTGTTACATTCCTATGTCAATGATAGCCATGAAAAACAGATTGCCGATATTTTCCGCCAGCATATGCCTTCTGTGCTTATATCGCTCTCCAGCAGTGTATCGCCGCAAATGCGCGAATATGAACGTTTTAATACCACGATAGCCAATGCCTATATTCAGCCTTTGATGAAAGCCTATCTGGACAGGCTGAAAGGCCGGCTGCAAGTGGCCGGGGCGGATTGTCCTGTCTTTTTAATGCATTCGGGCGGCGGGATTATATCGCTGGAAAGTGCGGCGGCATTTCCAGTGAGGCTGGTCGAATCAGGGCCGGCAGGCGGGGCAATATTTGCCGCAGAAATCGCTGCCCGTCACCAGCTGAACAAGGCGCTATCCTTTGATATGGGCGGCACAACCGCAAAAATCTGTTTGATCCAGAACCATACCCCGAAAACCGCGCGGGTGTTTGAAGTGGCACGCAGTTATCGGTTTAAAAAAGGCTCTGGTATGCCGATTTCCATTCCGGTTATTGATATGGTCGAAATAGGGGCAGGGGGCGGCTCGCTTGCCCATGTTGACCAGCTTCGCCAAATTCGCGTTGGCCCGGAAAGTGCCGGCTCCGAACCTGGCCCTGCCTGTTACGGGCGCGGCGGTGAATACCCGGCGGTCACCGATGCCGATCTTATTATGGGCAAGCTTGATCCGGATAATTTTGCCGGTGGCAGCATTCGGCTGGAAACCGGCAAATCAGCCGCCGCACTCAACGCCCATATTGGCCAGATACTGGATATGGACGCAACAGAAGCCGCCTGGGGTCTGGCCGAAGTGGTTGATGAAAATATGGCCAATGCCGCGCGGGTTCATGCCATTGAAAATGGCGAGGATTTATCTGAATATACGATGATCGCCTTTGGCGGGGCAGCGCCCCTGCATGCGGCTCGTTTATGTGAAAAGCTGGGCATTGAGAGATGCCTTGTCCCCACAGGGGCAGGGGTAGGCTCTGCGATTGGGTTTTTATGTGCGCCATTCAGTTTTGAAGCAAACCGCTCTGTCTTTATGCCGATGCGTGCCTTTGATGCCGAACAGATAAAGGCACTCTTTGCCGAGATGGAAGCAGAAGCAGCCGGATTTGTGCGCTCGTGTGACGGGCAGGCGGAAATCGCCCTCGAATATAAAGTCTATATGCGCTATGCCGGGCAGGGGTGGGAAATCGCTGTCCCTATCAGCGCAGCAGATGCCAGCCAGCCAGAGGCAGGCCGTTTTCTTGCCAGGTTTGAAGAAGATTACAAACGCCTGTTTGGTCGCACGGTTCAGGGAATGGAAGCAGAAATTACTGTTTGGTCTGTCAATGCCTTTACCCCGACAGCCAAGCCGGAAACGGTTCAGGATGTTGCGGCAAAAACGCCTGTTGAAAGCCAGCAGAGCCGGCCATGTTTTGACCCGGCTTTGGGACAGGCTGTGCCGGCACAAATTATTGCCCGGGATATGCTGGCAGCTGGCAGCCTTGTCGATGGCCCTGCCCTGATTGTCGAGGATGAAACAACCATTGTTTTGCCCGCCAGCCGGCAAGCCACAGCCGCAAACGATGGCACGATAGATATCCGTGTAAAAGGCTAAATAAATGGGCATTAGATATATGATTTCGCAACAGAGGAAGGCCGGATACTCCGCCTTGATGACAAGATGAGCATTTCAGAAGTTGCCTATCAGGTGATGTGGAACCGCCTGATCTCGGTTGTAGAAGAACAGGCGCAAGCGCTGGTACGCACAGCCTTCTCAACTTCCGTGCGCGAGGCAGGTGATTTATCTGCCGGGGTTTATAATGACAAGGGCGAGATGCTGGCACAGGCCGTCACTGGCACGCCTGGTCATGTTAATGCGATGGCCGATGCCGTGCCGCATTTTATCCGCCGCATTGGCCGGCAAAATATGTTTGAGGGCGATGTTTATATCACCAATGATCCATGGGAAGGCACAGGCCATCTACATGATATTACGGTGGTGACCCCGTCATTTTTTGATGGCCAGCTGGTCGGGTTTTTTGCCTGTACCGCCCATGTTACTGATATTGGCGGGCGCGGCTTCGGGGCAGATGGCAATTCTGTCTATGAAGAGGGCTTATATCTGCCGGTCATGAAATTTGCAGAAAAAGGCGAGGTAGATAACACCCTTATCCAGATGATCAGGGGCAATGTGCGCGAGCCGGACCAATTAATTGGTGATATTTATGCGCTTGTGACCTGTAATCTGGTAGGTGACCGCCGCTTAAGCGATATGATGACCGAATTTGGTCTGACAGATTTATCGGGCGTTTCTGATTTTATTCTGACCAATTCGCATCAAGCGACGCTGGCTTGTATAAATGCGCTGGTGCCAGGCAGTGCCGAAGGAGCGATGCGGATTGATGGCTATGACCAGCCAATTGATCTTAAAGTAAAGCTGACCATTGAAAAAGACCGTATCCTCAGCGATTGGGAAGGGACGTCCGGCATTGATAAAAAAGGCATTAATGTGCCGCTGGTCTACACCAAGGCCTATGCCTGTTATGCGCTGAAATGTGCTATCGCCCCCGATATTCCCAATAATGCGGCCTCTCTTGCGCCTTTTGAGATTACCGCCCCTGAAAATTCAATCGTCAATGCATTGCATCCTGCTCCGGTGGCATTGCGCCATATTATCGGCCATATGGTACCGGATACGATTTTTGATGCGCTGGATAAATTATTGCCGAACAGAGTGCCAGCAGAAGGGGCGGGATGTTTATGTAATTTCCAGTTGCAAATCCGCCCGCGCCGCGATGCAGCTGCCCCCTCAGATGCCCGCAATGCCGAGGTGCTGATCTTTAATTCCGGCGGCTCGGGTGCGCGCCCCTCTCTGGACGGGCTGAATGCAACCGCTTTTCCCTCCGGGGTCATGACAATGCCGGTAGAAGCCACAGAACAGGTGGGGCCGGTGATTATCTGGCGAAAAGAGCTGCGTGCCGGTTCAGGTGGGGCTGGTCGATATCGCGGCGGTCTGGGTCAGAATATGGATGTTGGGGTAACAGAGGGACATGAATTTTTTCTGCAAGCCATGTTTGACAGGTTGTTTCACCCCGCACGTGGCCGACATGGGGGCGGTTCAGGCGCGCCAACCACTATCGCCCGCGAAGATGGCACGGTCATGCGCGGCAAGGGCAAGCAATTTATCGGTCATGGCCATTATGTGGAAATGGCCTTTCCAGGCGGGGCAGGATATGGCCAGCCAGAAGAACGCGACAGGGCATTGGTGCGCCGGGACCTGGCCTATGGCTATATTACAGCCCAGCAAGCAGCAGAAAATTACGGGCTCAGCACAGCAGAAATCGAAGAGATATTGCAACTTTCCGAAGAAGGGGCGGATTTCTAGCCCCTTTTTTGATGTGCCGAGGTAAAATTTCAGGCAATTTGGGCAATTATTGAACGCTCACCCATCGAAATTTTCGTATTTTTTGCCTTCCAGTTTTCGCTATGCCAGCTGAAAACAGCTATGGCCGCCAGTCCCAAACAGGCCATTAAAACATAGATAAGTAATCTTTTTGTGCGCGCGCCCAAATCAGAATGTGTGATTTTTTCCATTGCCAGCCAGGCCAGGCCGGCAAGTGCCAAAAACGCAATTCCACCAACAAGTACAGTATCTTCAAGCATGGGTTCCCTCTCATCCTGATGCATGAATTTTTTCATATTTTCTGTCCAGACTAGACAAGCCCAAGTAATCTGCATAGTTCTTTTCGGCGTATATGTCTTAAGTTGCCGATAGATGGCCCTGCTGTTGGAAAATAACAAAAACTTGTCAACAGGTGAAAATCAGGTACTATCGGTGGCTAACGGGGAGAGGTCTGTCAGGACGGGTGTTCTGGCAGGGATAAAAAGTAGGACGTTCTAGAACGCGACGTTTTGGGGAGTGCCCTATGTCAATTAAAAAACTTTTTAAGTTCACTGCACCTGCAGCTGCACTTACACTAATGCCTGCTATTGCTCAGGCGTCTAATCTGAAATCTGATGATTTCGTGGGCATCAGCTTCTGGCTGATCTCCATGGCTCTTGTAGCCTCTACCGCTTTTTTCTTTCTTGAAACACA
>CBFIAD010000058.1:0-13419 GCA_965660495.1 Puniceispirillaceae bacterium (SeqCode)
GACCTTTCCACCTTTGGAAAGATAAAGGTGATGGGGCGCGATGCTGAAAATCTTCTCCAGCATCTATGTGCCAATAATGTGGCTGTCCCTGTTGGCCAGATTGTCTATACCCAGATGCTGAACGATCGGGGCGGGATTGAGGCTGACATTACGGTTACACGCCTATCGGAAACAGAATTTCTGGTTATCACCCCTGCGGCGACAATTCGCCGTGATTTGGGCTGGATTCAACGCCATATTCCCGAACATACCCATTGTATGGCGATAGATGTCACGGTTAGTGAGGCTGTCATTGCTGTTATGGGACCAAATGCACGCGACATACTGCAAGCTGTTATCCCTCAGTCACTAGCAAATGATGATTTTGGCTTTGGACAGGCACGCGAAATTGAAATTGGTCAGGCGATTGCCCGCGCCCACCGCGTTTCCTATGTGGGGGAATTAGGCTGGGAGATTTATGTCAGTGCAGAAATGGCTGAACATATCTTTGATGTAGTGACGGAGGCCGGCGCGGATAAAGGGCTGAGACTAGCGGGACTGCACGTGCTGGATAGCTGCCGTATGGAAAAGGCGTTCCGCCATTATGGCCATGATATCAGCGATGAGGATCATATATTGGAAGCCGGGCTTGGCTTTGCTGTGAAAACAGATAAAACCCCTTCTCAATTGGGGACATTTATTGGCCGCGATGCCGTGCTACGAAAAAAAGAAGCCGGGCTGGACAGGCGCTTACTGCAATTCCAGCTAGAGGATGCAGACCCCCTTCTCTATCATAATGAGCCGATTTTAAAAGATGGCAAAATTGCCGGCTATCTGACCTCAGGTAATTACGGCCATTATTTGGGCGGGGCTGTGGGTCTGGGCTATGTCGCCTGCGAGAGGGATGAAAGCCCGGCCGATATGCTGGCAGCCAGCTATCAGATAGATGTGGCAGGAAAGCTTTGCACCGCCAAAGCCAGCCTGAAACCGCTCTATGACCCAAAAGGCGAGAAGATGAAGGGGTGAGATGTGAGAATAAGATTCTATCCATTTGGACAGGGTTGTTTTTACTTCAACTTTTAATCTGTGAAAACTGACAGCTATTAGTGAGCATCAGGCATCTGCTTTTTAAGTTTCTGGAATAAATAGATTTACGGTTTATCAGCCGCCTTTCGCTTGATTAAACACTTGATTAAACAGTGAAAAAATCAAATGTTTTTATCGCAAAAGAGATGGTTTGATCCAGACCTTATCGGAATAACGCCCGATGACTTGCCCCAGTTTAAAGTTCCTACCCTTCAACAGCGACAGCGTGCATATTATAAAAATATGTTGTCCTATTTCATTAAATCATGTTCTGAAATCAATGCAGAGATGGGTTCGGAATTTGAAGAAGAACAGCGTATCCAAATGAAAAAAATAAACAGGTTTCACAGGCATAAGGTCAATTTGATTACAGCCTGGAGGCGGTAATTATTATTATCCCTATCATTATCAAAGCTGCTCAAGGATATCTTCGAGAAATATTTTACCAGATCATCTTAAAATCTGCCCCTACCCCGCTATGCCAGCAAGGGCGATAGAGGCAAGGCGCGCGGCAGGCGGGTCAGCCCGGCTGGTCAGCAATATCGGTACAGCGCCGCCCAGCACAATTCCAGCCGCACAGCCACCGCCCAGATAGACCAGCGCTTTATACAGGATATTGCCGCTAACAATATCCGGTACTAGCAGACAATTAGCGCTGCCAGCTACCGCATCACCTGTAATCCCCTTTGTCGCTACCGCATGGGAAGACAAGGCGAGATCAAAAGATAACGGCCCTGAAATATCGGTATCAACAAGATGGGTTTTTGCCCATTTCGCGCGTTCAGCTGCCACCATAGAGGCTGGCATGGATTCAATCGGTGTTTCTGTAGCCGATAATATCGCCAGTTTCGGGCGCGTATGGCCCAGCTTTTTTGCCAGCGCGCACATCTCGACCATAGACTGGTTCTGGGTTTTTTCATCCGGCAAAACATTCACAGCCGCATCCGATACCAGGATAGGCCCTGCCCCGCTATCAGGCGGATAAATCGCAAAAATATGCACCAGACGATTACCAATACGCAAACCCACCTCGCGGTTAAGCAAGGCGGCCATAAACACATCTGTATGTAACTGGCCTTTCATCACCGCCCCGATAGGCAATGCAACAGGCTCTGACAGGCCAGTTTCTGACAGACTTGCTTGCAACAGGCTAGCAGCTTTGGCAGCGGCCTCTGCCTCGCCATTGCTATCGATGACAGTGATATTTGATAAATCCCAGCCAAGCGCGGCGGCTTCTGCCTCAATCCTGTCAGCCTCGCCCACCAGAACAGGCTGGGCAATCCCTGCCTGATAGGCATGAAAGGCTGCTTCCATTGGCAAAGGAGCAGATGCCCGCACCACCAGCAAATTTAGCCTGCCCTTATCGCGTGCCGCTGCCAACAACCCTTGGGGGCATTCTGCCTGCACAGGGCGAATAAAATTCTGTGCAGGCGTTTTGGTGTCTGTTGGCGGTAATGTCATTGCAAGAGAAAGGCCGGGACAGGTTTCTAGACGTTTTGCGGACGGAAATCAGCCGGGTCAATACCAGCCACCGCAACAGGTGTCTTCATCGCATCGCGGCGGAAAGGCTCGCCTAGTTCCTGATTCAGAATAACTTCGATAAAGGTGGTTTTTTTATCCTTCATCTGGGCGGTAATCGCCTTGTCCAGGGCTTCGCTGAGTGCGTCCATGCTATCAACCTGCACCCCTTCCAGACCGCATTGTTTGGCGATCCCGGCATAGGTGACATCTGTATCCAGCTCTGTGCCGACAAAATTATCGTCAAACCACAGAGTTGTGTTGCGCTTTTCTGCCCCCCACTGATAATTGCGGAAGATAACCATGGTAATAGGTGGCCATTCATTGCGGCCAACCGAAACCATTTCATTCATCGAGATACCAAAGGCGCCATCACCGGCAAAACCGACAACCGGCACATCCGGACGAGCAATTTTTGCCCCGGCTATCGCAGGAAAGCCATAACCACATGGCCCAAACAGACCGGGTGCCAGATATTTCCGCCCTTCTTCAAATGTTGGATAGGCATTGCCGATAGCACAGTTATTGCCGATATCCGAGCTGATAATCGCTTCTTTTGGCAAGACAGAGGTAATAGCGCGCCAGGCCATGCGCGGGCTCATCTTTTTTGGCTCTCTGGTGCGGGCTCGCTCATTCCATGTTGTGCCCGGATCATCATCTTCATGTGTAAGAGAGGTTAATTCCTGTGCCCATGCAGATTTGGTCTGGGCAATAACCGCCTGGCGGCTGGTACGCCCCTTTTCGCCAGCATTACTGCCCAGCTTTGCCAGAATAGAAGTAGCAACTTTTTTGGCATCGCCAATAATGCCTACAGTCACAGGCTTGGTCAGACCGATACGATCCGGATTAATATCCACCTGAATAATTTTGGCATCTTTTGGCCAGTAATCAATGCCGTATCCCGGCAATGTAGAGAACGGGTTCAACCGAGTCCCTAATGCCAAAACCACATCGGCCTTGGCGATCAGTTCCATTCCGGCCTTTGAGCCATTATAACCAAGTGGGCCGGCAAAAAGCGGATGCGAGCCTGGAAAGGCATCATTATGCTGATAGCCGCAACATACAGGAGCATCCAGACGCTCTGCCAATGCCATAGAGGCTTCAATTGCCCCGCCAATAACCACCCCTGCTCCGTTCAGCAATACTGGAAATTCTGCTTCTGAAAGCATCTTTGCAGCTTGGGCAATCGCTTCCTCGCCGCCGGAGGGACGCTCAAAACGCACCACTTCCGGCAGATCAATATCAACAACCTGTGTCCAGAAATCGCGCGGTACATTGATTTGTGCAGGGGCGCTCAAGCGAATAGCTTGCGAGATCACCCGGTTCAATACTTCTGCGATACGCGATGGGTCACGCACCTCTTCCTGGTAGGCGACCATATCCTTGAACAGTGCCATTTGTTCCACTTCCTGGAAGCCGCCCTGGCCGATGGTTTTATTGGCAGCTTGCGGGGTAACCAGCAATAAAGGGGTATGGTTCCAGTAAGCTGTTTTCACAGGGGTTACAAAATTGGTAATGCCAGGCCCGTTTTGGGCAACCATCATACATACCTTGCCAGATGCACGGGTATAGCCATCTGCCATCATGCCGGCGTTACATTCATGGGCAGCATCCCAAAAAGTGATGCCCGCTTTTGGAAACAGATCGGATATTGGCATCATCGCCGAGCCAATAATCCCAAAGGCATGTTCAATCCCGTGTCTTTGCAGCACTTTCACAAATGCCTCTTCGGTTGTCATCTTCATGATGTGCTCCTTTAAATTTATTTACGCGCCGGATGGATGTGCCACCCCTGCCCCTATTTGCGTCATTATTTTTCAATGGCAAAATGAGCATGAAAAATTACCCGAACCCAACACCAAAGTCCCAAAAAATGACCGCCTAAAACAGGGATAAATGGCAGGTTCCTGCCCTATAGCTATGTAGATGTCAAATCGGTATGTCAAGCCCATCAAGACATAGAATTTCACGCCTTTTTCAACCGGCGGCAAATCCCACAAAATGCCGCCGAAAAATATCAATAATGTGCAACTTTTTAGCAGAATATTCGAACTTTTCTCATTTCATATTTCAGAAGCTGAAAAAGCCTGATTTAAAGCGAAATTTAGTTGACTTTTATCTCCTGCCCCCCATTAAGATAAAGGTCTGCATCCATCCTGGGTTTTGTGGATGCAAAAGATTTAAATATATCACCCATAATTGCTCGCAGGAGAGTCTCATGCCTTTTGATGTCAATTCTCTCGAAAATCACTGGATGCCCTTTTCCGCCAACCGTGATTTCAAAGCCAATCCGCGTCTGGTTGTTAAGTCAGAAGGTATGTATTGCTGGGATTACAAGGGCGGCAAATTAATTGATGGCTCATCCGGGCTATTTTGCACCCCCGCCGGGCATGGACGCACCGAAATCGCCGAAGCGGTTTATAAACAAATGCTGGAAAATGACTACACACCGCATTTCCAGCTGGGTCATCCCGGTTCTTTTGAACTGGCCGAGCGTGTATCGCGTTTCCTGCCTGAACCAATGAACCATGTGTTTTTCGTAAATTCGGGCTCTGAATCAGTTGAAACCGCGATGAAGATTGTCATGGCCTATCATCGGGCAAATGGCCAGTCCCAGCGTCTGCGTTTTGTCAGCCGCGAGCGGGCCTATCACGGGGTAAATATGGGCGGTGTATCGCTGGCCGGGATGGTCAAGAACAGAGAGACCTTTCCGGTAACCCTGCCCAATATCGTTACCATGCGCCACACCCATACCCCGGAACAGGCCTTTACCAAAGGTCAGCCGGCGACAGGGGCAGAGCTGGCAGAAGATTTAACGCGCATTTGCGAAACCTATGGCGGCAGCACTATTGCAGCTGTTTTTGTTGAGCCGATTGCCGGTTCGACAGGCACATTGGTGCCGCCTGTTGGCTATCTCCAGCGTTTGCGCGAGATTTGTGACGAACATGGCATTTTGCTGGTGTTTGATGAGGTCATCACCGGCTTTGGCCGCACAGGCAAAGCCTTTGCTGCCGAAACCTATGGAGTAACGCCGGATATCATCACTATGGCAAAGGCGCTGACCAACGGGGCGATCCCGATGGGGGCGGTAGCCACAAAAGATGAAATTTATGAAACAGTCACTAATGCCTCGCCTGAAAATGCTATCGAGTTTTTCCATGGCTACACCTATTCTGCCCATCCGGCAGCCTGTGCTGCCGGCATTGCCACCCAGAAAATTTATGAAGAAGAAGGCCTGTTCGAAAAATCAGCAAATATGTCTGAATATTTCCTGGAGGCTGTCTGGTCGTTGCAAGGCCACCCTCTGGTAAAGGATTTGCGTGGTTTTGGCATGATGGCGGGGGTTGAGTTGCATCATGACGGGGTTGCCGGTCGCCGTGGAACACAGATGCAAAAAGATATGTTCTGGAATGGCCTGCATGTGAAATTTACCGGCGATAACGCTATTCTTGCCCCTGCCTTTGTAGCAGAGCGCGCCCATATTGACGAGATTGTCGATAAATTCCGCAAAACGCTGGATGCCCATCTATAGAGCCGCAAAAATATTAAAAAATCAAAAGGGGCTGCAACGATGACAGCCCCTTTTTTATAACATCTTTTGCGGCTTATTTACTTGCCGTAATAAAGCGCTACCACGTGTTCAGCTTCGGCAAAAAACAGCCAGCGTTCCACAAATAACCCGGTCATATGAAAACCAAAAGCCAGAATAGCGCACACCATTACAGGCGCGCCAAAAAACCCGGCCAGCACCAGCAGGATAAAGGGCAAAACAAACCCCAACCCCATTGAGATATAGCGCAATTTTTTGCCATGTTTGCGGCCAATTTCAAATACCATCTCTTTCATCAGATAATTTTTCGTCAGATGCGGGGCTTCAAATAATTTTATATCGGCATAGCCTGTCAGGCCGGTTGCACTGGCCAGACTTGATCCATCTGCATCGCGCCCTGTTTTATCTGCCCGTTGCCACCATAACAGCTTTATCACCCATGCCAGGATCAGGCTGGCCAACGCAATCTGGCCAGATGCCATATCTTGCGGCCTTACAAGGGCATATAAGATCATGCCGCTGGACAGGCTAAACCCCAGATAACAGGCAGGCGTTAAATGGCTATGCCAGCGCGGCACCGGCTTTAGCTGTGCATAGATCATCGCCGTTGCAAAGATGGTCAGCGCGCATAAAAAGGCTATCAATATACCTATCCAGACAGGCGCTTGCCCGGCCAGAAAGGCACTTCCCAGCCACAGCACAAAACAGCCCAATGTGAGAACAGAAAGCACCCCTTCGCGCGACAGCCATGAGCTTTGATATTGGCTAAATGCACGCCATGCCCGTTGCGGATTACCAAGATGAAAGGTTGAGGAAATCAGCCCAGCACTGCTCAAACCAACTGCGATAATCGCAGCGGTAAACAGGCCGATATCAAATTCTGCCATCCCGAAAGATAGTGCCAGCGATAATAGCGCGATAAGGCCAAAGCCTGCACCTGAGATGGTGGTAAAGAAAATAACCGATTTAGCTGGATGCATGAGAATAAATTTCCGCAGATAAAGAGTTAAAATTTCCTGTTAGAGACGGGAAAGCGCTGTATCAAGCCAGCCAAGAAAACCACCCTGGGCATTACTGGCATTATCTTGTGCCAGTTTCACCAGATTGGGCGCGTCATCTTGCGACCCTGACTGACAGGAAGCTGTCTTCGGGCGGGGCGGCAAATATTTATTAACCGGCCGATTGCCCTGTTCTGGCATCAGATCAACACCGCCGCGCTCGGCTACCATGATAGATACCTCCGATTGAGGGTCAGCCAAATCCCCGAAATGACGGGCATTTGCGGGGCAGCTGCGCACACAGGCTGGCACTCTGTCCTCTTCTGGCAAATTATCATTATAGATACGGTCAACACAAAGCGTGCATTTTTTCATCACCCCGGCCGCCTCATCCATCTCGCGCGCGCCATAGGCACAGGCCCAGGCACATAGCCCGCACCCGATACAATGATCTTCATTAACCAACACAATGCCATCTTCTGCCCGCTTATAGGACGCCCCTGTCGGGCATACGGTTACACATGGGGCATCCTCGCAATGCAGACAGGATTTAGGGAAATGCACAATCCGCGCATCAGATGGCATAGCCTTGCCAGCGTCATCCATAGGGATAGCTTCAAAACTGTGGATACGGTTCAGCCAGGTACCGCTTGGCTCTGCGCCATAGGGATCCTGGTCAGATAGCGCATTGCCATAGCCGCCTGTATTCCATTCCTTGCAATTAACCGCACAGGCATGACAGCCAACACAGATATCCAAATCAATGACCAGCCCGAGCTTTTTAGCCGGCGTTTGCGGAAGCATTGTCATTCTGTCCACTCCTGTCCATAACGAAGGTCGCTCTGAGAGGTTTGTTTTAGCGGCTGCTGGGCAGGCAAGGCTGGCTCGCTTACTCCCTCGCCCTCTTCAGCCTTTTCGATATTGACGCGCAAATCATACCAGGCAGCCTGACCGGTAATGGGGTCAGAATTCGACCAGCGCAAGCCGTCACCTTTTCCGGGCAGTAATTCATGGATAAGGTGATTAAGCAAAAAGCCCTTTTTTGCTTCCGGAGCATCCGGCGATAGCGCCCAGGCTCCACGCCGTTTACCAATGGCATTCCATGTCCACATGGTTTTGCTATTAACCGCTTCCATTCGCTTTATTTGAACCTTTATCCGGCCATGATGCGAGGTGACCCACGCCCAGTCATCATCTGCCAGCCCGGCCGCATCACAGATAGGCCCTGGCACATAAAGGGGGTTTTTCGTGTGGATTTGCCGCAGCCAGCTATTTTGTGACCCCCAGCTATGATACATCGCTGCCGGACGCTGGGTAATCGCATGATAGGGATAGCTATCTATATCTTCCAGCCTTTCCCCTTCAAAAGGGGCATACCAGTCTGGTAAGGGGTCAAAACAATTTTTAATCTGCTCTTTGATATGATCAGGCGGGATATGCGTACCATGACCGTTTGCGGCCAGCTGGAATTTGGCCAGCGGCTCAAGCCAAAGTTGGAAAATCACGGGCTGAGGGGCATCGAAAAAGCCCATTTTAACCGCCCATTCTTGATAATCCAGATTGGCGTGTTTATAAAAACGCGCAGCTTCGGGAACTTCTTCCATCCAAAAGCCGCCATTATCGATATAGGCATCCAGCTGGTTCGCGTTAGGTTCGCCGCGTCCGGATGATTTACCATCCTCGCCCCTGAACCCGGCCAATGGCCCGATACCCGGCTTGCGCTGATGATTGATAATATAATCGGCATAATCTTTATAAAGGGGGCTGCCATCTTCGGCTGTCATGCCATTTAACCCTAAACGCCCGCCCAGCTCCAGCAATACAGACTGAAAGCCGCGCACATCCCGGTCTGGTTCTACCACTGGCCAGCGAATGGAATCTGCTACCGCATCCGGCTCGCAAATCGGCCTGTCCAATAGCGAGATACAATCATGACGCTCCAGATAGGTGGTATCGGGCAGAATGAGATCAGCAAAAGCTACCATTTCAGATTCATAGGCATCCGAATAGATTATCTTCGGGATAACATATTCGCCATCTGCTTTCTTTGCTTTCAGCATTTCCATAACGCCGCCGGAATTCATAGAGGAATTCCATGACATATTGGCCATATACATGAACAGAACATCCACCGGATACGGATCGCCCGCAAAAGCGTTGGAAATCACCATATGCATCAGCCCATGGGCAGAAAAAGGCGCATCCCAGCTATAGGCTTTATCAATACGCTGGGGGCTGCCATCTTCATTGACCAGCAAGTCTTCCGGCCCATGAATATAACCAAGCGGGGGGCCTGAAAGCGGGGTTTGAGCCCCTTTTGGACGGCCAGGTGCCGGATGGGCAGAAGACGGCTTTGGATAAGGCGGCTTAAAACGGAAACCGCCTGGACATTCCACTGACCCCAGCAAGATTTGCAGCAAATGGATAGACCGACAGGTCTGAAACCCGTTGGAATGGGCAGAAATGCCGCGCATAGCATGAAAGCTGACCGGCCGGCCGCGCATTTCATTATGCACCTCGCCTTTCCAGTCTGTCCATTTTTGTTTAATTACAATCTCTTCTTCAAAGGCTACCTTTGCCAATTGATAGGCAATGGATTTAATCTGGCTGGCCGGAATACCTGTAGCCTCGGCAACCGCATCAGGGCTGTATTTATCATCCAGATATTTATCGGCCATCAGGCGGAATACCGGACGGGCGCGCCGGCCATCTTCCAGTGTGACGCTTTCGCTCATCTCGGGCGTGATGTTTTTCTCGCGATAGCTACAGGCCTTGCCAGCTTTTTTATTCCAAATCAGGGCATCGCCTTGCGCATTACGGGCGAACAGGCCATCATCTGCCCCGCCCGGATTATCGATCACCAGCCAGGGCGCGTTGGTATAGCGGCAGAGATAATCAATATCCACCTTGCCCGCCCCTATCAATTCGTGGATAAGAGCCAGAACAAATAACCCGTCTGTACCAGGCGTAATACCGACCCATTCATCAGCAATGGCATTATAGCCGGTGCGTACCGGGTTTACGGCAATGATTTTCGCTTTACGGGCTTTCAGTCGCGATAATCCCATTTTGATAGGGTTAGAATCATGATCTTCTGCCACGCCGAAAATCATAAATAATTTTGTGCGCTCCCAGTCAGGTGAGCCAAACTCCCAAAACGCACCGCCCATTGTATAAATACCCGCCGCTGCCATATTCACCGAACAAAAACCACCATGAGCGGCAAAATTCTGTGTCCCGAATTGCTGAGCCCACCAGCCGGTCAGGCCTTGCGACTGATCGCGGCCGGTAAAAAAGGCCAGACGTGACGGGTCTTGCTTGCGAATAGGGTCTAGCCAGCCAGTGGCGGTTTCCAGCGCTTCTTCCCAGCTGATAGGCTCAAACTTGCCTTCGCCGCGCTCGCCTACCCGGCGCATGGGTGTTCTCAGGCGTGACGGAGCATAATGCTGCATAATCCCTGCACTGCCCTTTGCACATAACACGCCCTGATTAACCGGGTGATCACGGTTACCCTCGATATATCGCACCTTACCATCGCGCATATGCACATTAATGCCGCACCGACAGGCACACATATAACAGGTGGTTTTTTTCACCTCGTCTGAAACTTTTTGCGAGGTGTTAATTTTATGCTGTGTCATGACGGTTATTTTACCAGAAAAAAATACTAAAAAAGCACATAGCCAGAGCCTAATACACTAATTTTACAACTAATTGAGGTCAAATTATCTATGCAAAATTTTTCATTTTTTTCCGGTTTTGTAAGAGAATATCGCCCCTGGTCTCAAAAATAACCGTTTTTTGAGAGGGGTAAAAAAAATACACTTAAAATCAGCTGGAAACAGCTTTATTTTCCGAAACGGGTTTGACCCGTGTTTCTGCGCGAATATTCAGAATATTTGCGGCCAGGACGACAAACGCCCCGATAAAAACAGGCCATTCCAGCGCCTCGCCATATAACAGTACCCCGACAAAGGTGATCAGGGGCAGGCGCAAAAACTCAAAAGGGGTAACAATGGTGGCCGGGGCAAGCTGCAAGGCGGTGGTGATACAAAAATGCGCACAAAGCCCGCAAATACCAATAATAACTACCCATAGCCATTCACTGCCTCTAGGCACATCCATTACCCCGTCATAGCCAGCGCAGATGATCCCGAAGATAGCCTGCAATACCGTCAGCCAGAACAAAATAGCGGTGATGGTCTCTGTTCGGGTCAGGATTTTTGTTGTCAGGGTTGCTCCGGCAAAACCAACCGCACATAGTGCAGCCGCGATTATGGCTGGATTGATATCGGAAAAATCCGGTCGCGCCACCACCAAAATACCAAAAAAGCCCATGGCGGCGGCCATAAATCTAATCGGGGTTAGGCGTTCGCCCAGCACAAAAGGCGCACATATAGCCACCCATAAGGGCGTGGAAAATTCAAACACAAACATTTGGGAAAGCGGCACATATAAAATGGCAAAAAACCACAAATTTTGGCCGGCAAAATGAAAGATATTACGCACGATATGCAGCTTTAGATAGCGGGTTCTGATCTGGCTGATTGTTCCTGCCCGATAGGCAAAAAACAGCACAATCGCAATGCCAATAAAAGATCGAAAGGTCATAATCTCAAACGTATCCAGCTTGTCTGCCAGAGAACGGCCGGATATCGCCATCAGCGTAAAGGATATCATCGCCCCCATCATCCAGAAGCCTGCCTTTATTGCATTAGGAAGATTTGCCCACATGGTCTTTGCCAACCCCTTATTGCTAGCTGTTCTGTCCCAGAACAGAAAATAATGACAGACCAACCACCGCTGTCAGCGATAGAGCCATAATAATATTCACAATTTTTTGGGTGCGCGGCGCCAGATTAAGCGAATGCAATTTCACCCCCGCCCATAGCCACAATAGATGAAGCGGTAGCCAAATCACATTCATTATGACCAGTTTGGCCGCCAGCTCAAAGGCCAGATTTTGCGGATAAAAGGCAAAACTGGTAAACATGGCAGTATTTACGGCATAGGCTTTTGGATTGATGAATTGCAGAAACAGACCCGATAAAAAGCCGGGCGGTTTGGTCGCGGTGATAAAGGTGATTTTGCTTCCGGCCAGGGCAATGCGCAGTGCCAGATAGCCCAGATAGCCAGAAGAGGCAAACAGCAAAATAGTGCGCACAATCGGCACAGAAAATATAATCGCTGCCAGGCCAGTAATAATGGCAAGAGAGACCAGATTAGTGCCCGCCCACAAGCCGGTAACATAGGACAGACCCGGGCGCCAGCCAAAAGCAGACCCTACCCCGGCGGTAGATAAAACACCTGGTCCGGGCGTGGCTATCAGCAATAGAACTGCTAGGGCAAATGTGAGCATAGTAAATAAACCGCTTAATTAATTTTTTGGCAAAAACAGCCAGCAGAGATAGTCAGGAAAGAAAGGTGAAACACGCTTCTATGTCTAACTCATACGATGAAGCTATCGGATAAGTCTATCTGCTTTTTTAGCTATTTGTTATATTTATCTATCTATTGCGATAGGTTTTTTTTGAAATAAAGGCGGTGAAAGCCATCTTCTACCGCCTCTTTTGTTTGTTTAAACCCCAAAGAGAGATACCAGCGCGCATTGCTCAGCATCACAATATTGGTATAAAGCTGATAATGGTCTGCCCTTGGCCGAATAACGGCCTCCACCGCCTCTATCAATGCCGTCCCTAGCCCCTTTTTATGATGTTCGGGGTGGACAGCAATATTTTCCAGCCAATAACCATCTGCCCTATCCAGAATAATGGCATATCCGGTAATTTTCCCTGCCAGCCAAAGCACCAGACAAATATCCTTTGCGATATGGCCGTCAAAATCGGCCACCATCGGCGCTGGCTTGCGCCCCATTTCAGCAATATAGGGCTGATAGGCAGCTTCAGCTATCGCAACCAAAGCAGCAGCATCTTCTGGCATGGCAGAGCGAATATCAGCGGCTGCGCACATCATCAATCACTTTCATTCTGGCAGACAGAGCCTTTTTTCCTGCCGCTTCCAGTTTGTTTGCAACGCTTTGAAAATCTTCTGCTGCGCGATTTTGGCTTAATTTGGATTTCGCGCTGATTTGGGTGATATGAATCCGAAACCCGATAATATTTTCCAGCATATCAGCCATATAATCAGCAGGGGCATCTGCCATACGCCAGGCCGCCTCGCCATTTTCCTGTATTTCATGCTTTTTGGTAAGCTGGCCAACAATCGCCCGCTTTGATTTCTCGTCCGTTAGAAAATGAATAGACCCGGCCACATGCACCGCCTGATAAT
>CBFIAD010000059.1:0-13024 GCA_965660495.1 Puniceispirillaceae bacterium (SeqCode)
CCCCTGCCGCTGATGGCAGCCGATTTGGTAGAAACCCGCAAGGCCAATTTCAAACAAAATGCCGCAATTTTAAAGGCTGTCCGTGACCAGATTGGCATGGAAGAATGGCAGGAACTGGCCGATGGCGCGCAAAAAATTGCTGATTGGGCAAATGATATGCCCAATTATTTCCCGGCCAGCGCGACCAGCCGCGGGGCGCTGCCTGCTATTTGGAAAAATTTTGATGATTTCAAGGACAAGGCAAGTGCCAATCATCAAGCAGCCCTCGCGCTAAGAGATGCCGCCCTTAGCCAGGATGGCGATGCGGTAATGGGCGCTGTGCGTATATTGGGTGGAACGTGTAAAAGTTGCCATAGCAGCTATAAGGCAGACTAGCTGGCGATTGCTAGACGGGGTTGGGGCTGGCCTTGTTGGTTCGCGCAGGTCTACTATAGGCCGGGTTGTAAAAATATCGGCAATTGCGAGGCGATAAGAATAATTATCAGCCCCAGCAATCCTAGCATATTATGACGATTGGAAATAAATCCGTTATCGCCTGTCAGGCCTTTATGCCGGCCTGTTACCATCGCAGGTACGAGGTTTTTTCTCAGTCTGAAATAATAAATCACCATAGCCAGTAAATGCAAAAATATCCCTAAAAATAGAAATTTTTCAGCGATGGAATGCACGGTTTCAGCTACAGGAGATGCGCCGGGCATCAGCACCACAAACGGCCCTTCAAATAATACATCATCTGTTGAAAATGCGCCTGAAACGCTCATCACCAGACATATTCCCAGCAGATATAATACCGCATAACCGCCAAGGGCGGAATGGCCGGCACGTTTATCTGCGCGCCCTTCCCTGATTTGTCCCAATATCTCTATCACCTCGGAAATGGGGCGAATGAAACGGGCAAAGCGGGCAGTCTGACTGCCACTAAAGCCCCAAATCAGGCGGAACAGAACCAGACCCATTACCGCCATGCCTGTATGCTGATGCACCGATAATGCTTCCATTTTGCCAGAAATAATGCCGGCAATAACACACACCGCCAGCAACCAGTGAAATAGACGCAAGGGCAAATCCCACACCAGATGGGTATCTGATTTTTGCCTATCGGACATATCTGTTATCTCCTGTTTAATCATCAGCTTTTCTATACTGGTCGATTGTGAGAATTTCGCTTAAGCTAACACCCATCATGTCAGATATCATAGATAATAATACATCTAAAGCCCTGCGCGCCCTGTATAAAGCGCTGGAGGCACTTGACAGGCTTGATGCCGATTTTTGCGATGCCCGGGCGCAATGGGGCAATCCCCCGGACAGGTTTGAGACAGCCGGATTTCCGGCTCTGGTGCGGATTATTCTAGGCCAGCAAATTTCGCGTTCGGTTGCCCAGACCTTATGGACGCGCCTGAGCGAACGGGACTGGCAATCCGCACAAGCACTCGCCCGTCTGGATTATGCAGATTTGCAAGCAGTTGGCCTGTCGCGCCGGAAATCGGAATATATTATCGATCTTGCTCGGGCGGAGGCCGACGGCAAGCTGGGTCTCAATCAACTGGCAGAACAGCCAGCAGATATCTTTACCAAAACTCTGATAGCCTATCGCGGAATAGGGGGCTGGACGGTCAGCAATTACCGGCTATTTTGCCTGGCGGATCTGGATGCCTGGCCGGGAAATGATCTGGCTCTGATGGAAGCAGTCAAGCGGTTGAAAAATTTGCCCGGCCGCCCTTCCCATGCAGAAATGGATAATTTTGCTCTTCTCTGGCAGCCCTATCGCGGGGCAGCCGCCCTTATGCTGTGGCATCTTTATGCCTGTCTAGTGCGCGATAGCCGGCCAATGGGCTAGTCCGGTAACAATCTGGTTAGCCAAATAAGTCAGCTTGTGGCTGGCTGGCCTGTTCGGTTCCGCTATAGGGGGCAACCAAACCGGCATTATCATTTTTAATATTGCCGACATCGGGATGCACACGATAGGCGTTAAAAAAACGGGCAGATGGCGGAACAAGACATTTTTTTGCCTGTTCAGCATTGCCGGATAGCCAGACAGACCAGTGGCTGGCCGGTAAAACAAGCGGGCAGCGATGATGCAAGTCCTGCAAGCTGCCATCGGCATCTGTTGTCAAAATCACAAATTGTGCTGATTGCCCTTTGGGGGCGTCAAAACAAAGACCCGCCATCGCCATTACGCGGCCATCTTGAAGCTGAATATGCCAGGGCTGGCGCGGGGCAGACCATTCAAACCAGCCGCTGGCCACCACCAGACAGCGGCGATAGATAAAGGCCTCTTTAAAGGTCGGCTTTTCGGTTACAGTTTCAGAACGCGCATTAATCAGCCTTTTATGCTGTGGGCCTGCCGGCTTGCCAAATTCGGCCATTTCAGCGCCCAGCTCCAGCCCGCGCTGGCGCAAAACCAGGCTGGATTGTGAGGGAGCGATATTCCAGCGCGGCACAAGATTTTGCAACACAGAAACACCAAAACGCTGATGAAGCTCGTCATTATTTGCGGTCAGGCTAAAGCGGCCACACATTTTTAAAATTTTCCTCGATAACAGACAGACAGGATTACCTTACCTCATCCTGGCTATCTATTTACAGATTCTTGCTCTATTTAAATCTCGGGGGTAAGTTAAACAGCGTTAGCTACCAGGATTGATAACAGGATATAATTACCGAAGGAGTGTAACTGTTCTGGCCAGCCACTGCCAGCTTTTGTTGATGCCCGAAATTTCCTGATAAAAACAACAGACAAAAATTATGCCTATCACCGCTATTACCGATACCAGTCTGAAAGAAGCCGCTGCCTGCCTTAAAAAAGGGGGATTGGTTGCCTTTCCGACAGAAACGGTATACGGGCTGGGGGCGATAGCCACAGATGATAGCGCGGTGGTAAAAATTTTTGTGGCCAAGAACCGGCCGCAATTCAACCCGCTTATCAGCCATTTTGCCGATACAGATAGCGCGCTTAAAGCCGGTTTGCCAAATAAAATTGCTGAAAAACTGGCCGCCCATTTCTGGCCTGGCCCTTTAACCTTGATCCTTGAACGCCCGGCAGATAGCCCGATTAGCCTGTTGGCATCTGCTGGCAGTGACAGCCTTGCGGTGCGCGTGCCGGGTCATGCGGATGCTCTGCGCCTGCTAGGGCTTGTTGGCCAGCCGGTTGTTGCCCCTTCTGCCAATCCAAGCGGGCGTATCAGCCCGTCTGAAGCCCGTCATGTCGAAGACGGGCTGGGCGATAAATGTGATGTGATTTTGGATGGTGGTACGTGCCAGCGCGGCCTGGAATCAACCGTTATTGATTGTCGCGGAAAAAGCCCCCTTTTGCTGCGGCCAGGGCCTGTTACGGCAGAGCAGATTTATACCAAAACCGGCCTTAAAGTTGCCGCCCCTGCTAACACGCCGGATAAAAACACCGCGCCTCTGGCTGCCCCCGGGCAATTAGCCAGCCATTATGCCCCTTCTGCCAGGGTCAGGCTAAACGCGGCAAATATTGGCGAAGATGAGATATTTGTCGGGTTTGGCGCCTTGCCAAAAGGGGTGGTTTCAGAATTTAACCTCTCCCCTGAAGGCGATTTGCAAGAAGCGGCTGCACGACTTTTTGCCATTATGCATTTAGCTGATAAAACGGGCGCAAAATCTATTGCCTTTGCCCCCATCCCCATGTCAGGATTAGGCCTTGCGATAAATGATCGCCTCGTACGGGCAGCTGCACCAAGGACGCCTGAATAGCTTTGTTTCAAAAAATGTTTATCGTCTGAAAACAGGCAGTTAAACGCTTCTATGATGAGTGACAAAAATGAATAATATACAACATTTTAATGATTTGCTGGATGAAAAAGATATCCTTAGCCTGGCAGATGACAAAGCCCCCTTCTTGCAAGACTGGCGCGGCAATTACACAGGCGATGCCGAAGCGGTATTATTTCCGCGCAACACCGAACAGGTCAGCGCGATTATGCGCCGCGCCTATGAGCAGGGAATTATTATTGTACCGCAAGGCGGCAATACCGGCCTTGTTGGGGGCGGCATCCCCGATAATACTGGCCGGGCTTTTGTGCTGTCCCTTTCGCGAATGAACAAGGTGCGCTCTTTTTCAGAATCCAACCGTTCCATGGTGGTCGAGGCGGGTTGTATTTTGCAGGATTTGCATAAATTGGCCGAAGAGCATGATTTATATTTCCCGTTAAATCTGGCCGCCAAGGGCAGCTGTACCATTGGCGGTAATCTGTCCACCAATGCGGGCGGGGTAAATGTAGTACGCTATGGCAATACGCGCGATCTCTGCCTGGGGATTGAAGTGGTGTTATGTGACGGGCGGGTGATGGATTTGCTCTCTCCTCTGCGCAAGGACAATACCGGCTATGATTTAAAACAATTATTTATCGGCGGCGAAGGCACGCTAGGGATCATCACCGCCGCATCGATGAAATTATTCTCCCTTCCCAAGGCGCGGGCAACTGCATTGGCGGGTATTCCGGATATTTCGACAGGCGTGGAACTGCTTGGGAAATTACAAAGTGCCAGTGGCGAGCAGGTAGAGGCCTTTGAAATTATGCCGAAAACCTTGCTGGATGTGGTGTTAAAACAATTTCCGGATATTCCGCGCCCCCTTGATCCCATTCCCGATTTTATGATTCTGATGGAAATTGCCAGCTCGGATGCGCGTGACGGGGCAGAAGATGCAACAGGACGCATACCGATTTTGGAAACATTGGAAGAATTTCTGGCAGACAGTTTTGAAGCTGGCATGATTACCGATGCCACCATGGCTCGCAATGAAACCCAGCGACAGCAATTATGGGATATCCGCGAACACGCCCCTGAATCCACCAAACGGGAATCAAGCCCGGTTAATTCTGATATTTCGGTAACCCGCGCTGATTTGCAGAGCTTTTACGATTTTGCTGTCGAAGAAGTAAAAAAGGTTTGTCCCGAGAGCCGGGTATGCAGCTATGGCCATCTGGGCGATGGCAATCTGCATTTCAACATCATTGAAAAAGAAGGCGGAGACCCGAACTGGCAGGCAAAAAAAGAGCCGTTAAAGGCAGCTATCTATATCGCGCTGGCAAAGGTAGGGGGCTCAATTAGTGCCGAACACGGTATCGGGGTGATGAAATTTGACCAGTTAAAACAGGTCAAAGACCCTGTTGCCCTGTCTTTAATGTCACAGATAAAACATCTGCTTGACCCTAAAGCTATTCTCAATCCTGGTAAGGTCATTGATTAAAAAGGGACATCTTTTTGCACGTGATGTTCTGACCTCACCAGCTTTTTAACAGGAGGCTGAGGTGACCATAACTGCAAGTGACAAAAAACACATCACGCAAATTCTGTCTTTCTGGTTTGAACAGATTACCCCCGAACACTGGTTTACCAAGAGCGATGATTTTGACCAGCTTTTGCGTGACCAGTTTGAAGGGCTGGTCATACAGGGGCTGAATGGCCAGCTTGATAGATGGGCAGCAGAAAAAGACGGATGCCTTGCCCTTATCCTGTTGCTGGACCAGATGACCCGTAATATCTATCGTGATACGCCAAAAGCCTTTGCCGGTGACGAGATAGCCCTGGCACTCTCGCTTCGGGCGGTGGCACAAAAATGGGTAGAAAACGAAGAAATTGATGCAAAACGGCAATTTTACCTGATGCCCATGATGCATTCAGAAGATATCGCCATTCAGGAAAAATCCTTGCCGCTTTTCACTGCCCATACATCCGCGCGCACCTATGATTATGCTGTTCGCCACCGCGACATCGTTGCCCGTTTTGGCCATTTTCCGCATCGAAACGAAATTTTAGGCCGGCCATCCAGTGCAGAAGAATTAGCGTTCCTGAAAGAACCTAATTCCTCTTTCTAGTGCCTTAGCCGGTATATTTTTTGGCCGGCTTACTCGCCTAATTTTGGCGTATTTCCTGTAATTTATGCCATACTTTTTTTGGTGGTAATTCAGATAATTCTGCTTCGAAAAGATAATCGGCATATCTGCCTGTTGGGGCAGACATAGCCGGATTGGTATCTGCGCCCATTACCATAAGGGTCGGCCGATTTGTCCGCGCCCCTAAAAATACCGGCCCTGTATCATTGCCAAGAATAAATTCAGCCGCCCCCATCAGCCTGGCCAGAGAGGCAATACTGGTCTGGCCGGTCAGATCTATGGCTTTTGGGCATTCTGCTATTATGGCGGCATTTGCCTCTTTATCCTCTGCTGTACCACATAACAAGGGGGTAATGGATTGTTCCAGGCTATATCTGGCAATCTCGGCAAAGCTGGAAGCAGGCCATCTTTTAGACGGTTTTGCCTTGGATGAACCTGCGACAAAGACGCAATATCGTGTCGGCAAGGATATTGCCTGTTCCATCGGGGCATCTGCCAGAAAATCCAGATTGCCGATATATTCGCCTGCACCTGTCATCCTGGCTGCTGTCATCATTCGTTCACGGTTATTAACACCGGTAAAATCCGGCATCGGATCAGAACAGCCAGATACCGTGCCAAACCACCTTGTCTTTGGCCGCGTCAATTTAAAATAGGCAGCGGTGCGCGAAGAGCATTGCAGGTCAATTATAACATCAAAGGGACGCTTGAATAATTTTGCCAGACGCAGGCTGTTTTGAAGATGCCATATCGGTTTGCGCGGGTCTGTTATCACCTCGTCAAACCAGCCAGAGCCTGCCAGAAGAGGGGCAAACGCCGGAGCGGTTAGTAAGGTTATCCTGGATAGGGGAAAAGACCGTCGCAAGCTTTCAAACGTATCTATCGCCTGAATGATATCGCCGAGCGCGCCATGTTTTATGACCAAAATATTTTCCATTGCCATCCAGTGCCTTTATCGGGGTGAGTGTTTTTTTAACACCATTTCAAAGGTCAAACCGCTTGCCCGCATCACCCGTCATAGACTTGTTTTCAGATTATGGCTAGTGTAAGCCAGGCGCAATAAAAACTCATACGCCCTTATCAACGCTTTTGGAAAAACCCTTTCATGCCGCCTGCCTATCCAAAAACAGATATCCTGCTTGCCTATAAAGAAGTGATGACACAGGCCAATGCCGGAGCAGTTTCAAAGGTTGTGGCAAATCTATGGAAATATTCTGCCTGCCGCGAAGCGCTGACTGTCTTTGGCGTGCCGATTACCGATGCCCCTCTGGATAATGTAAATTTTCAGCCCCTGCCTATACGAATGTCCTGGCTTTACGGTAAAAATCGGGGGTTTTTAAAAGCCTATCTAGCACATCTGAAAAACTATCCGGAACGCACACCAGAATTAGTGGAAATTCATAGCCGCTGCCTTTTGGCAAAAGAGATGAAAATCGCCCGACCCGATTTGGCGGTCAGTCTGTATATGCATAATGATGCGCGCATGATGCGCGGCGGCAAAACCGCAGGGGAGCGGGTATGGCTGATAGAAAATCTGGACGCTATCTTATTCGTGTCAGATTATCTAAGGCAGAGTTTTATCAAGGATTTGCCTGTTGACAGGCTGGCAGCTGATATATCATCAAAATGTCATGTCATCGGCAATGAATTAACCCGGGTAGCAAAAAAACGCCCTTTTAAGAAGAAAACCATTATCCTGGCCGGGCGCATGGTACCAGAAAAAGGGATTTTAGAGGCCTGTCAGGCAGCGGCGCGTATCTTGCCCAATTTCCCGGACTGGCATTTGCATATTGTGGGTGGCCGGCATTTTCAAAAATCGGCTTTATCGGCTTATGAGCAATCTGTGCAAGACGCCTTGCTGCCTATCCGCAATCAATCCACCCAGCATGGCTTTATGAAAGGCGCGGATCTGGCCATTTTGCAAGCCGAAGCCAGTATTGCCCTTGTTCCCTCTCTTTGGGATGACCCTGCCCCGTTAGCGGTTCTGGAAGCCCTGTTGCATGGCTGTGCCTTGCTTACTACCGACAAGGGCGGGATCCCCGAGACCGCAACCAGCAGGGCAGAAATAGCGGCTATCCGCTATCTGGATATAGCTGTAGATACAGATCGTGAAAAAATAATCGATATATTTGCACAGAAATTGCAAGAACTGCTTGTCCATCCTGAAAGGGTTTGCCAGCTTCAGGACAAGGCATGGCATGATTTTCCTTTTGATGCTAGGAATATGGCCGTTAATGCAGACAAATACAGGCTTTGCGTGAAGTCCTGATTTACATCTGCCTGTAATTAAGTTAGGGCTTGTTAGTCAATATTATGTAAAAAAAGCCTTTAAAAAGAATTGGGTGATCGATGGCACTGCCTATGGAATTTTTAAAACGCTCTATAGAGGCAATGTGGATTATTTCTGTGCTTGCACTGCTTGGCTGGTCTGGCCAGCTAAAGGCACAGGATAATAGCCCGGTAGATTTTGAGGCAGATAGCGTCACCGTTAATCAGCAAGATGACACGATGATCGCCACGGGTAATGTTACCATTATCCAGAACAATGAAACGCTGCGCGCAGATGAGGTGATTTATAACCCCTCTAGCGAAACTGCCCGTGCGATTGGAAACGTAGTGATCACTACCGTTGACGGGGTAACCCATTATGCCGATGAAATGACGCTGGATGAAAATTTCACCCATGCAATAGCAAGGCCTTTATTAACAAAACTCAATGATGGGACACGTTTTTCTGCCGATAGTGGTGAGTATACGCAAAATAAGCGTACTGTCTTTGACCGTAGCATTTTTTCTCCTTGCAAATGTAATTATGACGAAGGAGAAAGCCCGATTTGGGATCTGCGTGCCTCGCGCAGTATTCATGATGTCGAAAGCCGCACCATATCCCATCAGAATGTGACCATGCGTATTTTTGGATTGCCGGTTTTTTACTTGCCAATCCTGGCCCATCCCGACCAAACGGTTCAGCGCCAAAGTGGCTTTTTAGCCCCTGATATTGCCTACTCCAATGATCGGGGCATGACGGTTACCGCACCCTATTATCATGTCCTCAGCCCCATCAGTGATGTTGAGCTGCAACCCACAAACTTTCAGTTCAGGGGGCAAGGGCTAAAGACTATTTATCGCCAGAGATGGGATGCATCTGAGCTGGACACCACCATCTATACCGCAAATCTGGAAACCTTTAAAAAAAGGCGCGAGCTAGTCGCTGCGACCGATGCACGCTTTTCTACAGTGCTGGAAGATGGCTGGAAAATGCAGATGCGGCTCTTTCGCACATCGCAAGATACATTTTTGCGCCGCTATCGCTATGAGGCAGATCAGCGTCTGGATAGCTATGTCCAGGCTGAAAAAATCAGCGATGATAGATATTACCTTGTAAAAGCGTCTGATACTCAAGGCCTGCGCGAAACAGATACACCTGATAAAGAGCCGGTCATTCTGCCTTTTATCTATTATGAAAAAATTTCCGATGGGCCTTATGCAAACCAGACTATCCGCCAGGAATTATCGGCTCTGCAGCTGGATAATGATGAGGGCCATGATATGGTGCGCTGGACAGGTTTGCTGGGCACACGCTATCAGCATAAGGCCAATGGCCATATCCTGACAGCCACAGGCGATCTGCTGGGCAGTTATCACGATATTCAATCCAACAACAGCGGCAATGGCGAGTTAAACGAGCTGGGCCAGGCACAAATTATTGTTACAGGTGAATGGCAATATCCAGTTGGGGTTACTTATGGCGATAAGGAAAAAACATCGGCTATTTTATCGCCAAAGGTAAAGATGACCGCAATTGAGGGCAGTAACAGAACCGCCCATATTCCCAATCGCGATGCTGCTGATTTTCGCCTGGATGAAGCTAATATGTTTCTGGCTAACCGCTTTCAGGGGCGCGATTTTATCCTGCCAGGCAGCCATTTGGCGGCTGGTCTGTCAGGCGCGAGCGAACACCCGCTTCTGGGCGATGTCAGCGGCTTCATCGGCCTGTCCTATCGCACGACCGGCACCTCACCAACCAGTATCACCAGTGACAGCCGCGAAGCCTATTCTGACTATGTTGCCAGCCTGGCTGTCTATACGCCTTTTAATCTGACCCTCTCCTGGTCCGGGCGCGCAGATCGCAAGACTTTTGAGCTGAATGAATCGCGTTCCAATGCGATTTATAGTGCGGCTGGTACCTCGCTTGAGCTATCGCATACGCAAATTGCAAAGAGCTATTTTGTCAGCGGTATCGAGGATAGAGAAGAAGCCACCATAAATTTTACCCAGAGCCTGGGGGGTGGCCTGTCTGTGACCGCAGAACAGGTATGGAACCTTTCCGACGGGCAAAGCAAGAAAGACCAGTCTATTTTATCTTTGGGCTGGGCAGGCGGTTTTCAGGATTGTGTCGGTCTATCGCTTGAATATAAGCGTGATCCTTATGCAGACCGTGATATTAAAAAGGTTAGTGAGGTGCAATTACGCCTTTCGTTCAAATATCTCGGCTCCATTAGCAAATAAGCTGGTATTACCGCCCCTGCTAAAACCAGACAGGCATTGCCCTATTTGTCAGAAATCAGCCTTTTGGACAGGGAAATGGTGGCATCGCGCCCATAGCCCAGCTTTTCATAAAAAGCCTGCACCTCCAGATTGTCCGCTCGCACCAGCAAATTCAGCTTTGGACAGCCAGCAGCGATTAAATCAGCCTCTATCTGTGCCATTATAAGCCGCCCGACCCCGCTATGCCGGCAATCCGGGTCAACGCCCAGATAATTAACTGACCCGCGATGACCATCATAGCCAGCCATCGCCGCCGCGATAACAGCCCCCTGATATTCGGCTACCCAGAACCAGCTATGGCCGCCTGTGGCCATCTCGGCCAACTTGCGCGCGATATCTTTTTGCGGATCGTTCCAGGGGCGTAACAGCCCTGCCTTGTCCCAAAGCGCAATGACCGCCGCCCTGTCACACTCTTCATAGGGACGCAAAGTGATATCATGTTTCATCGTATCGCCTCTTCCCCCTGATTTTTAAAGATGGCAGGGCTATTCTTCCTCTTCATAGCCATAGGCTTTTTTAGCCTGCTTAAAAGTATTTTCCCATTTTTTAAGAGCTAATTCAAACGCCTCATCGCTTTCAAAATCTTCGCTGTTTGGTGGCGGCGCAATATCCATACATTCTCTGCTTATCCCTAGGCTAAAAGCCTGTCCTTATTTTCAATCTTTAAAAAGGGTGCTAGGCTTAATGCTAATAAATCTTTTTCTTATAAAATGGCGAGAGCGAAGATAAGTAGATGGCATCAGATTTCAGGAATCCCCATAGCTATTTAACGCGGCGTTCAGCTGGATTGACACGGCTATTTATGTTGTTGGCGGTTATATTTACCCTGCCTGCCCATGCGCTGGAAGGCACGCTGAATTGCGAGATTCAGAACCAGAATCTGTTGGAAATCAATGATGGGGTCGCCAGCCAATATAAGGGCTATAAGAATGATTTGGTCGCTGGCGACCGGGTGCTTTTTTATTATGGTCTAAAGGATGGCCAGACCTTTTATTTCAGAAGCAGTGAAGACCCCGCCAAATCGGAATTCTGGGCAGATTTTGAAATAGGCCTCGCCAATGCGATGCTGTTTTCGGAAAATGAGGTTTTCATCAATGGCATTGAATATAATGAAGACCCTTTCCTGTCCAAGCAATTTGCGATGAGCGCGGATAGTTTTGACATCGGATTTATTTTTGGCGAGGGCGGCTTTAAATTCAAACGATATTACAAAAGCGACTGGATGGGCGCCTACACCTATATAAACAGCCCCTTTACCATTCATTCCTATACATTGGATTGCCGCCATATTACCGATTCAGCCTGGCGCGAAATCTATAGCGAAGTGCGCACTAGACTAACAAAATAAAGGTAAGGTTTTTTGCAAGCGATCTGTGGCAGGATAGCGTACCAGCGATGATCGCCCCTCTCCTCTTATAATTTTTCGCACATCACAACTGCGCGGTTCAGGGCTGCCTTAACGCCCTCATTGCTCCAGCTATTATGCGGAATATCAAAATAATCCGTGATTTTCAGCTCGGGGCTATCTTTATATTCCATAGTGATAGGGTTTTTGCCTGCCAAAATGGCTTGCAATTCTGCAATGCTGACCCAGCCCATATCAATAACAGCGCGATGCCCCATTAAAAAAGGAGAGGTATAGAGAATTTTTACCACTACCTCACCGCCCATAAAATCGGTAGGGACATAGCGGCCTTGCAGCTGTTCTATTTCCGGATGGTTGGCATAGCTATAGACAAAGGTCAGCAGATTGCCTTTCTCGCAATGGCCTTTTACCAGCCGGATATGCAGCCCATCACCATGTGTTACCTGTCCATTAACGCTGGCATGAACCGAATTCTCGGTAATAAGGCTCACCCCCCATTTATTGTCCACTGGTTCTTCTGCGACCAGCTCAGCGATCGCAGCGGCAGGGGCAATCAGACCCATATATAAAATAAAAAACAAAATTTTTCTTAACATCATGATGTTATCATTACCCAGGATTTTGTTCATCAAAAGGCAGGGGGTGAAACAGCCTGTTGAAAGCAGAAATAAAAAGCCAGCCCTCATTGGATAATGGGCTAGTTTTCATAACATTTGCCAAAGGTAAGTGTGTTGCCGAAATTACCGCTATAAAAGACATTAAATACCAGCTGCTCCAAATCAAAATGCAACAGCATCACCTGATCTGCCTGTACCTTTTCAAACCCCAAAACAGCGCTTCTGTCTCTTTCAATTATTCGGTAAGTGCTGTCCCATTTCTTATTATGCTCGGAATAAATATAGCGCAGGGTCTCCTGCTGGCGGTCAACAATAATCATAGGAAAAATTGTTTTATATTCCTTGATATCCAGCGTTTTTTGATTGCCGGAAACACGTTTGCCCTCACAGGTAAAAACGTTATTTGCAAAGCTGTTAAAGGGTAGAAAAAGCATCACAATTATCACACAAAACATATTCCTCATTGAATTTCACCCCTCTTCACCTGACATTCAAAAAGCACGCGATAATATCACCCCGTTCCCCCATCATAGCAAATTGGGCAAAGAGGATACAATTCAGTTATTAACAAAGAGGAAGGGGGAATAGCCGCTTTGCCTTTTTACAGGCGGGAACCTGTTAAGGAATGG
>CBFIAD010000060.1:0-12999 GCA_965660495.1 Puniceispirillaceae bacterium (SeqCode)
ATCCCGGAAATTGATTATCAGGATGTCTATTATTATGCCGCGCCAAAATCGGCAGAAGGACCCAAATCGCTGGATGAGGTTGATCCAGAATTGCTGGCGACCTATGAAAAGCTGGGTATCCCCCTGAATGAGCAAAAAATGCTGGCAGGGGTTGCGGTGGATGCGGTGTTTGATTCTGTCTCTGTTGCGACGACTTTTCGCGGGGAGCTGGCGAAATCAGGCGTGATTTTTTGTTCTATTTCAGAAGCGATTCGTGAATATCCCGATTTGATCAAGAAATATATGGGGTCGGTTGTGCCGGTTGCCGATAATTATTTCTCGGCATTAAACTCGGCTGTCTTTACCGACGGGTCATTTGTTTTCATCCCCAAGGGGGTGCGCTGCCCGATGGAGCTGTCGACCTATTTTCGCATTAATGAGCGTAATACCGGCCAGTTTGAACGCACATTGATCATTGCTGAGGATAATTCTTATGTCAGCTATCTGGAAGGCTGTACTGCCCCGCAACGCGATGAAAACCAGCTTCATGCTGCGGTGGTTGAGCTGGTCGCGATGGAAGATGCTGAAATTAAATATTCCACTGTCCAGAACTGGTATCCAGGTGATGAAACCGGCAAGGGCGGGATTTATAATTTTGTGACCAAGCGCGGTATTTGCCGTGGTGACAGGGCAAAAATTTCATGGACACAGGTCGAAACAGGGTCTGCCATTACCTGGAAATACCCGTCCTGTATTCTGAAAGGCAAGGATAGTGTGGGCGAGTTTTATTCGGTTGCGGTGACAAATGGCGCCCAGCAAGCCGATACCGGCACAAAGATGATCCATCTTGGGCAGGGGTCACGCTCGACCATCATTTCCAAGGGAATTTCGGCTGGTAAATCGCAAAACACCTATCGCGGCCTGGTAGAGGTACATAAGCCGGCAGAAGGGGCGCGTAATTTTACCCAATGTGATTCGCTGCTGGTAGGCGATAAATGCGGGGCGCATACCGTACCCTATATTGTATCGCGCAACCCGTCTGGAAAAATAGAACATGAAGCGACTACCTCGCGCATTTCCGAAGATCAGCTTTTTTATTGTCTGCAACGCGGGATGAGCGAGGAAGAATCTGTCTCGCTTATTGTCAATGGCTTCTGCAAGGAAGTGATGAAAGAACTGCCGATGGAATTTGCGGTCGAAGCCCAGAAATTGATTGGTATCAGCTTGGAAGGCTCTGTTGGATAATAGCCCCTGGAGGATAAAAAAATGACTCTGCTAGAAATTAAAAATTTACACGCCTCTATTGGCGATACAAAAATCCTGCACGGGATTGATCTGACCATTAATCGCGGCGAGGTTCATGCGATTATGGGGCCAAATGGATCGGGTAAATCCACCCTGTCCTATGTGCTGTCCGGCCGCGATGGCTATGAGGTAACCGACGGCGATATATTGCTTGATGGCCAGTCTGTTCTGGAAATGGAAGCAGATGAGCGGGCTCGGGCAGGGATGTTTCTGGCCTTTCAATATCCGATTGAATTACCAGGCGTTAGTGGTATGTCCTTTTTGCGTGCTGCGGTAAATGCCCGCCGCCGTGAAGCCGGCGAGGATGAGGTAGACCAGCTGGAGTTTGTTAAATTGGTGCGGGCAGCCGCAGCTGATCTGGGCGTCGATAATGAAATGCTGAAACGGGCAGTAAATGTCGGTTTTTCCGGCGGTGAGAAGAAACGCTATGAAATCCTGCAAATGGCGCTGCTCAAGCCAATCCTGGCGGTGCTGGATGAAACTGATTCCGGGCTGGATGTGGACGCGCTGAAAATAGTCTCGGACGGCGTGAATGCCCAGCGCGGGGCGGAATGCGGGATGCTGGTCATCACCCATTATCAGCGTTTGCTCTCTCATATTGTGCCAGATTATGTGCATATTTTGGCAGGGGGACGCATTATCAAATCAGGCGATAAATCGCTGGCACTGGAAGTTGAGGAAAATGGTTATGCGGGGCTGGTCGATGCCGCATAAATTATCCCAAATTATCAGCTGGCCAGAACAGCAAGCCAAAGCCAGAGATTTTTTCGATCAAAAAGGCTGGCCGGATAATCGTCAGGAAGCGTGGAAATATACATCGCTTGCCCATTTGCGCGAAAAGCAGTTTTCGCCCGCCAATGGGGTTGGAAATTCGGCCAGTTCAGCTGCTGTTAAGGGGCTGAAAGGGCTGGTGATAGAGATTTCCGGGGGTGTTGCCCGGCTTCCATCTGGCCAAAGCCTGCCAGAGGGTATCTCGCTTCGTGATATCAGCAAAGATGACAGCGCCCGTGCCGCCATTTTTACGCGGCTTGCCGATGACCATTTACTGCCAGCTTTATCTGCCCTGCATCAAACAAGCGCGATTGCCATTGATGTTGAAAAAACCCCTGCATCAGAAGGCGCAACACCGATTGTCTTGAACATAACAGGCGGGGATAAGGATACAGCCTGCTATCCATTAGTGATGGTTCGGGTGCAAAAAGGTGCAACAGCACGAATAGCCGAGATACATACCTCACAATCAGGACTTTCCTGTCCTTTGATGGTGTATGATGTGGCAGATGGTGCAGTTTTGCATCATATAAGGCTACAAGCAGAGGCAGATCACACCACCCATCTTGGCCTTAATCAGATGCAAATGGGCAAGAGCAGCCAGATTAACAGCTTTGCCATCTCTATTGGCGGGGCGTTATCACGGCTGGAAACACACAGCCTGTTTTTAGGGACAGATAGCCAGCTTGCCCAATCCGCTATCTATCTGGGCCGGGATCGCCAGCACCATGATATTACCAGCTTTGTAGCGCATGAGCTGCGCGATTGCCGCTCACGCCAGCTGATCCGAGGCGTGCTGGATGACAAGGCAAGAGGCGTGTTTCAGGGCAAGGTGCGGGTTGCGCCCGATGCCCAGAAAACAGATGGTCAGCAAATGAGCCGTGCGCTCCTGCTCTCGCGCGATGCCGAAGCCGATGCCAAGCCGGAGCTGGAAATTTTTGCCGATGATGTGGTCTGCTCGCACGGGGCAACGGTTGGCGAGCTAGATGAAAATCTGATGTTCTATCTGAAAAGCCGAGGCATTGCAGAGGCAGATGCTCGCAATATGCTGATAGATGCGTTTCTGATCGATACGCTGGAAGAGATAGAAGATGCCGATTTTGCCGCTTTCATGGGCGCACAAATTGCGAATTGGTCTGCAGCTAATCGCTAGCCAATTTTCGAGAGGAGGGCTGGATGACATCTGAATTTAATGCAGAAGCGATACGCGATCAGTTTCCTATTCTGAAAACAGAGATTCATGGCAAAAAGCTGGTTTATCTAGATTCCGCTGCCTCTGCCCAAAAGCCGCAAATGGTGCTGGATGCATTGCATTCTGCCTATAGCGAGACCTATGCCAATGTCCATCGTGGTCTGCATTATCTCTCGGAAGCCTCTACCGATGCCTATGAGGCGGTAAGGGGTAAGGTGGCAAAATTCATTTATGCCGCAGATGAAAAAGAGGTGGTCTTTACTTCCGGCGCGACCATGAGCCTTAATTTGATCGCCCATAGCTATGGCAATAGATATCTGAAAGCAGGCGATGAAGTGCTGATCACCGTTGCCGAGCATCACGCCAATATTGTGCCCTGGCATCTGCTGGGCGAGCGGGTGGGATCACGCACCATCGCAGCCCCTGTCAATCCGGATGGCAGTTTTGATCTGGAGGTCTTTAAATCGTATATCACCGAGCGAACAAGGATTATTTCCATTCCGCACGTCTCTAATGTTTTGGGCACGGTTTTCCCGGTGCGGGAAATCGCTGACCTTGCCCATGAAAATGGGGCAATTTGTGTGGTGGATGGCTGTCAGGGTGTTACCCATATGCCGGTAAATGTCACAGAATTGGGATGTGATTTTTACGTCTTTTCAGGCCATAAGCTCTATGGGCCAAGCGGTATCGGTATTTGCTGGGGGCGCGGGGATATCTGGGCAGACCTGCCACCATTTATGGGGGGCGGGGATATGATAGATGACGTTGAAACCGACCGTTCAACCTATGCTTTGCCGCCCCATCGATTTGAGGCAGGCACACCGCCTATTGCCGAGACTATCGGGCTGGGGGCGGCCATTGATTTTGTTCAATCTATCGGTATGGCGGCTTTGCGTGATCATGAAATGGATTTGCTGCGCTATGGCCATCAACGCCTTGCAGCCGTAGAGGGGCTGAAATTTATCGGGCAAGCGGTTGATAAATCCGGGGTGATATCCTTTACCCTGGACGAGGTGCATCCCCATGATATTTCAACCCTGATTGATCAGGACGGGGTGGCCATACGCGCTGGCCATCATTGCGCCCAGCCTCTGATGAAATTTTACGGGCTGAGTTCAACAGCGCGCGCTTCTGTTGCGGTCTATAATCAGCGTTCAGATTTTGACCAATTGGCCGAATCGCTGGAAAAAGTTAACCGAATATTCAAAGGCTAGGTGAGATGAGCGGCAGGGATTCCATCTTTGATGAAAATGGGCCAGGCCTGGCTGATTTCCTGCCGGATACTTCATCTGGCTATACCGCCTATGCAGGTGAAAGCTTAAAAGAGCCTGCCCCCGCAAAAGAGGCTGATATTATCGAGGCGTTAAAGACGGTAAAAGACCCTGAAATTCCGGTAAATATCTATGATTTGGGACTGATTTATACCATCGATTGCGCGCCATCGGGCGATGTTTATATTGAAATGTCGCTTACCGCACCAGGCTGTCCTGTGGCAGGCGAGATGCCGCAACAGGTGGCCAATGCGGTCGCCGCACTGGCAACAGCTGGCCGTATATCGGTAACGTTGGTCTGGGATCCTGCCTGGACCCCCGAGCGCATGAGCGAAGATGCAAAGCTGGCACTTGATTTTGGTTTCTGATATTCTTAGCTATAGATAAAAGGCGTAATAGGCCTGTCTTCATAAAGGATTGTTCGATTAAATGATAAACGCTGCTTTTGATAAACCGATTTTAAGCCTGACAGATGCCGCAGCCGCACAGGCAAAAAAGCTGATGCAAAAAGGCGCAGAAAATGCGGCTGTCGGTTTGCGTGTCGGGATTAAAACAGCCGGCTGTTCAGGCTTGCAATATCAGGTAGAATTTGCCAGCGAACAAAAGCCTTTTGAAGATAAAATTGAGGATAAAGGCGTCACTATCTTTATTGATCCTGCTGCAGTGATGTTTCTGATTGGTTCGGAAATGGACTGGCAGGAAGATAAGTTTTCTTCCTCCTTTACCTTTAATAACCCCAATGAAACCGCCAGATGTGGATGTGGTGAGAGCTTTACTGTCGCCTGATGTCAGAACAGGCCAGCCAGAATAAAAGCCCCATTTCACGCCGCAGCATTCTATCCTTGCTTCTGGAAATAGCGGCCTATGCTGCCCCGCGCGGCAATACACAGATCCGCAATCGCATTATCGGGGCATTTGCCTGTTTGATATTGGCAAAATCCTCTAATATCGTCACCCCGCTTTTATATGGCGGGGCGGTGGATTATGTAAATGGCGATGCCGGGTTTTCCACCCTTATCCTGTGGTATATTTTAGGGGCTTATGCCCTTAGCCGCCTTGGCCAGCAGATTTTTTCCGAAGGCAAGGAATATCTGTTTAGCCGGGTTGCCCAGAGGGCGGTGCGCGGGGCGGCTATGACAGCCTTTCGCCATTTGCATTTGCTTTCGATGCGCTTTCACCTTGATCGGCAGACAGGCGGGCTAACCCGTGCCATTGAACGCGGGGCAAAGGGCATGGAATTTATCATGACCAGCGCTGCTTTTGAAGTTGTGCCTCTGCTGGTAGAGGTGTTGCTGGTCAGTATCCTGTTATGGGTGATGTTTGGCTGGCCCTATGCCATCATCACCTTTGCCACGGTGCTGATTTATGCGCTCTTCACAATCAAGGTGACGGAATGGCGGATGAAATTTCGCCGGCAGATGAATAAGGCAGATGAGCAAGCCGCGACAAAGGCGGTTGATAGCCTGATAAATTACGAGACCGTAAAATATTTCAATGCCGAAGCCCATGAGGCAGAGCGATTTGATGTTTCCATGCGCCAATATGAAGATGCGGCTGTTTTATCGCGCACCTCTCTGGCAGCGGTGAATATAGGGCAAGGGGCGGTGATCGCCATTGGCCTTGTGCTGATAATGGGCATTGCCGGGAACGATATTCAGCAAGGCAAGCTCAGTGTGGGGGATTTTGTCGCGGTGAATACCTATTTGCTACAGCTCTATCTGCCCCTGAATTTTTTGGGCTGGGTGTATCGCGAGATACGACAATCCCTGATTGATTTGGAACGTATGTTTGGGCTGCTGGATGAACATCCCGACGTTAAAGACCCTGAAAATGCCCAGGATTTACGCCTGTCACAAGGCGAGATCAAATTTGATAATGTACATTTTGCCTATAAGGACAGAGCCATTCTAAAAGGAGTGAGCTTTACTGTGCCTGCCGGAAAAAAGGTAGCGATTGTGGGGCCAAGCGGGGCTGGAAAATCCACTATTTCACGCCTGTTATTCCGGTTCTATGACCCGCAAAACGGGCATATTGAAATAGATGGTCAGGATATCCAGAGCGTTAAACAGGCCAGTGTGCGCGCCGCTATCGGCGTTGTGCCTCAAGATAGCGTGATGTTTAATGCCAGTATTGGCTATAATATCCATTATGGAAGGGCAGAAGCCAGCCAGGCAGAGATTGAAGAGGCGGCAAGGCTGGCCTCTATCGATAGCTTTATCAAGCGATTATCGGAAGGCTATGAGGCGCTGGTCGGTGAGCGCGGTTTGAAATTATCGGGCGGCGAGAAACAGCGTGTGGCGATTGCCAGAGCGATATTGAAAAAACCGTCTATTTTTCTGTTTGATGAAGCAACATCGGCTCTGGACAGCCAGACCGAAAAACAGATTCAGACAGCGCTAAATGCCGTCTCGCAAAGCCGTACCACCCTTATCATCGCCCATCGTTTGTCGACCATTATTGATAGTGATGAAATATTGGTGATGAAAGATGGCCAGATAGCCGAGCGAGGCACACATCCTCAGCTTTTGGCCAAAAAAGGGCTATATGCTGCTATGTGGGCACGCCAAGCCAGCGGCTTTGACATTGATAGAGGCCAGACAGCGCTTTATGAAGCGGCCAACCAGCCGCAAATGAAAGCCTGAAAAGAGGCAAAATAAATGAATGCCACCCGGATAGATAATCATCATAACCAGCCAGAACAGCGCCATATCGGCAAGCTGGGCGGCGAGGATATTTTCTTGCCGGCAACCAAAACACGCCCCTATCCGTTACGCGCGCATTTATGGCCAACCCACAAGCCCTTTAAAGGCTATTTTTTGATCTTGCCCGGCTTTACTGAATTTTGCGAGAAATATGCCCTGACCGCGCGGCGATTGACCGGGCAAGGCTATAGCTGTCTTATTCTGGACTGGACGGGGCAGGGGCGTTCTGGCCATCTGGGCAGCCTGCCGGAATTGGTGCATTGCGATCATTTTAACCAGCATATCGAAGCGCTGGACTTACTACTGGACAAGGCAGGCTATCTGGATAAGGAATTTTATGTGCTGGGTCATTCAATGGGAGGCTATTTTGCCTTGCGTACCGCCCATCTGTATCGCCGGCAAGTCCGGGCGGCTATTTTACTCTCACCAATGATTGTGCCGCTTGCCCCGCCTGTCTGGTTTACCCGCCTTCTGGCAAAGTTGCTTATCCAGCTGGGCTTTCGGCGTAAACTGATTCCCTTTAGCCGCATGACCCCGATGATACAGGCACGTCGCTTTCGTCTGGATAATGTGCTGACCCGTTATCCTGAAGGCTTTGACCGGCAATATCAGATTTTTGAAAAACAGCCAGAATTGCGCCGCTATCGCCCATCGGTGGGCTGGGTACAGGCCGCTTTTGAGGCCTGTGTGGCGACCAGCCTCAATCCGGACTGGATGGCAGAGATATCCTGTCCTGTTCTGGCCTTGCTGGCAGAAGATGAACGGGTGGTTAATTTGCCGCGTGCCCGCCAGATGCTGGCCTATATACCCACTTTGCAGCAAATATCCTTTGCCGATGCCCGTCATGAATTATTGAACGAGCTGCCAGAGACAACGCGCCGCCTGTTTGACGAGATGTTTCGATTTCTTAATGAGATAGAAACTCTGCCGGATTATCTAAAATAGTTATGCGGTAAATTGTTCCGAGATAATCCGCTTGGACAGCCCATATCCCTGGTCATGCAATAGCGGAATTGTAATGCTGTCATCTTGCGTGATATGGGCGCTCTGGATATTACGAAATTCGATATTATCTGCGGTAATGGATTGCGGACGAAATTCTGCATCCAAAACTTCAAAACGCACCATACTGCCAGCAGGTAATAACGCCCCGCGCCAGCGTCTTGGCCGGAAAGGCGATATCGGCGTCAGGGCAAGCAAATCTGCCCCAATCGGAATAATAGGCCCATGGGCGGATAAATTATAGGCCGTAGAGCCGGCCGGTGTAGCCAGCAACACCCCGTCACAGACCAGCATATCCATTTCCAGCACATCATTCACGTAAATCGCACAATGCGCAGCATTATGGGTTTGCCGCAACAACGATACTTCATTGATGGCGATGGCAGAATGCGTTTTGCCTTCCACATCGGTTGCCAGCAACCGTAACGGGTGCAGATGCGCTGTTTCTGCTGTATTGATCCGCTCCAGTAAATCATCATCACTAAAGGCGTTCATCAAAAAGCCAACACGCCCCCCATTCATGCCAAAAAGCGGTTTGCCATGGGCAATGCTCTCACGCATGGTATGCAGCATATGTCCATCCCCGCCCAAAACCACAATCACATCTGCCTCGGCAATGGGATGCTGGCCATAGCGGTTGGTCAGGCTTTCCAGCCTGTTGACTGAATCTGCATGGGTAGAGGCAACAAAATGAAGCTTCATCGATTTCCCTTTAATAGCCAGAATAGCCATCTAGCGCCTAAATCCTTGCCTCAGACCTTATCCTATGGCGGGGCTAAGCGCAATTTTTGTCTGATGCCAGATAAGGGTGAGAGATTTATTTATTTTTTTGTTTTATACGCCTGTCTGGCTGCTATCGGACTTGTTGTCCTCTTGGACTTGTTATTCGCCTTATGCGCTGGCATCTGGTAAGCTGGGGCAGGGTATTTGCCCCAAAGCCAAAAAGGAAAGCATATGCCATGAACGGTTTTGATATCGCCCCGGAACCAGATGCAGAGGGGCTGACCGCTAATTTGCAAGGGCTGGATGGGCAAGGCCAGCCTGTATGCCTGCCTGTGGTACAGGAACGCCCCTTGACCATCTTTTTAAATCGTCAGGAAATTGTTACCGCAATGACACTGGGGGACAGGCCGCGTGAAATGGCTGTCGGCTTTTTATATAATCAGAATATGCTGCAAGATGGCGATGTTATCACCGCGATAGATTTTGACCCGGACATTGATGTGGTGGTGGTACGCACCGCCCATGAAACCAATTATGAAGCCAGGCTGGCAAAGAAAATTCGTACCAGCGGCTGTGCCCAAGGTACAATTTTTGGCGATATCATGCAGCGCTTTGAGGATATTATCCTGCCATCGGATATTTCTGTTTCTGCCAGCCAGCTGCAAGCCCTTTCCAGACAGATAAATACCGTGCCAAGCCTGTATTTGAAAGCCGGGGCTATTCATGGCTGTGTGTTATGCAACCCTGAACGCCCGCTGGTCTATTTTGAGGATATTGGCCGCCATAATGCGGTGGATAAAATTGCAGGACATATGTTTTTGAACAAGATTTCCGGCGCAGACAAGATTTTCTATACAACAGGCAGGCTGACCAGTGAAATGGTCATAAAAACTGTATTGATGGGGATTCCCATTTTGGTATCGCGATCCGGCTTTACCCTGAAAGGGGTGGAGCTTGCCAGGCAAGCTGGCCTGACCCTTGTCGGGCGTGCGCGGGGCGCGCGCTTTATTGTCTTATCGGGGACAGAGCGCATCATCTTTGACCATCCGGATAGGCCGGAGGAGGAGGAAGAAAAAACCTCTGCCCAGCGCGCCTTATATGACAGAAAAAGATAGTCCGGCAGCCGCTATGACAGAACAGACAGATATGACAGATATTGCGGTGGGTTTTTTGGCAGGCGGGCTGGCACGGCGTATGGGGGGGTGCAAAAAGGCCTTGCTGGAAATTGGCGGGCAAACGGTGCTGGAACGGCAATTGGCGGCAACCGCCCATCACCGCATCCGGCTGATAAATGCCAATGGCGATAACCGCCCTTTTCAGGCATTTGGTTTGCCCATTGTGGCAGATAATATTGCTGATTATCCAGGCCCTATGGCAGGGATTCTGGCCTGCCTTGATTATCTGGCGCACTATCATCCAAAGATTTCTATCTTGCTATCCTGTGCCACGGATGCCCCTTTTATTCCAAACGATTTGGCAGCCAGGCTGTCAGCTGCAAGACAGGCAGAAGAGGCTGATTTGGCGCAAGCCAGCTCAAACGGGCGGCGGCATCCTGTCTTTGGGTTGTGGCCGGTATCCTTGCGCGATGAGTTGCGCTTCGCCCTTCTTCAGATGGGTTTGCGCAAGATAGATCATTTTACCGCCCGCTATCGCACCGCTATTGCTGAGTTTTCCGGCCAGCCTGACCCGTTTTTAAATGTGAACCAGCCAGAAGATATTTCCAAAGCGGAAACCGCTCTGGCTGATATCATTAAAGCAGAAGCCAGATAGATATTTTTGTAAAAAATTCGCCTTTTTGCCGCGTTCCTGCTAGAAAACAGGCTTATAAAGAGCGCGGTCGACAGGTTTTTACCCCTCAAGGCCTGTTTTAAACAGAGATGAAGAAGCGATGCCAGATAAAGCAGATGAAATTTTAACCACCATGTTTGACGTTTATCAGGCCGCCTTGCAGGATTTGCGCGGGCGGTGCAATCCTGACCTGAAACAGGCCCGCGATTTAATCCTCTCAGCCTCTGGAAATATTATTGTTTGCGGTATGGGAAAATCCGGGCTGGTCGGACGCAAGATATCGGCCACCCTGTCTTCTACTGGCACGCCGTCTGTCTTTTTGCATCCAGCCGAAGCCATGCATGGTGATCTGGGCATTGTGCGTAAGGGCGATGTGATGATTTTAATCTCCTATTCCGGTGAGACCGAAGAGGTAGTGCGCTTGCTGCCAGCGTTAAGGCGGCTGGAGGTAAAAATTATCGCGATTGTCGGACAGGTAAATTCCACGCTTGGCAAGGCGGCCAGCATTTGTCTGGATGCAGCGGTAGATAAGGAAGCCTGCCCGTTAAATCTGGCGCCGACAACCTCTACCCTGACCACGCTTGTGCTGGGCGATGCTCTGGCGATTTTGCTGATGCAGGAACGCGGCTTTCAATCAGTTGATTTTGCCGCGACCCATCCGGGCGGCAAGCTGGGCAAAAAATTGCTAAATACAGTTGGCGATGTGATGCGTACCCATGATTTGCCCTTTGTGCCAGATGATATGCCGATGACAGAGGTGATTATAAAAATGACCGAAGGGCGGCTGGGTCTGGCGCTGGTCGGGACAGCAGACAATCTGCAAGGCATTATAACCGATGGCGATTTGCGCCGAATGCTGGTGGAAGGGCGCGCACTGGCTGATCATAACGCTGCGCAGGTGATGAACCCCGCCCCGCAAACGATCACTAAAGATACCCCTTTTGGCAGCGCAGAAGAGCTGATGACTGAGTCTAAAATACAGTGTCTGGTGGTAACAGATAAGGCTGGTGCGGTTGCCGGCATTATCCAGATTTTCTAGCCTCTGTTTTTTGGAGATAGATATGCTGGACAAGCTATCTGACTATGATTTTCACCTGCCGCCAGAGGCGATTGCCCAAAAACCGGCTAGCCCGCGTGAAGCGGCCCGATTGCTGTTGCCGAAAAATGGCCAGTTTTTCGATCATCATATTGCCGATTTGCCTGGTCTGCTACGCACGGGTGATTTGGTAATAGTGAATAATACCCGGGTTATCCCTGCCCAGCTAACCGGCCGCAAAGGCGAGGGGCGTATTGGTTTTACCCTTCACAAACGCTTAGGGGCAGATAGCTGGCAAGCTTTTGCAAAGCCAGCAAAAAAATGTACAGTTGGCAGCCAGATTGACTTTCAAGATGGGTTGAGCGCAGAAATTCTGGACAAGCTGGAAGATGGGGCGGTTGATTTACGCTTTAACCTGTCTGGCACAGCATTAGAGGCCGCCATTGATAAAATTGGTGCAATGCCCTTGCCGCCCTATATCAAGCGCCCGGACGGGGCAGATGAAAAGGACAGGGCAGATTATCAAACCATGTTTGCCCGCCATATTGGCGCGGTTGCTGCCCCGACTGCCGGCCTGCATTTCACTAATGGGCTAAAGGCACAGATGCTGGCCAGGGGTATTGAATTTAGCGAGGTTACCTTACATGTCGGGGCGGGTACATTCCTGCCCGTAAAAACGGAAGAGATCGCCCGCCATAAAATGCATACAGAATGGGGCGAGGTAGGTGCAGAAACGGTAGAGGCTATTTCACAGGCTAAAGCCAGAGGCGGAAGAATTATATCTATCGGGACAACCAGTCTGCGGATATTGGAAGCCGCCTATCAGACATATGGAAAGCTCGCCCCTTTTTCTGGCGAGACAGATATTTTTATCACGCCGGGCTATCAATTCGGGGTGGTAGATATGCTGGTGACCAATTTTCATTTGCCGCGTTCAACCCTGTTGATGCTGGTCAGCGCGTTTTTTGGCCATAGCGAAATCCTGTCTGCCTATCATTATGCGATTGAACAGGGCTATCGGTTTTTCAGCTATGGCGATGCCTGTTTATTGACCTGTCATGCCAGGGCAGAGGCGCTCACCCCCTCCCATGTAAAAAAAAGTGGAGCATAAACCGATGACAGATGGCCAGCCGGAATTTGATTTTACCGTTCAGGCACGCGATGGCCGTGCCCGGCGTGGTGTGGTGCAAACCGCCTGGGGGGCAGTGGATACGCCTGTTTTTATGCCGG
>CBFIAD010000061.1:0-12857 GCA_965660495.1 Puniceispirillaceae bacterium (SeqCode)
ATGCAAGACAGGCGCTGCCTTTAGCGGTACATTCATTTCAGCTCGTATCATTCTGATTTCACTGACAATATCTGTTACATAATGCAGGCCTGTTTGGTTATCTGCCTGTGTGGACGGGGCGGGCCAACTATCGCTGGCAAGCAGGATGTCACTGGCAAATAATTTTGCGTTTAGCTCTTCGGTGATAAAGGGCATAAACGGGTTCATTAGCTTTAATAGCTGGGCAAGCACAAAGCTGGCCACCTGGCGCGTTTCGGCGGAATCCTGTAAGACAGGTTTGATAAATTCAATATACCAGTCACAATATCTATCCCAGACAAAATGATAAATGGCATCGGCTGCTTCGTTAAAGCGGTATTGGTCAACTGCCTGTTCGGTCCTGGCGATAGCCGCATTCAGCTCGTGCAAAATCCAGCGATTTACCGGCTCGGATACCTCTTCTGGACAAACAGGCAGGCCAGCTTGCGCCTCAACACATCCATTCATTTCCAGAAAACGAGCAGCATTCCATAATTTCGTGGTGAAATTGCGGTAGGATTCAATACGGGTTTCCGATAATTTCAAATCCCTTCCCTGTGCGGCCATCGCTACCAGCGTAAAGCGCAAGGCATCTGCCCCGTATTTTTCGGTTAGATCCAGCGGGTCTAGCACATTGCCTTTGGATTTTGACATTTTCTGGCCAAATTCATCGCGCACTAGCGCATGAATATAGACATCCCTGAACGGGACTTGCCCATCCATGAAATACATCCCCATCATCATCATTCGCGCGACCCAGAAAAAGATAATATCAAACCCGGTTACCAGCACATTACCAGGGTAATAACGGTCTAATTCAGGGGTTTGTTCTGGCCAGCCAAGCGTTGAAAACGGCCAAAGTGCCGAGGAGAACCAGGTATCGAGTACATCTTCATCCTGCACCAGTTCAACTGCCGCGCCATAATGGGTATTGGCAGCCAGTTGTGCTTCTGCTTCTGTTTCCTCGACAAAAATTGTACCATCTGGCCCATACCAGGCAGGCACGCGGTGACCCCACCAAAGCTGACGTGAAATACACCAGGGCTGGATATTTTCCATCCAGTCAAAAGAGGTTTTTTCCCAGCGTTGCGGGACAAATTTTGTTCGCCCGTCCCTGACGGCTTCTATTGCAGGCTTGGCCAGCTCAGCGGCATTTACATACCATTGGTCCATCAGCCAGGGCTCTATTGGCACGCCGGATCGATCGCCATGCGGCACAGAATGCATATTTTCTTCTATCTCGCCCAGCGCGCCCAGTGCTTCAAGCTCCGCCAGCAATTTTTTGCGCCCCTCAAACCTGTCCAGCCCCTGATAGGCTGCAGGGACATTTTCATTGAGTGCCGCGTGCTGGTCAAAAATATTCAACAGCTCCAGTTGATGGCGTTTGCCTACCTCAAAGTCATTAAAATCATGGGCAGGCGTGATTTTTACTGCCCCTGTGCCTTTTTCCATATCCGAATATTCATCGGCAATGACAGGGATAGTGCGTCCGACAATTGGCAACATAACCTGTTTGCCTATCAAATGGGTGTAGCGGGCATCTTCTGGATGAACAGCAACCGCCATATCGCCAAACATGGTTTCCGGCCGGGTGGTGGCAACGGTAATCACCTCATCGCTATCTGTAATCGGGTAATGCAACTGCCACATCCGCCCGTTAACTTCGCGTTGTTCCACTTCCAGATCAGAAATGGCGGTTAATAATTTAGGATCCCAGTTTACCAGCCTTTTATCGCGGTAAATCAGCCCGTCTTTGTGCAGGCGGACAAACACTTTGCGCACCGCCTCGGACAGGCCTTCATCCATGGTAAAGCGGCTACGCTGCCAGTCCGCGCTGACCCCGATATGTTCTTGCTGATGCAAGATAGTCCCGCCTGATTCAGCCTTCCATTCCCAGACCTTTTCAATAAAGGCCTCGCGACCCAGATCACGGCGCGAAATATTTTTTTCTGCTAACTGGCGCTCTACTACCATTTGCGTAGCGATACCAGCATGATCCATACCCGGCTGCCAAAGCGCATCATAGCCGCGCATCCGGTGATAGCGGATAAGCACATCTTGCAAGGTAAAGGTCAATGCGTGCCCCATATGCAAAGAGCCAGTCACATTTGGTGGCGGCATCATAATGGTATAGGGCGTATTTTTCGAAAGTGGATCACATGCAAAAACGCCACTTTTTTCGCTTTTTTCGTACCAGTGGCGTTCAGTTAATTTAGGGTCAAAGTTTTTCTCTAGCATGGGTCCGGACAAGCATCATCTAGCGGTCAAAAAAAATTACCCGCTATGGACAGGCCTATGGGCGGGCATCGTTACTTGCATTCCTAGCCTTTGATGTTGCTGAAAGCAAGGAATCTTCGATGATTTTTTCAATATTTTGTGCAACCCATAGTGAAATCTGGTGTTTGATTTCCTGCTTGATAAAGCTGTTTAATTCCTTCAAATCAGCCTCGCTGAGGAAGCTGGCAATCCTTTTATCCCTGATATCGGCAAACACGCTATGAGGGGGAGATGATTTTGCCTGATTATCGGATGCCTTCGCGGGATGAGCTGAACGCGCCAATTGCTCAGAAGAGCTATTATCCAGATAGGGGGCGAGCAGGCTGTCAATTTCAGTACGGATATCATTTTGGCGATCGCCATCATCGCTATCCAGATAGGGGGTTTTGCGAGGCTGCCCTGTGTCCTGTTTTTTGAAATCTTCCAGACTGGCACGGGTTCTAAGGACAGGCTCATCCTTTTTACCGGGCGTTTGAGCTGTAATATCCTGCATCAGCCTGGCAAGATTGGCATCAAAATCATCTTCTTCTATCCGGGGTGTTTTCTGAGTTGTTTGCCCGCTGGCCTGAGGGTGTTGCCTGTTCTCTTCGGTGCGGCGTGCCAAAACAGTATCCAGATGCACCACATCACTTTTTGCCATATCGGGATATGCGGCGTGTGCTTCAGAGGGCTGATGGCCGCTATCGGCGTGATTGGCCTGTGCGTGCAATCCCTCAATAGAGGCTAAAAGGCTATCTATTCTATTCCCGGCTGGCTTGTGCATTTTATTCACCCTGCTCTGTGTGATGATGGTAAAAGCAGGGAAAAATGGGATTATTCAGCCCTGCTACCAGAAGGTATCGCGATGATAAAAGGATAACGACTGGCAGGGTCGGATATTGAATCAAGGGCGGGCAGAATATCTTCTGGCAGGAACATCTCAACCGAAAGGCGGCCGATTGCCTGTAACAGGCGATAGCCGTTTAGGTTTATCGCTTCTTGTGTTTGTACCAGCCGCAATTCGGTGTCCGAAAGGCTTTGTTCGGCATCCAGCTGATCCAGAAACGTTTTCAGCCCATATTCCACCTCGCTGGCTGTGCCTTGGGCTACCAGACGGGCGGCATTTATTTCTGCCTCTACCGAGGCCAGCTGGGCTCTTGCCACCTCATAATCACGAAAGGCCTTTCGGGCGGTCAGACGGACATTGCGTCTGGTTTCTGCCAATTGCGCGCGCGACCGGCTTAACCCGGCAGCTGCACGCCTGTCGGCCGCACGTGACCCTTCTGTGACCAAAAAAGGGGTGGAAAATTCCAGCTTTGATGTAACCTCATCCTTGTCCATTGACGTGCCTTGCTGGTCATTTTGAACCGCAGAGAGGCTAAAGTTTAATTTTGGCAGCAAGCTGGTTTTCAAGATTTTAAACTCTATGCCTGCCTGTTTTTCGGCTGCCAGACCAGACAGGATAAGGGGATGTTCAATGCCGGCTATTTGTTCTGCTTCCTCGATGGTATTAGGTAAATTGGCAGTCTGACGGGCCAGCGGGCGCAAATTATAATTATCCAGGCCGGTAAGGGACTGATAGGCCTCTTCAGCAGACCGCAGATTGGCAGCTGCCTGTATCTCATCCGATTTGGCACGGGCCAATCGTGCTTCTGCTTCTGCCAGCCTTGTAGGGGTAGAACTGCCAGCTTCCATCTTGATATTCTCCGCTTCGGTCTGTGCCGTCAGCCTTTTGGTGTTATTGCTACGAATATCATAGGCTTTTTGCGCGGTAATGACATTCAGATGTGCGGTAAGAATAGTTAAAATAACCTGTTGTTCTGAACTTTGATAAGAGGCACGCGCACTATCCAGCCCGTAACGGGCAGATTCCATTCGGCTACCTGCTTCGCCAAAATCATAAATCTGTTTTCTTAGCGTGATCGAGCCAGAGCGGCTATTGCTGGAGGTAAAACCGCCCGGTGTATCCGCCTTGTCGGTTTGAATATGCGATCCGCTAAGGGCAAATGTGCCGGTCAAATCATTTTTTGCGTTGCTGGTGGCTATCGCCTGGCGTGCCACAATAAAGGCCTGTCTTTCCGCTTCCAGAACTTTTGACGCGGTCAGCCCGGCGCGCAGGCTATCTTCGGGATTGACGGTCTGGGCCGATAACGGGCTAATCGCTGCTGCGATTGCCAGCCAGCCGGCAGATAAAACATAAAGGTCGGATCGCACAAGGCAAATATCTTTTAGACGGGTGGATAGAGCAGTCAGCATGGATGCGAAAACCTGATCATGGGTTGGTACGAGCCGGAGTATAAACCAGGTAAGACCACTTACCAAGTTACAATGCGCCAGCTAATCACTCTTCTATACTTCAAAAAGAGAATTTTGGTTTGGCTTTAAATTCATCCAGTACAGGTACCTGTGCGGTAAACAGGGCTGTTCTGGAAACTCCTTTGCCTGTTTTGCGCCAGATACAGGCCTCTCCTACACGCGCGCCCTCTGGCCGCCAGATAGCCGCCAATCGGCCACCATCTGCCAGCTGATCCAGCAATGTTTCCGGCATACATTCTACCGCCCCTTCGATGATAATAGCATCATAGGGTGCTTCTGAGGCATAGCCATCTTGCAATCTGGCTTTGATAATTGCCACATTGCCAATTTCCATTCCGGCGACCATCTGCTGGGCTTTTTCCACCATTTGAGCGCGCGTTTCAATGGCGATAACTGATTCTACCAGCGAGGATAGCAAGGCAGCAGTATAGCCTGTCCCTGCCCCGACCTGCATGACCGATTGTGATGGGGAAAGCTCCAGCGCCTGAAAAATTCTGGCCATGACCATTGCTTCCAGGATAAAGCGCCCGCCACTTAGATGAATATCTTCATCAATATAGGCGATGTTTTGCAGATTTTTGGTCACAAACCGTTCGCGCGGGACAGACATAAACGCAGCGATAACCCGGTCATCAATCACCTTGTTTGGCCGTATCTGGCTATCAACCATGGCTTTGCGCAACGCGTCGAAATGCATATCATTCATGCCTTCACCCCTTGAACCTGCTTTTTTAACAAACTACCATGCTTATAAGCCTATCGCTTGCAAGTTTCAACGCTGATTTGCCCTGCATGAGAGCAGGATAAGTCAAAGCATCAAAATTCTCTGTCATTCACCTTTTCAGCGGTCATACATAAAACCGATTTTTTTTCATGTCCTTTTATTGACCTTCTCCAAGCTTTGACGTACATCCATCAGGCTAGTCATTGCGTTAAGGCCCGGTGGCAGAGTGGTTATGCAGCGGTTTGCAAAACCGTGTACATCGGTTCAATTCCGGTCCGGGCCTCCATTTCCTGATTATTCTGTTTTCAAAGTAGCGTTAATTTGTCCGATATCTCTGTCAGAAATATCCGTATCAGCGGGATATTGGATGCCGCAAATGTCCCCGGGATCGCCCTTGGCAGCACAATGATGGGCTTTGCGGCCATTGCCCGGGAATCAGGCTTTGATTTCTGGATGACATTTTTTACCTCTCTTGGTGTTTGGGGGATGCCGGGACAGGTGGCCTTTGTCAGCCTCTATGCCACCGGCGCGTCTATATTTTTAATGTTTGTGGCAGCCGCACTGGCAAATATGCGGATGATGCTGATGGTGATTTCCGGGTCAGATATTCTGCGCCTCAGGGAGTCCGGCCTGCCATTATGGAAGCGGGTATTGATGATGCACTTGCTGGCTATAACCAGCTGGGCGCAGATCAGCTACAAGCAAAATCAATATAGCCCGGCCGATTTACGTATCTATTATGTGGCCTTTTCTCTGACTATTTTTGCCTTTGGCATGACCGGTACCAGTATTGGCTATTTTCTGAATGATTGGATGGCACCGGAAATTCTTCGCCTTGTTATCTTTATCACCCCTATTTATATCCTGTTACTATTGATGAATGCCCAGCAAAGCAGTAATCGCCTGGCGGCGGTTCTGGGCGGGGCGGTATGTCCGTTTATCTATGGTATGGCAGGGGACTGGGCTATTTTGCTCTCCGGCTTTGTTGGCGGTAGCGGTGCTATCGCTCTGTTTCAGCTGCGAGCGTTTTTTATCAAACAGGGAGGCGCAGATGGCTGAATATACCCTGTTTGAAACCTATTTGACGATTTTTCTGGCTGCCCTTGCCACTTTTGGATGGCGCTTTTCCGGGCTTATTCTATCTGATTTTATCCGCCCGGACAGCCTGATGATGAAATGGGTAAATGCTGTGGCCTATGCGATGGTGGCAGCGGTCTTAACACGCATTCTGGTTTATCCCATGGGGGTTTTAGCAACCACGCCACTGGATTATCGCCTTGTTTGTCTTGGCCTTGGAATGGCTTTGATGTTTTTCAGCAAAAAATTATGGCTGGCGCTTATCGGGGCGATGGGTGGTTTTGCAATATTGGTGACCTATTTCTGATACGTGTATTTTCAGGGGCTTATATTTTCAGGGGCTTACAGCAGATTTGTAATCAGGGCTTCTGAAATCGCCTGCCGGCCATTTTTATTGGCATTTATTGCACGGGTGGCTTTAACTTCGATAATTTTAAATCCGGCATAAAGTTCTTTCAGCTCCGGGACATAGGCGTTTGAAGCGATAAAGCGCGCGCCCCGTTTCGCCATTTCAGCTATCATGCCGGCTAATCTCTGCTGCTCGGCAATGCCAAACCCGTCATGGCTATAGCTGGTAAAATAGGACGTATCATTTAGCGGAATATAGGGCGGATCCAGATAGACAAAATCCCCTGCCCCGGCTGCACATAAAATGTCGGTAAAGCTGGCATTGCCAAGCTGAACATTTTGCAAGGCAGCAGAACAGCCTAATATGGTTTTTGTATCGGCAATAAGCGGGTTTTTATACCGCCCAAACGGGACATTAAACTGGCCGCGCGCATTCACTCGATACAGCCCGTTAAAGGCCGTGCGGTTTAAATAGATAAAGCGGCTGGCTCTTTTCAATGGGCTAAGGCTGGCTAGCCCATCGGGGGTGCGATCCAGCCTCCGAATGGCCAGAAAATAATCCTTTTCATAAATATGGGTTTTCAAATCTTCCAGTAATTCCTGCGGGGCATCGCGCACCACGCAATAGGCATTGATTAATTCAGGATTAATATCATTTAGCCAGGCGGGAATGTTTGCAGATTGCAGCTGTTCGGAAAGGCTGAAAAATACAGCGCCCCCACCGGCAAAAGGTTCAATATAGCGTTGATAATCGGCTGGAATTAGCGGGCTGATTTTATCCAGAAGCTGGCGTTTGCCGCCGACCCATTTTAAAAAAGGTTTTACACTCATAGGCTATCTCTTAGTCGCTCTTTTGCGTCAGCGCAATCAGAAGGGCAGAATTTTTCGGGTTGACCTTTTAGCTAAATTGGCGCGTGGTGAAAATAATATAGATTTGCTTTTACCTACCCTTGGCCGGCCTCCATGAAAACCCTGCTGTCCATTTCAGCATTATTATTCACCATCATGCTGATGCAGATGGGCACCACCGCCCTTGGCCCGCTTGATACCCTTTCGGCAATTGAATTGGGGTTTTCCAATACCGAGATAGGGGTGATTGGTGGCTCGCATTTTCTGGGCTTTCTTATTGGCTGCCTGGCCTCGCCCCTGCTGGTAAAACGTGTGGGTCATGCCCGTGCCTATTGCGTAACAGCTGCCCTTTCGATTGTGGCTATCTTGCTTCACCCTGTGGTGAGCTATTTCTGGGCATGGTGTATTTTTCGGGTCATAACCGGTATTGCGATTGCTACCAGCTATACTTCGGTTGAAAGCTGGTTAAATGCCAAGCTGACCAACAGCAACAGAAGCCGTTTTTTTGGCATTTACCGCATTATTGATATGACCGGTGCGCTGATGGCGCAAGCCATGATAAGCGTGCTAGTCCCGGCCTATTTCCTGTCCTATACCATGCTGGCTATTCTGGTTTGTTTGTCCCTGTTGCCGCTTGGCCTGACCAAATCGGTACAACCTGCCATGCCCGAAACGCAAAAGATAAATGTGCTTTTTGCCTTTCAGATATCGCCCCTTGCAGCATTGGGTGTGCTAACGGTCGGAGCAACAGGATCGGCTTTGCGCATGATAGGCCCTCTTTTTGCCTATGAGCTGGCCTTTACCCCGACCCAAATCGGGATATTTCTCAGCCTGCCCCTGATTGCCGGCATGATTATTCAAATGCCGATAGGGTTTCTGGCAGAACGGGCAACCCCGCGCCAATTAATCGGCTCACTTAGCATGGCCACGATTTTTATTTGTGTTGCCTTTACCCTGATAGAGGCGGAAACCATTTTCGGGATTAAAACCATCTTTATTTTGGTGTTTATCTTTGGGCTGACTACTATGCCGCTTTATTCGCTTTCTGCCATTCATGCAAATAACCAGACAAAAGAACAGGATATGACGATGTTAAGCGCGTCCCTGATTTTTTTGTTCGGGGTTGGGGCAATAATCTCGCCTGTGATAGCTAGCTATCTGATTGAACATTTTGGGCCCAATGCCATGTTCACCTATTTTGCGGTTCTGCATATGCTGTTGCTGGGATATACCGCCTACCGGGCGCGTATGCGTCCGCTGGATGTGCCATTGCGCCCTTATATATATATTCCGCGAACCTCTCTATTTATTGCCAAAACGATAAAAAGCCTGCGGCGGCGTCCACATAAATCTTAAATGCCTAAACCCTTTATGAAAGGCGTAAATGCCCCTATAAAGGTGCAGTGAGCTGGAAATCAAACCTTCTGCGAAATAGAAAAAGAGGAAAATGTCGCGCCATACCGCCCATTTATTAATGCTTATTGCTGCGCTGATTTGGGGGACAACCTTTATCGCACAAACAACTGGTATGGAAACCATTGGGCCGTTTGGCTTTACAGGGGCGCGCTATCTTATCGGCGCAATGGCGGTTCTGCCCTTTGCCCTATTTGAGGCACGTACAACATCCCTTTGGCAGGCAATATTGCGCGACAGGCTGTTGATGATACAAGCGATTGGTCTGGGCGTGATGATGTTTGGCGGCATCAGCCTGCAACAAACTGCCCTGCAATATACGCTTGTGGCGAATGCGGCTTTTTTAACGACTTTATATGTGCCAGCAGTCCCTTTATTGATATGGCTGATTTACCGCGCCCCCATTTCTGGTCGGATTTGGTTGGCGCTTAGTTTGTGTATTGGCGGGTCGTGGATGTTGTCCGGCTCGACCAGCCTGCTTAGCCAGTGGGGCGATTTTCTGGTGACCGTTGGGGCGTTATTCTGGGCTGGGCATATCGTGCTTATCGGGTTGGTGACAAAAAAGATAAAAACCCCCTTTCAATTTGCCTTTTTGCAATCTTTGTTATGTGTGGTGTTTTCCCTGCCGCCAATCCTGACCATAGAAACACCCGCATTTGCCGATTTTCTGCCAGTTATGCCTGAATTAATTTATGCCGGGCTATTTTCTGTAGGTATTGCCTATACCCTGCAAATGGTTGCCCAGGGCTATGCCAGCGCGACCATCGCTGCCTTTATCCTCTCGCTGGAGTCTGTATTTGCAGCCATTTCCGGCTGGCTGTTTTTATCCCAGACCCTTTCCTATGCTGCGATATCGGGATGTGTGATGATCTTTCTGGCTATTTTGATAGCCGATATAGTGCCGCCTGACTGGTTGCGCTTTTGGCAAAGGCGTAAAATCTGATGAAGCAGATGCCAGCAGATATCATCGATCTGGTGTTGGTCGGGGGCGGCCATGCCCAAATTGCGGTATTGAAATCCTTTGGGATGAGACCGTTGGACAGGGTGCGCCTGACATTGGTAACAGATGTGCTGATGGCGCCCTATTCCGGTATGTTGCCCGGCCATGTTGAAGGCCATCACAGCATGGAAGATATGCATATCGATTTGCTGAAGCTGGCCAGATTTGCCGGTGCGCGCCTGATTAAGAGAGCGGTTACCGATATAGATTTTGTCAATCAAAACATTGTTTTGGAGGGCGATTTAAATCTGCATTATGATGTTCTGTCCCTTAATAGCGGGGCGGTGCCGGATGCAGAATCCATAAAAGGGACAGACGTATATGGCATTACGGTAAAGCCTATATCCCATTTTCTGGAAAAAATGCCGACCCTGTCAGAATTAAGCGGTGATATTGCGGTGATTGGCGGCGGAGCAGCAGGGTGCGAGCTAGCCATATCCCTTACCCATCATTATCAGCTGGCAGATAAACCCTTTGCCTGTCACCTGTTTAGCCGCTCAAAGCGGTTATTGCCAACCGCCCCGGAATCTGCTGCTAAAATTATGGCACGCGCCCTATTGGATAATGATATTGCCCTGCATTTAGGCGCGGCTGTTCAGCGCCTGACCCAAGATGGGGTGATAGTGGAAAAGGGCGATGTCATCCCTGCCCGCCATATTTTTGTGGTCACTGCTGCCCGTCCGGCTGACTGGGTAAAAAAGCTAGCCGTCACCCATTGCGAGGATGGCTATATTCAGGTGCGCCCAACCTTGCAGTTGATAGAATATGACAATGTCTTTGCGGCAGGGGACATTGCCAGTATAAGCGGTGAAAAGCGGGAAAAAGCCGGGGTATTTGCGGTGCGTGCCGGCCCTTATCTGGCAGATAATCTGCGCTACTTTATACAAGCCTCGCACTTGAAATCCTTTCACCCGCAATCGCGTTATCTGGCATTAATCGGGCTTGGGGGTAAACAGGCACTGGCAATTCGGGGGCGGTTTGTTGCCAAAGGGGCGCTATGGTGGCATCTGAAAAACTGGATAGATAAAAGATTTATTGAAAAATTCACGCAATTACCGGAAATGAAAATCTCGGCCGCCCCCTTGCCAGCTTTGGCGCATACGCTAAACGATACTATCGACACAGATGGTTTTGAATGTAGTGGCTGCGGGGCAAAGGCAGGGGCAGATATATTGTCTGATGCGCTGGCGGCCGCCTGTCAGATAGCAAAGGATAGGGGCGCTGACCCGCGCTATTTACCCCCTTCTGGTATCACCCTTGATCATGGGATGGTTAGCCTGCCCCGGGATATGCCGCAAAACGCCAGTCTCAGCCAATCGGTAGATTTTCTCTCGCAACATATATCGGATGCCTATCTCTTTGGCCGGATAGCAGCTCTTCATGCCTTGAGCGATATATTTGTTGCAGGTGGCAAGCCCCTGGCCGCCCAAGCATTGGTTACCGTGCAGCGCACGCGCACCAAAATGCAAAAATCGGACTTAACGTTGATGCTTTGCGGTGCAATAGAAGAGCTGGCCGCCCATAAAACCAGCCTGACAGGCGGACATACCACCGTCGCAAGCGAAGCGATGCTTGGCTTTTCGGTCACGGCCATTGCCAATGAAAATGGCTCTTGCCCGCCCTTGCCAGAGGATGAGGATATTGCTCTTATCCTGACCAAGCCGATAGGCATTGGGGTTGTTCTGGCAGCAGAAATGCGCGGGCTTTGCCCGGCAGCCAGCTATGAGGCAGCGATAGAGGTAATGCTTTTATCAAATGCCGGGGCAGCCGATATTATTTTATCCCATGCGTCTTTTGCCCAAATGACAGATATTACCGGCTTTGGGCTGGCCCGGCACGCGATGAATTTGATGCAAAGAGCCGGTTTTTCTGGCATGGTTTTATCGCTGGACAGCATACCGCTTATCAAAGGCGCAGCCGCGCTTTCTGAAAAAGGGATATCTTCCAGCCTTTATCCGCATAATGCCGGAAATATAGCCCTAAATGGGGCTTCCATGCTGGGTGACGGGGCGCGCCCCATTATGAATTTGCTGTTTGATCCGCAAACCTCTGGCGGGGTGCTGGCCGCCCTTCCCCGGCAAAAAGCAGAGGAAATATGTAGAAAATTACATAAAGCAGGCTATAAACAGGCAGCGATAATCGGCCATTTAACCCATGATCATGCCGGTATCACCCTTAAAAAAACAGATTAAGCCGATAGTTATATGAGCGCGCCAATTATTATAACAAAAAACTGGCATCCAGAAGCCTATGATATGGTAATAGATGTCCGCGCGCCGATGGAATTTGCTCAGGATCACATTGTCGGGGCGGTGAATATGCCGGTCTTGTCCGATGCAGAACGTATCGAAATTGGCACGCTTTACAAACAAAGCTCGCCCTTTATTGCCCGCAAGCGCGGAGCGGTGCTGGTATCGCAAAATATCGCCCGTCATATCGAAACAAAATTACAGGATTTGCCTGCCGATTTCAGCCCCCTTATTCATTGCTGGCGGGGCGGGCAGCGTTCGCGTGCCTTTGCCCATATATTAAGCGAGATAGGCTGGCGTTGTCACTTGCTGGAAGGCGGGTATAAGGCCTATCGCCGCGATATTCTCGACGGGCTAAAGGCCGATTTTTCCGGCCTGTTGCTTGTCATTATTGCCGGGCGTACCGGCTCTGCCAAAACAGATATTCTGGCAGAAATTAAAAAACAGGGCGGCCAGATTATCGATCTCGAAGCCCTTGCCCGTCATCGCGGCTCTTTATTAGGGCGCTGGCCAGATAGCCCGCAGCCCTCGCAGCGCCATTTTGAAAGCTGTTTGATTGATGCCGTGCGCCAACTGGATAAATCGCGGCCTGTCTATGTGGAATCAG
>CBFIAD010000062.1:0-12614 GCA_965660495.1 Puniceispirillaceae bacterium (SeqCode)
GGGAAGATAATGATGGATGCGTTTGATGAAGAGCGTCCCGCCCATGCACCAAAAGATTTAACGTCATGGAATATCGAGGATTTGCAGGGCTATATCGCCAATATGACGGCAGAGATTGCGCGTTGTGAGAAGATAATTGAAGAGAAAAAAAAGCCTAAGCTCGGCAGCGGATGCCCTGTTTAAAAAATAGCCAAAACAACCCGTTGCCCATGCCAAAATGACCCGTTTTCACTTTTTTAAAGATGAGTATGAATGATGACAGATTTTTCCTCCCAGACAATTTTGATCACCGGCGGCACCTCCGGGCTTGGCCTTGCCATGTCAGAGGCGTTTGCCGCAGCCGGTGCACATTTGGTCATTGGCGGGATGCTGGCCCCGGCTGAAGGGGAAAAAATATCAGCCAGCCTGATAGAAAAAGGCGCGGCATCCTGTCTGTTTGATGATGCAGATTTGCGCGATGGCCAGGCCGCCAGAGGTCTGGTGAAACGTGCCGAAGCCCGCACAGGGGCAATAGATGTTCTGGTCAATAATGCCGGTATTCAGCACGTGGAAAAGGTGGAAACTTTCCCACCGGAAAAATGGCAGGCCATACTGGATGTTAACCTAACCGCGCCCTTTCATCTGATAGCGGCCTGTCTGCCAGCCATGCGAAAAGCGGGCTATGGCCGGATTATCAATATCGCGTCGGCACATGGGCTGGTCGCCTCACTTCATAAATCTGCCTATGTAGCGGCCAAGCACGGGCTGGTCGGGCTGACCAAAACCATCGCGCTGGAAGCAGCAGATAGCGATATTACCTGTAATGCTATTTGTCCGGGCTTTGTGATGACCCCGTTGGTGGCCGAGCAGGTGCGCGCCCATCAGGAAAAGAAGGGGCTGGATTTTGAGGCAGCCGGGCCTGACCTCATCAAGGATAAACACCCCACAGGCCGCTTTGTGACGCCCCGGCAAATTGCTGATATGGTGCTGTTTCTGGCAGGAAAAAATGCCGGCGGAATTACTGGCACAACCATGAGCGTAGATGGCGGCTGGACCGCGCAATAGTGGTCAATGTTTTCAACTTCTCTCCAGAATGGACACTAAATCTTAATCGCTGGAAGCTCTGTTCAGGAGCGTTTCCAAAGCTGGTCATTTATGGCTGGCGATTCATAGTGTGCAATTTGCGGGTAAAGCTGTTTTGATATGAAGGGGTAGGTTTTTTACGTCCATAATAATGGGTTGGCCATAGGATAGCTTTTTTCGCTTTTGTGCACATCACACGCAGTGTCTGCCATGCAACTGGATGCAGTGCGGCACAAAAGGGAGGCTAAAATGGCGCTAAAACCGGCATTTACAGATGTAAAGATTGTTAAATCGGCATCTGGTTTTTATGAGGGGCATTCACAAGAAATAGCCCTGCTCAGTAAAGGGATCATGGTAGCATTGGTGATTTGGGCGCTGGTCTGGCCAGCCAATGCTAATAATATATTGGGTAGTTTAAACTGGAGATTACTCGAAGATTTCAACGCATTTTATATTATCATTGTCGGACTATTCAGCTTTTTTCTGCTAGTGGTGGCCATCCTGCCACAAACCGGCAAAAGGCTGATGGGCAAGACAGGCGAGAAGCCAGAATTTTCCAATTTTTCCTGGTTTTCGATGATGTTCGGGGCGGGTCTTGGCGTAGGGCTGATGGTGTTCGCCACAGCCGAACCTTTGGGATTGTGGGGCTCTAATCCGGTTATTTTATCCGGGGCAGCAGAGCCACATACAGCCAGCTCATTGCAATCAGGCTATCGATATACATTTTTGCATTATGGTTTTCATGCGTGGGCTATCTATGTGGTGACCGGCCTGTCTCTGGCCACAAACGGCAGATAATTTTGCCGCGAACCTGCCAGCGGCGGCTGCGCCATTTGCCAGCGATCTGCAAGCCGGGGCGATGAATGCGTGGGGCAGTTTTGACGGCTTTAAATCCAGTTTAAGCGGCGCGGCCGCCCAATTGCCGGATACGGTATTGGAACAGGCCTATGCGGCAGGCGAGGCAGGGCGCCAATTTGGCTGGCAAGCTGGATGGACAACTTTTTACTGGGCATGGTGGATTGCGTTTTCGCCTTTTGTCGGGTTGTTTTTGGCGCGCATTTCCAAAGGTCGCACGGTAAGAGAGTTTATTCTGGGCTGTGTAATTGCGCCGGCATTGGTCTGTTTTGCCTGGATGACCATATTAGGGGCAACCGCGATTGATCTGGAACTGACCGGCGGGGCAAATGGCGCAATTATCGGGGCATCCAATACATCCAAGCTGTTTGTCACGCTCAGCCAGATGCTGTCCGGCGGGTTTCTGACAGCGATAACGGTGATGTGTGTGGTGCTTATCCTGACCTTTTTGGTTACCTCTGCTGACTCAGGTATTCTGGTGATGAATACGATTATGTCCGGGGGCGAGCAGAAAACAGGTATCAAACACCGCATTGTCTGGGGTGTTATCCTTACCTGTGTTATCGGCACATTGCTGATAGCAGGCAAAACCAATGGCGGATCTGACCCGATGGAAGCCTTGAGAAGTGCGATGATAATTGGCGCTTTGCCCTTTACCATGCTGATGGGGCTGATGTGTATATCGCTTGGCAAGGCGATGTGGCGCGATCATTTGCGCGTCAATCAGAGCTAGGGACACGCCCTATCCGGCGGCGATGGCAATCAGATTATTCTTCTGTGCTGTCAAAGCCGGGAAGGGGGTGCATCCAGTCCGGAATGGCAAGCTGCAGAGGCGTGCCATCTTCCAGCTGAAAAGCGCTATTTTCCTGGCCGTTTTGTTTTTCGGCCTGTTGCACCGCATCCAGCCGCAAGCTGGCCAGCGCGTAATCTGTTTGCTCGTCACTGGCAACAGAACCGCATTGCCCGATAAGTTTATCTGCCAGTTTTACCGGAGTTCCAACAGATAGTCTGCCCTTTGGCGCGGTGACCGGAAAAAGGCGGCGTTTTACCAGCCCGCGATAATGGGTGCGTGCGGTCACTTCCTGGCCGATATAGCACCCTTTTTTAAAATCAACGGCTGCCAGCTTGTCCAGCCCGGCTTCCAGCATCAAGGCGCGGTTTGGGGTAAGGTCTGCTGCCCCTTCTGGAATCCCGCTGCAAATGCGCCATTTCTGCCATTCTGCATCAGGCTGGCCGCAGGGCATATCTTGCTGATTTATCAGGCACAGCCAGCCCAGATAGGGGTGGCGCTCATCTATTGCGCTGATCGCTTTTTCGGGCAATGCGCTGGCCTCTATCTGGTCTGGCTGGCCAAAATTGGCCAGATGGCCAACCTGAAATTCAGGCCGGTGGGTAATCTCTATTGCGCGGCGCAAGCGATAGAGGCCAAGCCTTTTTATCAGGGGCTCTGCCTGTTGTGTCTCGGTTACCAGATATACCGCCTCAGCTGTGCGTAACACCAGCATATCAAACAGGATGCGCCCTTGCGGGCTGAGCAGGCAGGCGGCTCTGGCAATGCCTTGTTCCAGCTGTTCTATTTGAGCGGTCAGCAGGTCATTTAAAAAACCTGCCGGATTATCGCCTTGAAGGCAGATAACGGTTTTATCCGTATGCAGATAAAGGTGAGTGGTCATTGCCGGTTCAGCTTTCCTTTATAGGGGGCGACATAAAAATGGCGATTGCGCGTCCAGACACATTTATCTTTTGCCGGGATAACACTGACATAATCTGCCTGAGGGAGCAGGTCAAATTTTTGGATACAGCCTAGATAGGAAACCAGTAATTGCCGGCCTTCAATACGGGCAGCCCCAATCTTTCTTTCCGATATGGTGATGGAAGGTTTGTCAGCGGCAAAACATTGCCCGGCCTTATTGCCGCGGCAGGCGGTTTCCTCAGACGCGATATTGCGCAGATAGGTGATGTTGCCATCTTCCACCGCAAAGCCTTCATCATCAAACATGATACAGCCATCATCAGGCGGGCCCTGACGGGTAGCAAATTCACAAGTGAACCACACCCCTTCCAGAGGCGGCAGCGGGGTCACCTCTTTAGCGTTGGCCGGTATGGATGTTACTGTCAAAATGACCAAGAACAGGCGAACCAAAAGCAACCTGTGGATAGAGACCGCCAAAGATGTTGGGTGTGGATTATCGTGCATTTTTTTACCGCTTCTGGCTGGTAATCTTTTTTGGCAGTTGCTTCATATTGTCACTGTCCTGTTTCGCAAGTTAGGAAAAATGCTATTATAGGATGAAGGGTTTTTATCAATCTGGCAATCTGGCAATCTGGATGAATAGAGGCATAAGGTATAAGGGCTGGCTAAAAACATGATGGATATGGCTGAACATCCGCAACGACAGGCTCTGATAGATGAGCTGCACGCCAGGCCCTTTTTCGATTTCGAAGGAGAGGGTCGGTTCATCCGTTTTATCTATCTGGTTGGCAGCTCTGATAACACTATCATCACCCATATTAATCAATGGCTGGAAAGCCAGCAGCGTATGGCGATTGACGCAGGGGAAAAGTTCCGGCGCGAGGATTTTGGCGGCTTTGTTTTTCGCCTGGAGCGCCATAGTGAATTTGTCACGGTCGGGCTGATTGTACGCGATAAAAATAATCGCAAGATCGGTCTGACAAATAACGCCTTTAATATGGCTAAAAACAGCCATCTGCCCTTTGCCATGATCGCCAATATGCCGATACCCCTTTTCCACGCAATATGGCTAGAAATCGGGAAAGCCCCGGCGGGGCCTGCCTCGCCGGAAGCGGTCACAAAAATGCTGGACAGCCGCACCGCTGCTTCCAACAGTATTTCTGAAGGCGATGGAGATTTGCATTGTAGCTTTGATATAGATGAAGAGGGTTTCTCGCGCATGATCCTTTTTGCGCGCCATTTATCGGCTGAACGAAAAGGCCGGCAGATTTTGCGGATTATAGAGATGGAAACCTATCGGATGATGGCGCTGCTTGGCTTGCCCATTGTTCGTGATAATATGACAAGGCTGCATAAGATAGAGGCAGAGCTGGCCCAAGTCACCCAGCGCATGACTGCCCAGATAAATGGCGCAAGCAAGGAGGTAGAAGCCCTGTTGCCGGAGCTGTCCGCCCTTGCGGCCGAAATTGAGGAGATGAGCGCCAATACTTCGTACCGGCTATCTGCGACAAAAGCCTATCAGGATATTTTTCTGGCCAGATTGACCCGGCTGAACGCCACCAGGCTGACAGGCCATCAGGGTTTGTCCGGCTTTCTGGACAGGCGGATGATGCCAGCATTAAAAACCTGCGATGCCTTTGAAGAACGGCTGGCCGGCCTGTCCCAGCGCATATCGCGGGCAGGATCGCTATTACGCACCCAAACAGAAATCCTGATACAGGAACAAAATCGTAACTTGCTGGCCTCTATGGACAGGCGGGCACAAGCGCAATTACGCTTGCAGCAAACAGTGGAATATCTGTCTATTATTGCCGGTACCTATTACGGTGTGGGGCTGGTGGGCTATCTGCTGAAACTTCTGCCAGACAGCCATTTGCCAGCTGATATCAAAATCTTGCAAGCCGCGTCTGTCCCGATTATTGCCTTTCTTATCTGGTGGATGTTCTATCGTATGCACCGCATTCTGGACCGGCTGAATAACAGCTAGTTCGGCATCTGTGTGCGCCCCAGGATATTAAACCATAAAAGCGGCATAAACAGGCTGAAACAGCTTAAAGACAAAAGCAGGGCGATGACGATATTCAGCCCCACGCCATAATCAAACAAAATGCCCATTACTGCAGGCGATAATGCGCTGGAAAAAACATTTAACGGGCTGGCCAGCGCCTTTATCTCGCCCAACCATTTTGTGCCATAGCGTTCTGCCAGCAGTGCATTGACAAGCGGTTGTCCCATCCCGCCTGCACATCCGAAAAGGGCAAAAAATACCGCCAGCATCATCAGGCTGTCACTGGTCATCAAGGTGATACAGGCCAGAACCATTGGCACTTGTGCAGCAACGGCCGAGCGATGGGCACTAAATCTATCTACCAATATGCCTGATAATAATGCCCCGCCTATGGCGGCCAGCGCATACCAGATATAATTGGATGACCAGATAAAAAGCGGTATACCCCTTTCAGAAGCGATATGTATCTGGTGAAAAAACAGGCCGGTTACCGTAAAGCCCGGTACCATCATCAGCCAGATGATCACCGCCCAAAAGGCGCTGTCCTTTATAACCTGTGTGCGCCGTATGGATGGTGGGCTATCTTTATCTTCTGCCTTGCCGGGGGCGGTATCGGCCTCGCGCCCCGGCCCATCCTGAAAATCGGTGCGCCGGGTAAGATAGGGGATAGCAGGGGCAAAGCTGATAAAGGCAAAAATCGGTAGCATTATCCAGATAAGACGCCAGTCAAAAAATCCCAGCCCCAACACCACCACTATGGGAAACAGGGCTTCGGCCGCATTCATCCCGAAACCGGAAATAGCCAATGCGCGCCCGCGAACCTGTAAATAGCGGCGTGTCACGGCCGTGGAATAGACATGATACATCATCCCCTGGCCAGACAGGCGCAGAAAATATATCCCGATGATCAGCATCATCACCGACTGGACAAAAGAAAAATGCAGGGCAGCCAGACATACACCCCCAACAGTCATGACCGACAGGCGCGGCACAGAGATGGTATCTGCCAGCTTGCCAAGCCAAAACAGGGTTAGCGCGCTCAAAGTGGTGGCCAGCGCATAATAGCTGCCAAATGCGCCATGGCTTAGCCCCAAATCGGCGCGAATTTCTGCACTAAAGAGCGAGATAAAAAAGGTCTGACCCAGCGAAGACCAAAAAGACATAAAAAACCCGAATAGCAAAAATCGCCATTCTGTTTTGATAAGCATCTGCAATGTGATCTTGCCAAGTGGGTGCATCAATAGCCTGTCCAAAAGATATTCGTTACATAAGGCAAGCCATAGCAGATACATCCTGCATAGCCACTGCTATCGTATCAAAGGCATAAGAAGATACATAACTCAATAATAGAGAGCGTTATTTTTAAGATGTTTTTATCTGTTTTCCTTCGCCGATTATATATCTGGCTGGCCAGTCTGGCTTTGCTTGTGCTGGCCGGTCTGTGGCTTGTCCCGCGCGAGGATATTAGCGTGCATGACAAGCGAAGCCCGGCATTTGACTTGGCCAGGTTTTTTGATGGAAACAGCGTTGCCTATGGTATTTTTGAAGATCGTTTTGGCAATCTCAGGCGACAATTCCGCGTTGAGATTCAGGCCAGCCAGTCCGGGGACAGGCTGATACTGAATGAACGTTTTTTATATGATGATGGCGAGCAAGACAGGCGCATCTGGCAGATAGATAGGCAGATTATCGATGGCCAGACACATTATAGCGGTCAGGCAGCGGATATTACCGGCAAGGCTATTGGCAAAATAGCCGGCAATGCGATGCGCTGGAGCTATGATATTTCGCTGATATTATCGGGTGTTGAGCTGGAAGTGCGCTTTGATGATTTCATCTATCAAATGACCCCAGATATTGCAATAAATCGAGCCTATGTCAGCAAATGGGGCATGGATATAGGCAGTGTAACGCTGGTTTTTTTAAAAGACAGGCTGGCAGAAGAAAAACTGCCCCTCGATTTAAAAAACTGGTAGCTGGAACTATAGAAATATCAGCTGACACTGCCTATGTTAGAGGGGTAACAGATTTTTTAATCTGTACCCGATTTTATTTTGTTCGAGGTGATGATGCCAGATAGTCTGCCAAGCTGGGATTTAAGCGATTTATATGATGACAAAGGTACAGCCGCACAAGATGATTTGGCGCAAGTGCAGCAACGCGCTAAAAAGCTGGCTGAATTTTCAGGCAAGCTGACCGGCAAAACAGGTGATGAGCTGGCCGGGATTATTACAGAATATCAGGCGATTTCCGAAGTTTTGTCACGGATTATATCGCACGCAGATTTAAAATTTGCTGCCGATATGGCAGAGGCTAAAAACGGGCAATATGTCCAGGATATGCGCGAGGCGGCCGCCACACTGACATCGCAATTACTGTTTGTTGAGCTGGAGCTGGCAACGCTGGCCGAAGAGCATTATCAGGAAGCCTTGAAAAGCCCTGCATTTTATGCCTATCAGCCCTGGTTGCGGCGCTTGCGCGAGGGGGCAAAATACCAGCTGGAGCCGCGCCTGGAACAAATGCTGGTAGAGCGTTCGCCTGCCGGGCGCGGGGCATGGACAAGGCTGTTTGATGAAACCGCGGCCAGCCTGAAATTCCCGTTTCAGGGCGGCGAGGTAAGCGAGGCTGAAATCCTGAACCAGCTGACCGATAAAAATCCAGAAATTCGAAAGGAAGCCGGACTTTCCCTGTCCGGGGTGATGGCCGAAAATCAGCGCCTGTTTGCCCTTATCCTGAATGTGATTGCCAAGGATAAGGAAGTGGATGACAGATGGCGCGGCTTTGAACGGCCGGTTTCCGCGCGCAATCTGGCCAATGATGTAGATGATAAAACCGTTGATGCCCTCAGCGATGCGGTAAATGCCCGTACCGGTGATATTGCCCATCGCTATTATCAGCTAAAGGCAGGCTGGATGGGGATGGAAAAGCTGAATTGGTGGGATCGTAACGCCCCTTTGGCAGGCGATGATGACAGGCGCTTTAGCTGGTCAGAGGCACGCGAGATTGTCTTGCAGGCCTTTGCCGGCTTTGACCCTGAAATGGCCGATATTGCCAAAAAATTCTTTGACAGGGGCTGGATCGATGCCGGGGTGCGCAGCGGCAAAGCCTCCGGGGCATTTAGCCACCCCACCGTGCCATCCGTGCATCCCTATATTTTGATGAATTATGACGGCCGGGCGCGCGATGTGATGACCCTTGCCCATGAAATGGGGCATGGGGTGCATCAGGTACTGGCCAGCCATAATGGCTATTTAATGTCCGATACGCCTTTAACGCTGGCAGAAACCGCGTCTGTTTTTGCAGAAATGCTGGCCTTTCGGGTGTTGCTGGAGAGCACCGATAACCCGGCCAACAGGCGCTTTTTGCTGGCAGGAAAAATCGAGGATATGCTGAACACGGTGGTTCGGCAAATCGCCTTTCATAATTTTGAAACCGCCTTTCATGATGCGCGCCGCTCTGGTGAGGTATCGGGTGAGCAGCTAAGCGATATCTGGATGGACACCCAAAGCGCCGCCCTTGGCCCTGCGGTGCGGCTGGAGGATAGCTATCGTCCTGTCTGGGCGTATATTCCGCATTTTGTGCATAGCCCGTTTTATGTCTATGCCTATGCGTTTGGCGATTGTCTGGTAAATGCACTCTGGCAGAGCTATCAGAACCGCAGCGATGATGCCCGCCCGCAATTTGTAACAGATTATCGCGGCCTGTTGGCAGCAGGTGGTACGGTGCGCTATGATAGTGCCTTGCAGCCCTTTCATCTGGATGCCACCCAGCCAGAATTCTGGCATTTGGGTCTGGATATGGTTGCCGGCATGATAGATGAGCTGGGAAGCCTATCCTGATGCAGCCAGTCGTAAAACAGGGGTGTTTTTATGGATAAATTGCCGACCTTTTATATTCCGCATGGGGGCGGGCCCTGTTTTTTTATGGATTGGAACCCTGCTGGAACATGGGATGGCACGCTATCTAGCCAGCTTTGCCGATGATTATCGCTCGGATATCAAAGGGGTTATTGTTATTTCTGCCCATTGGGAAAGCCCGACCATTAAAGTAACAGGCAGCCGCCAGCCAGAATTGATCTATGATTATCACGGATTTCCTGCCCATACCTATAATCTGAAATGGCCGGCACCCGGCGCTCCAGAGCTGGCCAGACAGGCGGTGGATATGTTGTCAGCAGGTGGCATAACAGCTGAGTTGGACAGGCAAAGAGGCTATGATCACGGGGTCTTTATTCCATTTTTGCTGGCCTCTGAGCAGGAGGATATCCCAACGATACAGATTTCGCTATCGTCTGATTTATCGCCTGACACCTACCTTCAGATGGGAAGGCTGCTAGCACCGCTTAGAAAAGAGGGGGTGCTGATTGTCGGCTCCGGGATGAGCTATCATGATGTAGGCGCCCTGATGGGGCGCAAAGAGGTTGCTGGTGCGGCCGAATTTGATACATGGCTATCTGAGAGTATGCTGGATATAAAGGGGCGTGAGACCCATCTTGCCAATTGGGCAGATGCGCCTTTTGCCAGAGCTTGTCACCCCAGAGAAGAGCATTTGCTACCTTTACATATTGTGGCCGGGGCGGCTATGGGCGAAAAGGCAGAGCGCAGCTATCATGAAAATGTGATGGGCGCGGCCATATCCGCCTTTAAATTTGGATAGCCAAACAGTTTCTTTAGCGTTTGTATTGACAGGCAGGCTTAATGCCCATTACCAAACACGCCCAGCTTTACCCCGTAATCGGCGGCAATCTGATAATCGGGATCATCATCACTATCGACCATCAACTGGCCGGATTTGGCGAGTAGGCGATGGCAATCACGGCTGAGATGGCGCAGCATTAGCCTTTTACCTAGCTGGTCATATTTTGCTGCCACATCGTCTATGGCTTGCAGGGCAGACTGGTCAACCACCCGTGAATTGGCAAAATCGATAATGACAGTATCCGGGTCACCGGCAAAATCAAATAATTCACGAAATCCTGTGATAGAGCCGAAAAATAAAGGCCCCTTAATTTCATAAACCAGCGCGCCCTGCTCGCGTATAGAAGGGCGACGCACCGCATCAATACGCTTGGCCGCATTCCAGGCATAAACAAGGGCAGACATAATCACCCCGACCACTACCGCAATCGCCAAATCCTCGATAACTGTGACAAAGGTCACCACAATCACCACCAGCGCATCGGCCAGCGGGACTTTGAACAGGGTGCGGATAGAGTTCCAGGCAAAAGTGCCAATCACCACCATAAACATCACCCCGATTAATGCAGCAATGGGGATTTGTTCGATCGCCTTAGAGGTAAATAAAATAAAGGAAAGCAAAAACAGCGCGGCCACTATCCCGGACAGGCGGGTACGCGCCCCTGATTTTACATTGATCATGGACTGGCCGATCATTGCACAGCCGCCCATGCCGCCAAAAAATCCGGTGATAAGATTGGCTGCCCCCTGAGCCAGACATTCCTGCGAAGCCCCGCCTCTCTGTTCGGTCATATCGCCTACCAGATTGAGGGTAAGCAAGCTTTCAATAAGGCCAATTGCCGCCAGAATAAGCGCATAAGGGGCAATGATAGACAGGGTTTCCAGTGTTAAAGGGACCATCGGAATAGCAAAATCGGGCAGGCCGCCTGCCAGGCTGGCCAGATCGCCAATGCGCGGCACATCCATATCAAAACCAATAACCGCAAAAGTGACAATGCCAATCGCCATTAAAGGAGCAGGGATAAATTTGGTTAGTTTTGGCGTAACCCATATTAAAAACATGGTAAGGCCAATGAGCCCAAAAGTGGTGTAAAGCAAGCTGCCTTGCATCCATGTTTTTTCCCCGTTACTGCCCATTATTTTGAACTGTTCCAGCTGGGCAAGGCCAATGACAATCGCCAGGCCATTTACAAAGCCCAGCATGACAGGGTGCGGGATCATGCGGATAAATTTACCCCAGCGGAGCGCCCCGGCAACAAGCTGTAAAATGCCCATTAATATAACAGTGGCAAACAGATATTGTACGCCATGCTGCATCACAAGAGAGACCATCACCACGGCCAATGCCCCGGTCGCCCCTGAAATCATGCCGGGACGCCCGCCCAGAACAGCGGTAACCAGCCCGACAATAAAAGCGGCATATAAACCAACCAATGGGGCAACCCCTGCAACAAAGGCAAAGGCAATTGCCTCCGGCACAAGGGCCAAAGATACCGTTAAACCGGCAAGCAAATCGGTAAATAGCAAACGAGAGGTTAGAACAGGGCGCGCGCCTTCGGAATAGGATGCCCCGGTCAACAGCCGGTTCAGCCAGCCAGATAGAAAAGAAGTCATTAAAAAACCTGTTAAAACATATAATTTACAGGCCAATCAGCCTGTTTGGATGGCCTCATCTTTTTTAAAAGGAAAAAAAACGGGGCTGCTAGCACTATTCGAACATAAAGGCTCGGCGCAATTAAGCTCGGGAATCTACCCAATAACAACCGCTTTAATCAAGCTTTTTTTCCCATCCTCACTTTGATGTTTGCGTCGGTATGGTGCGTTCTACAAAAACTTCCCTTCCTTTTAACTGCTGCCAAAGGATAGGCAGCATTTCTGTATATGCAGCGAAAATCGAAGGGCTGGGTGCGGGCAAATCCTCTTTAATTTCCTGATGCAAGGCCGGCAAATTATAATAGGGGACAAGCGGGAACATATGATGTTCAATATGATAATTCATATTCAGATAGATAAAGCGGCTAAAGGGGTTCATTAAAACCGTGCGCGTGTTTAAACGGTGGTCGCTAACATTGTCACGCAGCCCCCCATGTTGCAAATATCCGGTCAGGTTAAAATGCCATGCTCCATAAATGCGAGGGCCTCCTATCAAGAGCAGGGGAATAATCGATTGCAATAGCACTGCTGATACGATGGTAAGGAAGTAGATTATCAGCCAGATTCTGCCGACAAGAAAGGCGTTCTGGTGGTCATATTCTGGAACATATAATGCCTCATCAGGGTGAAGGCGACCCATAATGTG
>CBFIAD010000063.1:0-12581 GCA_965660495.1 Puniceispirillaceae bacterium (SeqCode)
AATTGCCATAAACCAGGCCCATCTTGCGGGGCATTGGCAAAATCAGGGAAATAACCGCATCGCCCGCCCTTACCATCATAAACAGGATAGGCAAAGGCAAAATCGATACCGGCCAGAACACGCCCTTTAGCGGATATGCCTTGCAGCCAGTCGATAATGACCTTGCGGCTCCAATATTTACCGTCTGGTGGCAAGATACGTTGCGGGGCTTTTTTTCCTGCCTCTGCCATAAAGACAGCCAGACCCGGTTGATAGGGGCCACGTGCACCTGACCAGTCAATTCCCACAAAATAGTCAAAAGCGCGCAGCATTATTCGCTCTTTTTTGCCTCGCGCAAGCGCTGCCAGTAATCCAGACGTTTTTTTATTTCTCGCTCGAATCCGCGCGGAGCCGGCTGGTAAAAGGCGATGCGCGGCAGATTTTCGGGAAAGCAATTCTGGGCAGAAAACCCCTCTTCTGTGTCATGGTCATAGACATAGCCCTTGCCATAATCCAGCTCTTTCATCAGCCGGGTCGGGGCATTTAAAATATGTTTGGGCGGATTGTGATGGCCTGCCTCTTTGGCTGTTTGCATCGCCTGTTTCCAGGCAGAATAGGCAGCATTGGATTTCGGGGCAGTGGCCAGAAAAATAACCAGCTCGGCTATCGCCAAATCGCCTTCGGGACTGCCCAGCCTTTCATAGGACTGCCATGCAGAGATAGCTTTTCCCACCGCTTCCGGGGCGGCAAGGCCAATATCTTCCGAGGCAAAGCGCGTCAGCCGCCTTAAAATATAATAGGGGTCTTCGCCTGCCAGCATCATTCGTGCCAGCCAGTAAAGACCGGCATCACAATCAGAAGCGCGTAGCGATTTATGCAAGGCAGAGATAAGATTATAATGCTCATCGCCTGCCCGGTCATAATTTAGTGCCCGTTTGGATAAAAGCTGGCCAAGCCCTTCTGAATCCAGTGGAGGCTGGTCATCCTGCCAAAGCTCCAGGATGGTTTCCATCAAATTAATCAGATAGCGCCCATCCCCATCTGCCATGCCTATCAATGCCTGACGCGCGCCTTCTTCCAGCGGCAAGGGCTTTGCTATATGGGCTTCTGCCCGCCCTATCAGCTGATCCAGAGCCGCTGCATCCAGCGCGTTCAGTACCAGAACCTGCACCCGTGATAGCAAGGCAGAGTTTAGCGAAAAGGACGGGTTTTCAGTTGTTGCCCCGATAAGCCGTATCATCCCTTCTTCGATAGCCGGCAACAAGGCATCTTGCTGGGCTTTGTTAAAGCGATGAATTTCATCAACAAATAACAGGGTTGCCTGACCTGCTTCAAACAGGGGGCGGGCTTCGGCAAAGATACGACGCAATTCTGCTACCCCGTCAAATACCGCAGAAATCGGGCGAAATCTCTGGCCAGCCTCCTCCCCCATAATACGGGCAATGGTGGTTTTTCCTGTACCAGGCGGCCCCCATAAAATGAATGAGCCGGTGGCGTTCATACGCTGCGAGAGCTGCGCGGTCAGCCCATCCTGGCCGACCACATCTTGCAAGCGCGTGGGGCGCATCGCCTCTGCTAAAGGAGAAGCAGTAAAAAGAGAAACTCTTGTCATCTTGCTATCATGCCTGTAATTGGCAGGTGAACCAACCACCAAAAATAATAAACAGATTTAAAAGAGTATAAAAAAGGGGGGCGTAAAAACACCCCCCCTTGTAATGAATATTTGTGCCGACGCGTTAGGCAGTTGCGGCGACCGCTTCGCCTTCTTCGCTATCGCCAACGATAACCGGCCCTGAATCCTGGCCGCGCGCCTCTTCATCGCGGTCAACCAGTTCAATCACCGCCATGGGGGCAGCATCGCCATAGCGAAAGCCCGCTTTCATGATGCGTGTATAGCCGCCCTTGCGATCTGCATAGCGTGTGCCAAGCACATCAAACAGCTTGGTTGTCATGGCGTTATCACGAAGCTGGGCATAGGCCAAACGGCGAGCGTGCAAATCTCCGCGCTTGCCAAGTGTAATCAGTTTTTCCACTACCGGGCGCAATTCCTTTGCCTTTGGAAGGGTTGTCACAATTTGCTCATGCTTGATAAGCGCCTGTGCCATATTGCGAAACAGCATATTTCTGTGCTGTGACGTTCTGTTCAATTTTCTGCCAGCCGTACGATGCCGCATATTCGTCTCCATTTATACCGCTAAACGCGGCCTTCATCGCGTTATGGTTAACGTTTATCTATTAAAAAGGCTCATCCAAGCGCTTGACCAGATCCTCGATATTTTCTGGCGGCCAGCTTTCAATGTCCATGCCCAATTCGAGGTTCATGATCTTTAAAACCTCTTTAATCTCGTTCAAAGATTTACGCCCAAAATTCGGGGTACGCAGCATCTCTGATTCTGTTTTCTGCACCAAATCCCCGATATAGACGATATTGTCATTTTTCAGGCAGTTTGCAGAGCGAACAGATAATTCCAGCTCATCCACTTTACGCAGCAGATTTCTGTTGAACGGGAACGGGTCGACGCCCTGTTCAGGGGCTTCGATAGTCGGCTCGTCAAAATTGATAAATGGCTGTAGCTGATCTTGCAGGATACGCGCAGCATAGGCCACCGCATCTTCTGGCGATATAGAGCCATCTGTTTCAATGGTCAGCAACAATTTATCAAAGTCGGTAATCTGTCCAACCCGTTCATTTTCTACCTTATAGGCGACCTGACGAATAGGGCTGTAAATCGCATCAACCGGAATAAGGCCAATGGGCGCATCTTCTGCACGGTTCTGGGCAGCCGGTACATAGCCCTTGCCAGAATCAACGGTTAATTCCATCGATAGTGAACCGCCCTTATCCACATGACACAGCACATGATCCGGGTTCATAATTTCAACGCCGGCAGCTTCTGAAATCATGCCAGCGGTTACAACGGCAGGGCCTTCTGCCTGCAGGCGCAGTTTTTTCTCGCCCTCAACAGACATCGCAACCGAGATACCCTTTATATTCAGTACCAGATCAGTGACATCTTCACGAACACCGGCAACCGATGAAAATTCATGCACGACCCCTTGTATCTGGACCGCTTTTACGGCCGCCCCCTGCAGCGAGGAGAGCAGAACACGCCGCAATGCATTCCCAAGTGTCGTCCCAAAGCCGCGTTCGAGAGGCCCTAGCGAAACAACTGCTTGCCGCTCGTTATATTCAGAGGCGGTGACAGCAATTTTTTCAGGCTTTTGCAATTCTTGCCAATTTCGTTCAATCATCGACAAATATCCTTTTTGTCATTCATATAAGGTCATAGATCCAATGACCCACTATACATGTCCGGTTTCCAGCGCGATTAAACGCGAAAAATTATACCCGGCGACGCTTTCTCGGGCGGCAACCATTATGTGGAATTGGGGTGACATCCCGAATAGAGGTCACGGTAAAGCCAATTGCCTGAAGTGCGCGTAATGCAGATTCGCGCCCTGATCCAGGCCCCTGAACTTCAACATCCACGGATTTTACCCCATGTTCGGCTGCTTTCTTGCCAGCATCTTCTGCGGCCATCTGTGCGGCAAACGGGGTAGATTTTCGTGAACCCTTAAAACCCATTGTCCCGGCAGATGACCAGGCGATGGTGTTACCCTGAACATCAGAAATGGTGATCATGGTATTGTTAAAGGTCGAATTTACGTGTGCGATACCGTTGGTAATATTTTTACGCTCGCGGCGGCGCACTCGTGCTTGTGTAGGTTGCTTTGCCATGTGTCCTGCTCTTATGCCCTGTTATTTCTTCTTACCAGCAATCGCTTTTGCCGGGCCTTTGCGTGTGCGTGCATTGGTATGCGTACGCTGGCCACGAACCGGCAAATTGCGACGATGACGCAGGCCGCGCAAACAGCCCAAATCCAGATAGCGCTTGATATCCATAGAGGTCTTACGGCGCAAATCCCCTTCTACCAGAAAATCTGCATCGATAATATCGCGCAGCTTGTCCAGCTCATCTTCCGTCAATTCATTGATCCGCCGCTCAGCTGTAATACCAGCCTTGCTGCAGATAGATTGCGCACTGGTCGTGCCAATTCCATGAATATAGGTTAGGGCGATTTCGACCCGCTTTTTGGTTGGTATATTTACACCAGCAATTCGTGCCACTGGCCTCTCCTTTACAATGTTGACAGCCTATACTGCCTTTCACATTTTTACTTACCTGCGTTAAACGACCCCTTACCCAAGGTTTCGCATTATATGATTTTGCCCGCCAAGGTCAAGCGACGCTATTCAGGCAAGCTTCAATCTGTTTATTAACCTCTTCTACCGGCTGCATACCATCGATCGTCACTAGCTGTCCTTTATCCTCATAATAGGGCAAAACAGGGGCTGTGTTATCATGATAGACCTTCAGGCGTGCTGCCAGCACTTCGGCATTATCATCGCTTCTGGCGCCGCCTGTTTCGGCTGCCCGCTTTTCAATCCGTGCAAAAAGGGCATTTTCATCTACCCGAATTTCAATCACGCTATCTAGCGATATCCCTTTATCGGCAAACATCGCATCCAGGGCCTGTGCCTGTGCAACGGTGCGTGGAAACCCGTCCAGAATAACGCCATTCTTGCAATCATCTGCTTCCATACGCTCGGCGATCATACCGATCATGATATCATCTGACACTAGCTTGCCCGCATCCATGATTTCTTTGGCTTGCAGACCCAGTTCTGTACCGGCCGCGATCGCAGCGCGCAACATATCGCCTGTGGACAGCTGAACCATCCCTCTGGATTGAACCAGCAACTCTGCTTGCGTGCCTTTACCTGCGCCCGGAGGGCCAAAAAGAATGATATTCATCTATTCCGCCCCCGCAATTTGGACTTCTTAATCAGCCCTTCATATTGATGAGCCAGCATATGCGACTGTATCTGCGAGACGGTATCCAGTGTCACCGTGACCACAATCAGCAAAGACGTGCCGCCAAAATAAAATGGAATAGCATAGGCACTGATCAGGATTTCCGGCAGAATACAAACCGCTGAAAGATAGGCGGCGCCCAAAACTGTCAGGCGTGTCAGCACATAATCCAGATAATCTGCGGTTGGCTGACCTGGGCGAATGCCTGGCACATAACCGCCATTCCGGCGTAGATTATTTGCGGTATCTTCCGGATTAAAGACAATCGCAGTATAGAAAAAGGCGAAGAACACAATCAGGCCGATATAAATCGCCAGATAAAGTGGCTGGCCACGACCCAATAGCGCGTTCAGCGTTACCAGCCATTCTGCTCCGCCATCCTGACCACCTGACAGATTGATGATGGAAACCGGCATCAATAACAGCGATGAGGCAAAAATAGGCGGGATAACACCGGGGACATTGATCTTTAATGGCAGATGCTGTGCCTCGCCACCAAATACCTTTGCACCATGCTGGCGTTTCGGATACTGAATCAGAATTTTGCGCAAGGAACGTTCGATAAAGACGATAAAGGCGATTACAGCGATCGCCATAAAGAACACAGCGACAATCAGGAAGGCAGATAACGCCCCTGTCCGGCCAAGTTCCAGCGTGCCAACCAAAGCAGAAGGCACTTCGGCAATAATCCCGCTAAAGATAATCAAAGAAATACCGTTCCCGACGCCACGGCTGGTGATTTGCTCGCCCAGCCACATCAGGAATAATGTACCGCCTACCAGTGTAACAACGGTTGTCAGACGGAAAAACAGACCCGGATCCTGAACGATAGTGCCAGAGGCTTCCAGCGCAGCCGCAATACCATAGCCCTGAAAAGAGGCCAGTAATACGGTCAGATAACGGGTATATTGGTTAATCTGCTTGCGCCCGGCTTCACCGTCCTTTTTCATCGCTTCCAGCGATGGCACGATAGCGGTCATCAGCTGCATGATAATTGAAGCGGTGATATAGGGCATAATATTCAGGGCAAAAATCGTCATCCGGCCAAGTGCACCGCCAGAGAACATATCAAACATACCCAAAATGCCAGACGATTGCTGGCTAAACACATCAGCCAGTGCAACAGGATCAATCCCCGGCAGAGGAATAAATGTTCCCAGCCGATAGATAATAAGCGCGCCAACAGTAAAGAGCAGACGACGTCTTAAGTCATCTGCCTTTCCCAGAGCACCGAGGCCAAAGCCCTGATTTGCCATTGTGGATTGCGCCATTGCTATACCTGATACCCTAACGCCTGAGCTTATTCACTTGCCGGAGCAGGCAGAACAATCTTGCCGCCTGCTTTTTCTACCGCAGCAATCGCTGATTGCGATGCGCCGGCAGCGTGTAATTCAACTTTGGCCTTCAACTCACCCTTGGCAAGGATACGCACCCCGTCCCGTGCCTTGGAGATAACACCGGCTTCGACCAGCACCGCTGCATCAACCGGCTTTTTGCTGTCCAGCTTGCCAGCATCAATCGCTGTCTGGATGCGGCCGATATTCACTTCCACATAATCTTTGCGGAAAATATTATTAAAGCCACGCTTTGGCAGGCGTCTGTGAATAGGCATTTGACCGCCTTCAAAGCCTTTAATTGCGACCCCTGAACGGGCTTTCTGACCTTTGTGACCAGAACCAGAGGTTTTACCGCGGCCTGAGCCAATACCCCGGCCAACGCGCTTGCGATTGCGGGTTGCCCCATCATTTTCTCTAATTTCGTTCAGTTTCATCGTCAAAAGGCTCCTGCCCTAAAAAATTCCTGATAATTTATGCTTGGCAAAAAGCAGCGCCTCTAGGCTTCGCCTTCTACCCTTATCAGATGCTTTACCTTATTGATCATGCCGCGAACCGCTGGTGTATCTTCCAGCTCGCTTGTACGACCGATTTTATTCAACCCAAGCCCGATAAGGGTTTTGCGCTGCGATCCTTCTCGTCCGATAGGACTGCGTGTCTGCACGACTGTTACTGTATTCTTGGCCATTTCGCTCACCTATATCGTCTGTTTAAGAAGCAGCAGCCTGCTCGGATGCCTTGCCCAGAATGTCGGCTACCTTGCGGCCACGCTTTGAGGCAACAGAGCGCGGTGCCTGAATCTTCTTCAAGCCAACAAAGGTTGCTTTGATCATGTTATGCGGATTGGACGTACCAATAGACTTGCCCACAATATCCTGAACACCAAGGGCTTCAAAAACCGCACGCATTGGACCACCTGCAATAATACCTGTACCGGCAGGCGCAGAACGCAACTGAACCCGGCCAGCACCGTAACGACCCAAAATATCGTGATGCAATGTGCGCCCGTCCCGCAGAGGGATACGCACCATATCGCGCTTGGCATTATCAGTAGCTTTACGGATGGCTTCAGGGACTTCCTTTGCCTTGCCTGTACCAAAACCGACGCGGCCTTTACCATCGCCCACCACAACCAAAGCAGCAAAGCCGAAACGACGACCACCTTTCACCACTTTTGCTACGCGATTGATGCCAACAAGCTTTTCAATCAGCTCTGGTTCTTCTCTGAGAGAGGCCTGATCCGCTCTGTCATTATTGCGTGCCATTCCTATGCTCCTTTAAAACTCAAGACCAGCTTCACGCGCTGCTTCTGCAAGCGCCTTCACCCGGCCATGATACATAAAACCGCCTCTGTCAAAGACGACTGCTTTCAACCCTTTTTTCAGTGCGCGCTCGCCTACTGCCTTGCCGATAGCGGTTGCAGCAGGAATATCTGCCCCAGTCTTGCCCGCCTTTTTGAAATCGGCATCCAGTGTAGATGCAGCGACCAAAGTTTCACCTTTCGCATCATCGATGATTTGTGCATAGATGTGCTGAGAGGTGCGATGAACGGACAGACGAAGCTGACCATTGGCATTTTTCTTGAGGCTGGCGCGGTTACGCTGACGACGCCTCTCAAACATTTCCCGTGTGCTCAACATATTATCTATCCTTACTTCTTCTTGCCTTCTTTGCGTACAATATGCTCTTCGGCATATTTCACACCCTTGCCCTTGAACGGCTCAGGTGGACGCTTTGCACGAATTTCCGAGGCAAACTGACCCAAAAGTTGCTTATCCGCACCAGTGATTTCGATTTTGGTGTTATTTTCAACCTTCACCGACAAACCAGCTGGAATATCCATTTCTACAGGATGGCTGTAGCCGAGATTAAGCTGCAGCTTGTTCCCCTGCATCGCCGCACGATACCCCACCCCGTTAATTTCCAGATTGCGGGTAAAGCCGGTTGCAACGCCGGTGACCAGATTATGAATATTGGCGCGGGTTGTACCCCAAATGGCTCTGCCAGCAATATCTTTTTTATGCGGCTTTACCGTAACGATATTATCGTCGATTTTGACATCCACATTGGATGGCACAGTCATGGACAATTCGCCCTTGCTGCCCTTTGCAGTAAGAACAGCCCCATCTGTGCTGATATTAACGCCATCTGGCAGGGTAATTGGTGCATTTCCTACACGTGACATAGACAACCCTCCCTTAGAATACCTGGCAAAGCACTTCGCCGCCAACATTCGCATTGCGGGCTTCAATATCAGAAAGCACCCCTTGCGGTGTTGACAGGATAGCAATGCCCAGTCCGTTATAGACCCGTGACAAATCCTTGATGCCGCGATAAACCCGGCGACCAGGTGTCGATACACGCTTAATCTCGGAGATTACCGGATCGCCATCATGGTATTTCAGCTCAATCTGCAGCTCGGACAGGCCTTTGCGAATTTCTACAGAAGAATAATCGCGGATATAGCCTTCACGCTTTAAAACATCGAGGACATTCGAGCGTAAACGCGATGCCGGTGAAGACACGACAGATTTACGAGCAGCTTGTCCGTTACGAATACGGGTGATCATATCACCGAGCGGATCACTCATTGACATTGTAATCGCTCCTCTTCTTACCAGCTAGATTTCACAACGCCTGGAACCTGGCCGAATGAGGCCAAATCACGCAAGGCGATACGAGACATTTTCAATTTACGATAATAACCGCGTGGACGGCCAGTTACCATACAACGATTGCGAACGCGAATGCGTGCGCTATCGCGAGGTTCCTGTGCCAGTTTGCACGAAGCAGCAAAACGCTCTTCCAGCGACAGATTCTTGTCACGCGCCATTGCACGCAACGCATCCCGGCGCGCGCCTCTGGCAGCAACCTTGCGCATACGACGGTTATTTTTTTCAACAGCACTTTTCTTGGCCATGATTATCTAATCCTTCTCGTCCAGGCTGTTAGTTAAGCGTTAATAAAGGGGAATTGAATACCGCGCAGCAATTCGCGAGCTTCATCATCCGACTTTGCGCTTGTGACAACGATGATGTCCATACCGCGAACTTCATCGACCTTATCATATTCAATTTCCGGAAATACGATTTGCTCCTTGATGCCCATGGCATAGTTGCCAGAACCATCAAAGCTCTTGCCATTTAATCCCCGGAAGTCCCGAACACGCGGCAATGCCACCGTAACCAGACGATCAAGAAATTCATACATTCTATCAGCGCGCAAAGTTACTTTACAGCCAATTGCCATACCTTCGCGCAGCTTAAAGGCTGCATTTGCCTTTTTGGCTCTGGTAACAATGGGCTTCTGGCCAGCAATTGCTGTCATATCGCTAACCGCATGTTCAATTTTTTTCGAATCTCGAACAGCGCTGCCTACACCCATGTTGATTACCACTTTTTCAATATGTGGTATTTGATGCGGATTTTTATACCCGAATTTTTCAACAAGTGCTGGGCGAACAGCCGTCAGATAATGTTCTTCAAGACGCGTTTTCATCTCAGCTTCCTTTAACCAATAGCCTTGCCGGATTTTCTGGCAATTCTAACTTTCTTGCCATCTTCTGTGCTGTAACCAACACGCGTGGCTTTTCCTGAATCAGGGTCCATAAGCGATACATTCGAAATATGAATAGGCGCTTCCATCTGATCGATACCGCCAGGGTTTGTCTGGGTTGGGCGTCTGTGACGCTTTACCATATTAATCCCTTGTACCTTTACCCGTGCTTCTGACGGGCGAACCTCTATCACCTCACCGGTACGGCCTTTATCCTTGCCGGTATTAACGATAACCTGATCGCCCTTTTTGATTTTGAATTTCTGCTTTGCTGGCTGGGCCATCTTACAAAACCTCCGGTGCCAAAGAGACAATCTTCATAAAATTGCGAGAACGCAATTCTCTGGTAACAGGTCCAAAAATACGGGTACCGATTGGCTCATTCTGTTTGTTCAACAGCACAGCTGCGTTTTTATCAAAACGAATGGCTGTGCCATCATTACGGCGGATTTCCTTTGCGGTGCGGACGATAACAGCGCGATATACATCACCCTTTTTTACCTTGCCGCGCGGGATAGCTTCCTTAACAGAAACCACAATAATATCCCCAACGCCGGCGATTTTACGCCCGGAGCCACCCAATACCTTGATACATTGCACCCGGCGAGCACCTGAATTATCAGCGACCTCTAGGTTAGACTGCATCTGAATCATAACAAAACGCTCCTCTTACCTATTTGCCAGCATCGTCATAGACGACTTCAAAAGATTTGTTCTTTGAGATAGGGGTACATTCACGAATGCTGACCTGATCCCCTGCCTTCGCCCGGTTCTCTGCATCATGGGCAGCGAACTTCTTGGAAGTGGTGATAAATTTCTTATAGACAGGGTGCATGATGCGACGCTCAACACGCACGATCACGGTCTTGTCTGCCTTGTCACTAACGACTGTGCCCTGCATAATACGCTTTGGCATATTCTCTACCCTTCTAGTTTAGCGCTGGTAGCATTTTGCTCACCCAGCACCGTCTTGATGCGTGCAATCTCGCGGCGCACAGTTTTCATGCGTGCCGGATTTTCCAATTCGCCAGAGGCTTGTCTGAAACGCAGATTGAACTGCTCTTTTTTCAGCTCGACCAGCTTTGCTTTCAGCTCATCGCCAGAATTGGCGCGAAATGTTTCAGCTTTTACAGTTGCCATTTTACCCTCTTCTCCTCAGCGACTAGTCGCTATCGCCAAGGCGGCGGACGATCTTTGTATCAATAGGCAGTTTTGCTGCGGCAAGCTTGAAGGCTTCCTGTGCAAGTTCCCATGACACACCGTCAAGTTCAAACATGATCCGTCCAGGGGCCACACGTGCCACCCAAAATTCTGGCGAACCCTTACCCTTACCCATCCGCACTTCGGCAGGCTTTGATGATACAGGCACATCAGGAAATACCCGAATCCATAGACGGCCAGTACGACGCAAATGGCGTGTAATGGCACGGCGAGCTGCCTCAATCTGGCGCGCAGTAATCCGCTCAGGTGCCATTGCCTTCAGGCCGTAAGCCCCAAAGTTCAGGCTGGTTCCACCTTTGGAATTGCCGTGAATACGTCCTTTATGCGCCTTGCGGAATTTTGTACGTTTTGGCGAAAGCATCGACTGTTTCTCCTAATACCCTTAAGCGTTGCCGCGTGTGGCTGGTGAAGATGTTTGTTCGGCCAGGCGCTTGTCCTGTGCCATTGGGTCATGCCCAATCACTTCGCCCTTAAAGACCCATACCTTGATACCGATAGCACCATAAGTGGTCTGTGCCGTTGCCTCACCATAATCAACTTCTGCACGCAATGTATGCAATGGCACGCGCCCTTCGCGATACCATTCGGTACGTGCAATCTCTGCACCGCCCAAACGGCCAGCACAATTAATCCGAACCCCTTGTGCGCCCAGACGCATGGCAGATTGCACTGCCCGCTTCATGGCGCGGCGGAAGCCGACCCGGCGTTCCAGCTGCTGGGCGATATTTTCGCCAACCAGCTTGGCATCAATCTCGGGCTTACGAACTTCAACAATATTCAGGCTGACTTCTGTCTTTGCCATCTTTGAAAGGTCCGCGCGCAGCTTTTCAATATCCTGGCCTTTTTTACCGATAATCAGACCAGGGCGACCCGCATAGATGGTCACACGCGCCCGGCCGGCCGGACGTTCGATAACCACGCGGCTGATGCCAGCCTGCTTGAGGCGATCCATCAAATACTCGCGCAGTCCCAAATCCTTGTGTAGCAAGTCGCCATAATTGCGATCTGCATACCAGCGTGAATCCCATGTACGGTTAATACCGACCCGCAGGCCAATTGGCTTAACTTTCTGACCCATTAAACCTGCTCCTCTTTTTCACTAACAATAATTGTCAGGTGTGAAAATGGCTTTAATACACGTGCACCGCGCCCTCTGGCTCTGGCATGGAAACGCTTCATAACAATGCCCTTGCCAACATGGGCTTCTTTTACAAAAAGGCGGTCAACATCCAGAGAATGGTTATTTTCCGCGTTGGCAATAGCAGATTGCAGTACCTTTTTCACATCACCGGCAATACGGCGGCGCGAGAAAGAAAGGGTGGCAATCGCTTTATTGGCATCCATGCCACGAATCATAGAAGCAACCAGATTCAGCTTTTGCGGGCTGATACGCAGATTACGCAGCACGGCCTGTGCTTCGTTATCGGCTCTTTTGCGTGGGGATGAAGGCTTACCCATAATCTCTACCTATCGCTTTGCTTTTTTATCTGCGGCATGACCGTAATAGGTACGGGTAGGCGCAAATTCACCAAATTTATGACCAACCATATCTTCTGATACAGCAACCGGAATATGTTTCTTGCCGTTATAGACCCCAAAGGTCAGCCCAACAAAT
>CBFIAD010000064.1:0-12405 GCA_965660495.1 Puniceispirillaceae bacterium (SeqCode)
AGGAAAGCTGGGTAAATTGGGATCCGGTGGAAAATACAGTTCTGGCAAATGAACAGGTTGTTGATGGGCGCGGCTGGCGTTCCGAGGCGCTGGTAGAGCGCCGGCAATTATCGCAATGGTTTTTGGCTATCTCGCAATTTGCCGATGAATTACTAAAAGCCATTGAAGGGCTGGATAGATGGCCGGATAAAGTCCGGCTAATGCAGCATAACTGGATTGGTCGCTCGGAAGGGGCTGAACTGCGTTTTGCCCTTGCCGGAAGCGATAAAGGGGAGGTAACTGTATTTACTACCCGCCCGGACACGCTTTACGGGGCGTCTTTTATTGCCTTGTCGCCGCAACACCCGCTGGCCGCCAAATTGGCAGAAGATAATCAGGGGCTTGCAGAATTTATCGCTGAATGTGCCCGGCTTGGCACGTCTGAAGCGGTGATCGAAAAGGCCGAGAAAAAAGGCTTTCACACCGGCCTGTTTGCAGAAAATCCCCTGATAGAAGGGCAAAAATTACCTGTCTATGTCGCAAATTTCGTTTTGATGGATTATGGCAGCGGGGCAGTGTTTGGCTGTCCAGCCCATGACCAGCGCGACCTTGATTTTGCCAACGCCTATGGCTTGCCGGTTATTCCTGTGGTTCGGCCAAAAGATGCGGGCGAGGATTTTGCTGTCAGTGATGAAGCCTATATAGGTCCTGGCCTGTTATTTAATTCTGGCAGCTGGACAGGAATGGATGTTGAAGCTGGCAAAGCTGCGGCGATTGATAAAATTGAGGAAATAGGGGCTGGCACGCGCAAAACCACCTATCGCTTGCGTGACTGGGGTGTTTCGCGCCAGCGTTATTGGGGCTGTCCTATCCCGATTATTCATTGCACCGATTGCGGGGCAGTAGCCGTTCCAGAAGAACAGCTTCCCGTCACCTTGCCAGAGGATGTGGAATTTGACAGCCCCGGCAACCCGCTAGATCGCCATCCAAGCTGGGCACAGGTGGATTGCCCTGAATGCGGAAAAGCCGCAAGGCGCGAAACCGATACTTTTGATACTTTTTTTGAAAGCTCGTGGTACTTCCTGCGCTATACAGACCCGAAATCTGACCAGGCCTTCTCGCGCGAAGCTGCTAGCTACTGGATGCCGGTTGACCAATATATTGGCGGGGTAGAACACGCGGTTCTGCATCTTTTATATTCACGCTTTTTCACCCGCGCCCTGTCCAAAGTGGGCTATCTGGAGCTGGATGAGCCGTTCGCCGGCCTGATGACACAAGGCATGGTTTGCCATCAAAGCTTTAAAGATAGCGCGGGCAATTGGCTGTTTCCCGAAGAGGTCGAAAAACAGGGCGGAAACTGGATAGAAAAAAAGACCGGCAAGGAAATTATCGCTGGCCGCGTGGAAAAGATGAGCAAATCCAAGCGTAATGTGGTTGACCCGGAACATATTATCCAGACCTATGGCGCAGATACAGCGCGGCTCTTTATGCTGTCTGATTCGCCGCCCGAACGTGATTTGGAATGGACTGAATCCGGGGTTGAGGGCGCGCATCGCTTTATTCAGAAAATCTGGAAGCTGGCGCAAAATACCGCAAAATCTCCCAAAGGCTTTGCACTGACCCCGGATATGGTGCTGAAACCGGCAGAAGAGGCGGTTACCCGCGCATTGCATAAGGCGATTGAGGATATTTCTACCGATATTGAACGATTTGCTTTTAACCGCTGTGTCGCGCATTTACATATTCTGGTGAATGGCTTGTCCGAATATCGTAGCACAGAGGGTGTAAATGAAGATATTTTTGCCTGTGTGATGCAACAATTTGCCGTGTTATTATCGGTCTTTTCACCCCATATCGCCGAGGAAATATGGGAAAAGACAGGCGGAACTGGTCTGGTCTGTCAGGCAAGCTGGCCAAATGCCAATCCGCATTGGTTAAAGTCCGATATGATAGAGGTTGCGGTTCAGGTAAATGGCAAACTGCGCGCACGTATAGAATTGCCAGCAGATTGCCCGGCGGCAGAGGCAGAGGAAAAAGCACTAGCCCTGGAAGGGATAGAGCGATATCTTGAAGGAAAACCGCCCAAAAGGGTTATTGTCGTACCGAACAGGATAATCAATGTGGTCTGTTAATTATCGCAAGATTCTGAATGTTATCAGTGTTTTATGGTTGGGTGTCACGCTGTTCGCCTGTTCTGTCAACACCATTGGAAATGTGGACGGCACAACCAGCCCCCATTTTCAAAAAATAGCCCTGCCAGAGGTCAATAATCGCGCCCAGCAATTAATGAACCGTAGCTTAACCGATTTTGTGGGTTATTTTGATAGCGATCCACACTATGCCTTAACCTATCAGTTAAGCTCTGCCAGCCGTTCTGTTTTGTCCTCTGCAGGGGAGAATAGCTCTCTGGACACGACCAAAATGTCTGTCAGCTATAGCCTGCAGGATATCCAGACAGGTGAGGTGCTAACAGATGGCTCTATCGAGGCCTTTGCCACCTCTGGTACTATTTCCTCTTTTCATGGCCAGGATATTTCGGCTGAATTTGCCGCAGAAAGGCTAGTAAAATTACTGGCAGAACGGCTCTATCAAAAGCTTCAGCTGTATTTCCTGTCTCTTGAGAGTTAAATGAAGATTGCGCCCCGTGATGTTGCCGGATTAATAAAGGCACCGGGCACGCATTATTCAGCCTTTTTGCTCTATGGCCCGGATCAGGGGCTAGTACGTGAACGCGCCCGCCAGCTGGCGCACCATTTTTGCGATCAGCCAGATGATCCGTTTGCGCAAACCAACCTTACCGGCCAGCAAGTATCCGAAGATAAAGCCCGTTTGGCAGATGAAGCCAATGCAGTAAATATTTTTGGCGGATTGCGGCTAGTCACCCTCAGCGGCAGTGGCACCGAGATGACAGAGGCGGTAAAATTAGCCTTTGCCAGTCCAAACCCGGATGCCCGTATCATTATTCGGGCAAGTGATGTAAATACCCGCCATGCGCTGGTAAAATTATGCGAGGAAGCAAAATTTTGTGCCTCTATCGGCTGTTATAGCGATGATGCGCGCGATCTGTCAGAAATTGCCCGCGATATATTTGCCCGCGATAACATTAGGGTTTCTGGTGAAGTGATGGGGGCGATTACAGCCCGGCTAGGTGCGGATAGACAGATGAGCCTGTCTGAATTAAACAAGCTTGCCCTTTATGCCGGGGATGGTGGTAGCTTGACATCAGAAGATGTGGCCATTGCCCTGGGCGATAGCGGGGCGGTCGCTATTGATGAGGTTAGCCTTGCGCTGCTCACCGGCCAAATTGAGGCTTTTGAACGTGATTATGCCCGTCTGCGCCATGAAGGTATACAGCCTATTGCCGTTATACGCCAGCTTTTGACCCTGTTTAAAAATATGCAAATGGCAAAAGCACAGATGCAAGCCGGCCTGCCAGCAGGACAGGCGATTGCCCAGCTGCGCCCGCCCGTTCATTTCAAAATGAAGCCTGTTATAACCCGCCAGCTCAGCCTGTGGCGGCAGGAGCAAATCAGCCAATCCATTGACAGGCTGATGCAGGCTGAAATACAGACAAAATCTGCCGGTTCTGCCGATTCGGCCACCCTGACGGGACAAATTTTACTGGGAATTTGTTTGCGCGCACGTCATCTCAATGCCCGCCGCTAGCCCCTTTTGCCTTACATCAGCTTCAGGCGTTTGAGCAAATCATCAAATTGATCCAGAGAAGCAAGACTAACAGATAATTTGCCCTTTTCCCTTGCTGCATCCCAGTCAATCGATACAGCAAGACCCAATTCTGTTTGCGCGCGCACTTCCAATGCACGAATATCGGCCGGTTTTTGGACAAGTATTTTGGAAGAGGCCGCGCCTTTACCGGGTTTTACCAGCGCCTCTACCGCACGGGCACTTAAATTTTGCTTTACAATTTTATCGGCTAATTCTGCGGCATCGGGATGGCCGATTAGCGGGCGGGCTTGCCCCATGCTGAGGTCGCCTGTAGCCAACATCGCCTTTACCGAGCCGGGAAGCTGGCGCAAACGCAGCAAATTAGCGATATGAGAGCGCGATTTGCCAACAATACCGGACAGGGTTTCTTGCGTATAATTATGATTATCTATCAGGCGCTGATAGCCATCTGCTTCCTCGATAACCGATAAATCCTGACGCTGGATATTTTCAATCAGCGATAATTCGCCTGCTTCCTTATCCGAAAGCTCGGATATGATGGCCGGAATTTCATGTAATTTCGCCAATTGAGCCGCCCGCCAGCGCCGCTCGCCTGCTATCAGCTCATAGCGAGAGGGTTTTTTGGGGTTTTCCCGAACCAAAATAGGCTGAATTAGTCCTCTTTGTCTTATAGAAACAGCCAGTTCTGCAAGCGCGTCGGCCTCAAAAATCTGGCGCGGCTGCCAGGGTCCTGGATTAATCCATTCAATCGGCAGGGAACGCACCTGATTTCCAGGAGAAGCACCGCCTGACGATGATAGGCTGTCTGCTGGTTTGGCAGTCTTGCCAGAGCTGTTTTCAGAAGCGGCAGGGGCAATTGGCACTTCGCCTAATAAAGAAGAAAGCCCGCGTCCAAGACGTTTTGGCTCAGATGGTTTTTTCGGGTTCTCTGTCATGGGTTTTGCTTCTCTTGTTCTAGAATTTCTGCCGCAAGGGCAATATAGGCCTGCGCGCCGGCACATTTCAGGTCATACATTAACACAGGTTTACCAAAGGACGGGGCTTCGGATACCCGAACATTGCGCGGAATAACGGTTTGATAAACCTGCTCCCCGAAATGGCCGCGCACATCGCTTTCCACCATTTCAGATAATTTATTCCGGCTATCATACATGGTCAGCACAATTCCTTGCAAAACCAGCTCAGGATTGAAATTTGCCCGCACAACTGAAACAGTTTTCATCAATTGGGCAAGCCCTTCAAGGGCATAAAACTCGCATTGCAAAGGCACCATAAAGGAAGTGGCCGCACATAAACCATTTACCGTCAGCAATCCCAAAGAGGGCGGGCAATCAATAATAATATAGTGAAATTGCTCTTTCTGATTTTCCAAAGCCTGTGACAGGCGAAATTCCCGCCCATCCAGATCGCTTAATTCTACCTCTGCAGCCGATAAATCCATCACCGCCGGTAAAATAGACAAACCTGGCACAAGGGTCGGCAAAATCGCCTCGCCCGCCCCGACCTCACCGGTAAGGATGCGATAGCTATTGGCCTTTCTTTGCACCACTTCAATGCCAAGCCCGGTACTGGCATTGCCTTGCGGGTCAAAATCCACCAATAACACCTCCAGCCCGCAGGCAGCCATCGCAGTGGCCAGATTTACCGCGGTTGTGGTTTTGCCTACCCCCCCCTTTTGATTGGTGACTGCGATAATGCTGGCCGACATAATATAATTCCTAAATTGTTGTTTTATCTATATAATTTTGGCTTTAATCTTATAATAGATGCCTGGCTATCGGTCACACTTGGCAGGCATTCAGCCTCCAGTTTCGGATAGGCTGGCAAACCGGTCAATTCCTGTTTTGCCTCGCGGCCTTTTAAAAACAGATATTCTATCTTTTCATGATGCTGGCCAGAAGCAAGGGTCATAAGCTGTGATAAAGGGGCAAGTGCGCGGGCAGTAATAATATCCGGCCGCAAGGCAGGAAGGGCTTCCATGCGCTGTTCATGCAATATGGCGCTTGTGCCGGTTTCACGCAAAGCGGTGCGCATAAAGGCTATTTTGCGACTGTCTGATTCGACCAGATGCAGCTGGTGGCGGGTTAAGATGGCCAAAATAACGCCTGGCAAGCCTGCCCCGCTTCCCATATCCAGAATTATCGAGGGAGTTTTAGGCAGGTAAGAGACAAGCTGAGCTGAATCAAGAATGTGGCGATGCCAGATATCCGGCAGGGTTTTTGACGATATCAGATTGATTCGTGCCTGCCATTTAATCAGTAGCTGTACATAACAGTCCAGTTTTTCCTGTGTTTCACGTGGAACATCCAAAAAATTACCAATTTTTTCCAGGCTGGTTTCTTCCGGTCTCCAAAATGTTTGTGTACCCATTGCGCTATCCTGCCTGTGCATTATCAGCAGAGGCAGCCATATCAGAACGGCCTGCAATATCCCCGGCGGCTGAAATTTTGCGCAAATGACGCAATAGCGCGACAATCGCCGCCGGGGTCATGCCCGGAATACGGCTAGCCTGGCCGATGGTCTGCGGCTGATATCGGCGCAATAAATCCTTTGATTCTGCGGATAAACCGCCAATAGACGCAATATCCAGATGGGCTGGAATTTTCACTGCATCATCACGGCGCATCGCTTCAATATCAGCTTGCTGGCGTTCGAGATAGCCTGCATAGCGGCAATCTGTTTCCAGCTGGCCATGCAATATTTGCGGAATATCGGCTAATTCCGGCCAGACAGACAGGCATTTCTCAATAGTGATACCTTCTAGTGCCAGTAAATCGGCTGGCACTCGCATACTGCCATCACGCGGTGTAGGTAATCCTGCAGCATTGAGCGCATTTGGCCCTTTGGGATGGGCAGCCAATCTGCTGCGTGCCTGTTCCAGCATCTGTTTTTTCATTTCCCAGTGGCGGGTACGTCGGCTGGTAACACATCCGATGGCAATGCCCTTATCGGTCAGGCGCTGATCGGCATTATCGCTGCGCAGATGCAAGCGATATTCCGCACGTGAGGTAAACATTCGATAAGGTTCAGGCGCGCCCTTAGTCACCAGGTCATCTATCATCACCCCGATATAGGCATCAGCGCGGTCCAGAATAAAGCCGTCCTTGGCTTTCTGCGCCGGCTGGCAGGACAAAGCAGCATTTATGCCCGCGACAAGGCCTTGTGCGCCGGCCTCTTCATAGCCGGTTGTGCCATTAATTTGCCCAGCGAGAAACAGCCCCTTTAAAAGTTTTAGCTCCAGAGTAGGCGATAAAGCGCGCGGATCGATAAAATCATATTCAATCGCATAGCCAAATTGCAGGATTTTTACCTTTTCCAGCCCTTCAATCGTCGCGATAAAGGCAGATTGCACCTCTCGTGGCAGACTCGTTGAAATACCATTTGGATAGACAGTATTATCGTCCAGCCCTTCTGGTTCTAAAAATATCTGATGAGAGCTTTTATCGGCGAATCGGTGGATTTTATCCTCAATGGATGGGCAATAGCGCGGCCCCTGTCCCTCTATCTGTCCGGAATAAACAGCTGAAAGATGCAAAGACCGGGCGATAATTTCATGTGTTTTAGCGGTGGTTCGGGTAATCCCGCAGGAAATCTGCGGCACGTCAATTTTATCGGTCAGGCTGGAAAAAGGCACCAAAATATCATCGGCTGGCTGCAAGGTAAGACGCCCCCAGTCAATGGTATCTCCATCCAGACGCGCCGGTGTGCCTGTTTTTAGCCGCCCTACTGGCAGACCCATGCCCCGTAGCCGTTCAGCCAGCTTTACCGATGGCCGCTCGCCAATACGCCCTGCCGGGGTACGCTCTGTGCCTAAGTGAATAAGCCCGCCTAAAAATGTACCTGTGGTTAATACAACAGCCGGGGCGTGATATTCGCGGCCATCTTCGGTGATAATCCCTGTAATCCGGCCATTTTCAACAGCCAGGTCGCCAACCGCCCCTTCAATAATCTCCAGATTTTCCTGTTCGGCCAGCAAGGCTTGAACCGCGCGGCGATAAAGCGTTCTATCGGCCTGGGCACGCGGGCCCTGAACCGCAGGCCCGCGCGATTTATTTAACATTCGAAACTGAATACCCGCCCGGTCAATGGCCTGTCCCATTATTCCGTCCAGCGCATCTATTTCGCGCACCAGCTGACCTTTCCCCAGACCGCCAATGGCCGGGTTACAGGACATTTCCCCGATTTTATCGGCAGCGATAGTGACAAGCGCTGTCTTCGCGCCCATACGGGCGGCCGCACCTGCAGCTTCTGTTCCTGCATGGCCGCCGCCAATCACTATCACATCGAAATTCTGGCTCATTTACCCTCGCCCTATTCGCGTCTGCGGCGCGATAGATCACTTCTATTATCTGGTTAACTCGCCGCCAGCTTAATGTGTTTCACGTGAAACAGCAATCTGCTTTTGCAAGCCTCCAGCAGGGGAAAACCCGTGAAACTGGCCATTGCCCGGCTCTATCACAGCTATTTTCCAATACAAAAACGCGAAAAGATGTGATCCAGCAATTCTTCTACATCAATATGACCAGTTACCCGCCCGAGAGCAGAGGCGGCGCGGCGATATTCTTCGGCTATCAGAGCGATATCCCCCTCAAAAGACAGGGTTTGGCTATGTTGAAGGCTGGCCAGCGCATCGGAAAAAGCCTGACGGTGGCGTGCCCGGGTAATGATAGGGGTTTGGCTTGCCTGATTAAGCGGGGCTAAATACTGTTTCAGCGCTTTTTCTATCTCTGCTATGCTTTTCGGGTCTCTCAGATCAACAGATATCCCCTCAGAACCTATAGAATCAGATGAGTCTATCCGGCCTTTATCTGCCTTGCTGAGAATCAATAAAAAGCGACGGCCGATACCCTCCCCCATTTGCCGGGCAATATCCGGCCAGTCAGGCTGGCTGCCATCTATCACCAGTACCACTAGGTCAGCTTCTTTTATCTCATCCTCTGCTCGTTTTATGCCTTCTGCTTCAATATAATCGGTTGTTTCACGCAAACCGGCCGTATCGGCTAGGCGAATAGGAATACCGCCAAGAGAAAGCTTGACCTCTATCACATCTCTTGTTGTGCCGCCCCGGTCAGACACAATGGCGGCCTTGCGCCCTGCCAGCAAGTTCATCAGGGTTGATTTACCGGCATTTACAGGCCCTGCCAGCACCACAGATAACCCGTTTCGAATAATCTCGCCTATATTCTGGTCATCCAGTGCCTGTCTCAGCGCCGCACATAGCGCGGCTGTTTCCTGTTCAATTTCCCGGCGCAAAGCCTCTGGCAATTCTTCATCGGCAAAATCGATCATCGCTTCAAGATGGGCAAGTAACCGGGCAATTTTCTCGCGCCAAAAGCCGACAGGACGACTAAGCTGGCCTGCCATCTGGGCAGTGGCCTGGCGGCGTTGCAGAGAGGTTTCTGCTTCGATAAGATCGGCCAGCCCTTCGGCTGCGGTAATATCCATCTTGCCATTATCCAGGGCGCGGCGGGTAAACTCGCCCGGCTCAGCAGCACGAAACCCTGAATGTTGCGAGAGGATTGTTAAAATATCATCAATGACCGCAGCAGACCCGTGACATTGGATTTCCAGCACATCTTCACCGGTAGCCGAAGCCGGCCCTGTAAAGGAAAGTAGCATCACATCATCCAGAATATTACCGTCGCTGTCTTTTAAAAAAGCACGCCTGGCCAAGCGAGCAGGGGCAGGCTTGACATCAAATAACGCTGGGACATCCAGCGCTTTGCAGCCGGAAATGCGGATAATGGCGACCGCGGACATACCAGGGGGTGTAGCTAATGCATAGATTGTATCGGCATTGTTGTTTGCCATTTATTTATCCTGCCTGATGCGGTGCTTCTGTCATTTTCTTAATCATGCTAGGCTGGCTTGTCTATAGAGGTGTTCCGGATTATTTGTAAGCGTTAACCCCAAGAGCAAAAGGTGGCTATCATGTTTTATTCCAGCATTCTGCATACGCCTCTCGGCTATATGCGCGCTATGACAAATGAAAAAGCAGTATATAAACTGGATTGGCAACAAACCCCCTTTATCCTGCATCCAGACGCACCGGCCGGCCGGCAAAATGATGTTTCACGTGAAACCATACACCAGCTGGATGCCTATCTTAATGGCCGTCTTGGCAGATTTACTGTCCCGATAGATCTCTCATCTTTAACTGTTTCCTTGCAAAGATGGCTGAAAATTTTACAAACCGTCCCCTATGGAACAACTATTTCCTATGCCGAATTTGCAGAAAAATGGGGGAATCGAAAAGCAGCTCGTGCTGCAGGCGGGGCGTGCCAGCATAATCCGCTGCCTATCCTTATCCCCTGTCACCGCATATTAAAAGGCGATGGCAGTTATGATAATTATAGTGGCGGCGATAGTAAAAATCCGCGACACCCCGATAATATTTATAGAAAACAATGGCTTATAGAGATGGAGGCGAAATCTTCCCCGCCACTCTAGCCCTCATTAGCTATTCATCTGTTCAAAGAAATCATCATTTGTCTTGGAATGGCGCATCTTGTCAGACAGGAATTCCATTGCATCCACAGGGCCCATCTGCATCAGGATACGGCGCAACACCCACATTTTGGACAAGGTAACCTTATCGACCAGCAGCTCTTCTTTTCTTGTGCCAGATTTGGTGACATCGATCGCTGGGAAGACGCGCTTATCGGAAAGTTTGCGATCCAGTACCACCTCGCTATTGCCTGTCCCTTTAAATTCTTCAAAGATCACTTCATCCATGCGCGAGCCTGTTTCAATCAGGGCAGTTGCGATAATGGTTAGAGAGCCGCCCTGCTCTACATTACGGGCAGCCCCGAAAAAGCGTTTTGGCCTCTGCAACGCGTTGGCATCCACGCCGCCTGTCAGTACCTTGCCAGAAGACGGCACAACGGTGTTATAGGCACGTGCCAGGCGGGTTATCGAATCCAGCAAAATCACCACATCGCGCTTATGTTCCACCAGCCTTTTAGCTTTTTCGATCACCATATCGGTTACCTGAACATGGCGTGAGGCCGGCTCATCAAAGGTTGAGGAAATCACTTCCCCATTCACCGAACGCTGCATATCGGTCACTTCTTCCGGGCGTTCATCTATCAGCAATACAATCAGATAAACTTCCGGATGATTTACAGAAATTGCATGGGCGATACTTTGCAGCATCATAGTCTTACCAGTGCGCGGCGGGGCAACAATCAGGCCGCGCTGGCCCTTACCCATAGGCGAGATTAAATCGATAACCCGCGGCGTATTATCTTTTTTATCCGGGTCAAAGGGCAATTCCAGTGTCAGTTTTTCATCTGGATAGAGCGGGGTTAAATTATCAAAATTAATGCGATGGCGTACCGCATCCGGGTCTTCAAAATTGATCGATTCCACTTTCAGCAGGGCAAAATAGCGCTCGCCATCTTTTGGGGCGCGTATCTCGCCCTCTACTGTATCGCCTGTTCGCAAGCTAAAGCGGCGCACCTGACTGGGCGAGATATAAATATCATCCGGGCCTGGCAGATAATTTGATTCCGGGGCGCGCAAAAACCCGAACCCGTCTGACAAGACTTCAAGCACACCTGCCCCGCGTATCGTAACGTCATTTTCTGCTAATTGTTTCAATATAGCGAACATCATATCTTGCGTACGCAAGGTAGAGGCGTTTTCGATTTCCAGCTCTTCAGCATAGGCCAGCAATTCAGATGCGGATTTCGACTTTAGTTCCTTGAGGTGCATGACAGGTAACCATAATTAGATGGGAGGAAGAAAGAAGCGATGTTCAAACGCGCGCGGGGTCAAGCTTTTAAAATAAGGACAGGATATGTACCGCTGAAATAATTGGAGAGAACATCAATCTGGACAGATTTTTTTTCACCCTAGCCCTAATTCAGGAAAAATGTCAAGAAAAGGCACAAGTAATTGACCCAAAATGCCTGAAAAATAGCCAAATTTCCCTTAAATTGGCTCTACGACCGCCATAATCACGATGATAATCATCAAAATTGTCGGCACTTCATTCCAGACACGATAAGCTTTATCGGCACGGGCTATATCTTTTTCCAACTCTTTGCGCATTATGGCAAACACCATATGCGATGCGGTCATCCCCAGAACGCAGGCGATTTTAACCATCATCCAGATTTCACCAAACAGCGCCGGGTTCATATACAGCATAGCTGCCCCGAACCCCCAGCTGGCAATCATGGCCGGGTTCATAATTGCTTTCAACAGCCGCCTTTCCATTAATTTAAAGGTTTCGGCGCGCACAGAAGCTGGCTCTACCATCGCATGATAGACATATAAACGTGGCAAATATAACATCCCCGCCATCCAGGCGATGACTGATATTATATGCAAGGCCTTTATCCATTCATAAGCCATGATCAAAAAATCTCACCTATCTGTTTCATCCCCGCAGCCGTGCCAGTAGCTCGCTCACATGGTCTGGCGGGGTTTGTGGCACAATTCCATGTCCCAGATTGAAAATATGCCGCCTGTTTGAAAAACATTCCAGAATATCGTCTATTTCAGCCTCCATCTGGTCCCCGCCCGCGACCAGTGCCAGCGGATCCAAATTCCCCTGCAAGGCTATATCTTTACGCAAATTGCGTGCCGCCCAGTGGCGGTCGGTATAATGATCCAACCCCAATGCCTGAATATCAACCTGCTCGCTATAATCTATCAGCCCTTCTGACAGGCCTTTGGGAAAAGAGATGATCGGCAGCTGAATATTTTTTGCCCGCAAATCGGCAATAATCT
>CBFIAD010000065.1:0-12212 GCA_965660495.1 Puniceispirillaceae bacterium (SeqCode)
GGATAATGATGGTCTTTGGCATCTTTACAGCGTCGATGATGAGCTGGCTATGTTTTCCTGCTTTCGCCAGCCGGTCTGCCATGCAGACAAATATCCGGATGAGTCTGTTTGTGTTTTTCCTGGCAGGGTTTTCCAGCCTTTTTTATAGCCCTGCCGTTTTTGCCCAGAACAGCCTGACAGCTCTGCGGCTGGGCAATGTTGAAATAGATGGTCAAACCGCTTTACGGCTGGTAGTTGAAACCGCTGCCCCGCAACCGGCTAAAATGCTGTTATTATCTGACCCTTATCGTCTGGTACTGGATTATCAGGATATGGAATGGGCGGTAGAGGGGCTTGCGCCCTCTGGCCAGCTAGACCATCTGCCTGCCATCGCCTATCGTTTTGGCCATCCACAGCCTGATGCCGGACGGCTGGTGATAGAGCTGGCCAGCCCTGCCTCACCAGAGCGTGCCTTTACCCTGCCGCCAAACCAGACCGGTCATCGTCTGGTCATCGATCTGATGGATAGGGGCGAGATATCCTTTAGCCTTGCCCAGAAAGCCCTTGCCAATGACAGCTTTCAACCAGCCGCACAGACAGCGGCGCAAAACAGGTTGCCACCGCCTGCCAGCGCATCAAATTTGCAATCAAGCGCGCCAGTTCAGGCCAGCCTGTCCGGGCGTCCTGTCACTATTGCCTTGCCCCAGCCCCGTCCGAAACGCTGGGTAGTGGCAATAGATGCAGGCCATGGCGGAAAAGACCCGGGCGCGATTGGCAAGCGCGGTAGCCGGGAAAAGGATATCACGCTGGCAGCGGCAAAACAGCTGGTTAAACATCTGAACGCTTCTGGCAAGATAACGGCACGGCTGGTGCGTTCGGGCGACCGATATTTGAAATTGCGCCAGCGAATTCAAATTGCCCGTGATATGGGCGCGGATGCGTTTATCTCGCTTCATGCAGATTCAGCCTCCCGTTCCTCGGCACGCGGCATTTCGGTATTTTCTTTATCAGACAAAGCCTCGGATAAGGAAGCAGCGCTTCTGGCACGCAATGAAAATAAAGCCGATTTAATTGGCGGGCCTGATCTGGGTAGCCAGGACCCGCTGGCTGCCAATGCGCTGCTGGGGATGTTCCAGCGCGAGACAATGAACGAATCTGCCTATCTGGCACGCGCTATTCTGGATGAGATTAAGGGCTTTCCGGGCGGGGATAAGCGTGGCCATCGCTTTGCAGGTTTTGCGGTGCTAAAATCGCCTGATGTGCCGTCTGTTTTGGTAGAAATGGGTTTTTTAAGTAATGCAAGTGATGAAAAAAATCTGAATTCCGGCCAATATCGCGATAAGCTAACACGGCAAATTGCCAAAGCAATTTTGGTCTGGCTGGAAAGGTCCGGGCGGTAATTGGCCACAAGTCTGCCGTAATTTCCGCTTATTAGAGTGTCTATGTTAAAAATACTATTCAGATTGTTTCTAGCAACATTTTTACTGGGGGCAGCCGGGCTCACCGCCATCTTATGGGTGTTCTGGAAATGGGGTCAGGATTTGCCGCCCTATCATCAGCTCTCGCGCTATGAGCCGCCTGTGGCCAGCCGCGTTCATGCCGGCAATGGGGCATTGCTGGCAGAATTTGCCACACAAAAGCGGCTTTTTGTCCCTGTCAAAGCCATGCCGCCGCAATTGGTTCATGCGTTTTTATCCGCAGAAGATAAAGCCTTTTATCAACATCCGGGTGTTGACCCCATCGCCCTGACCAGAGCGGTTGTCACCAATATCGCGGCGATGGGAAGCGGGCGCAGACTGATAGGCGCATCCACTATCACCCAGCAGGTTGCCAAGAATTTTTTGCTGACCAACGAGCTGTCTTTTGATCGCAAAATAAAAGAAGCCATTCTGGCTATTCGCATGGAACGCGCTTTTTCCAAAGAACAGATACTTGCTCTCTATCTGAACGAGATTTATCTGGGATATGCCAGTTACGGGGTGGCCGCAGCTGCGCTGAATTATTTTGACAAAGCGCTGGATAAGCTGGATTTGCATGAAATGGCCTATCTGGCAGCACTGCCCAAAGCCCCGTCAAATTATCACCCCCAGCGCAAAACCAAAGCCGCGATAGGGCGGCGAAATTGGGTGCTGCGGCAGATGCAGGAAAATGGCTATATCACTGCTGCAGAGGCAGCAGAAGCCCAGGCCCAGCCTCTTGGCATACGTGCTGCCAGTGGCTTTGATGAGACCAGCGCACCCTATTTTACCGAAGAAATACGCCGCTTGCTGATTGAACGCTATGGATCAGACACGCTCTATGAGGGCGGCTTGTCTGTGCGCTCAACCCTGGACCCGACATTACAGGAAAAAGCCCAGCGCGCTTTACGCGAAGGGCTGGAGGCACTGGACAGGCGGCAAGGCTGGCGCGGGGCTCTTGGACGGCTGGATCAAACAGTCGATTTGGACGCCCAGCTGGCAGAATATACCAAAGCCCTGCCGGATTTACGCTATGCCGCGCTAGTAACAGATGTTCACGATGACCGCGCTGAAATCTATGTGAATGGCCAGATAGCCACCATCCCCTTTGAGATGGCAAAATGGGCCTATCCCCCGCGTCGCCCCGACGGGGTGCGTCCGCCGCCGCTTACCTCGCTAAAAGAAGCGCTGGCCATAGATGATATTATCATTGTTCAACCCCCTAATGAGGCCAAGGATTTGCTAAAAGAGGGATATGAGCCGAAAACAGGGGAATTTGCCCTTGGCCAGCGGCCAGCTGTTGAAGGGGCGATTGTGGCACTTGACCCGCATACCGGGCGTATGCTGGCACTGGTTGGCGGATATGATTATAGGGTATCTGAATTTAATCGAGCCACACAGGCAAGGCGTCAGCCCGGCTCTGCTTTCAAGCCATTTGTCTATTTAGCGGCTCTGGATAAGGGCTATTCCCCGACCACCCTTATTCTGGATGCCCCTCTGGCACTGGATCAGGGGCAGGGCAAGCCAAAATGGAAGCCGGCCAACTATACCAGAAAATTTTATGGCCCGTCGATTATGCGTGTTGGCATTGAAAAATCGCGTAATTTGATGACCGCAAGGCTGGCAATGGCTATTGGTATGCCCACCGTTCAGGAATATGCCGCAAAATTCGGGATTGATGCAGAAATGCCGCCCTATTTATCCATGTCACTTGGTGCTGGCGAGACGACATTGCTGAAACTCACCGCTGCCTATGGCCAGATTGTCAATGGCGGGCGCAAGATTGAAGTCAGCCTGATTGACCGGGTTCAGGATCGTTATGGCCGCACCCTGATGCGTCATGACGGGCGTGATTGTTCGGCCTGTACGGCGCGCGAAGGCTGGCAAGGCCAGAAGATACCAGAGCTGCCAATATCAGGCGAGCAGCTTACCTCGCCGGCTTCTGCCTATCAGATGGTGTCCATGCTGGAAGGGGTTATCACACGCGGAACAGGCAGGCGTATTGCCGATAGCGGACTGGTGCTGGCAGGGAAAACCGGTACAACAAATGATAATACAAATGCCATGTTTATCGGTTTTTCCCCTGACCTGGTGGTGGGGGTATATGTTGGCTATGATATTCCGCGCCCCTTGGGTAAATCCGAAACAGGCTCTACTGCTGCTGTACCGATTTTTAAGGATTTTATGATGGATGCGCTGGCCAATGCGCCGATAATCCCGTTTCGCCGGCCAGGCGGCATCAGCCTTGTGCCTATCCATGCCGAGACAGGCGAGCGGGTACGTCATGATGATAAAATGGCTGTATTGGAAGCGTTCAAACCCGGCCAACGCCCAAAATCCGGCATATTGATCGATTTGCCGGATGCCAGCCCTGCTTCTGGTGTTGACGCACCGGCCTTGTATTGATACCCCCTATGACAAAATAATTTTTCCCCTTTTGATGGTTTGTCAGGATTATTGTCATGCAGACGGAATCGCAGCCCGATATTGATGTTATTCAATCCGCTATAGAATTGCTGCGCCGGCATATTGACTGGGATAAAGCCCTGCAACGCCAGAGCGATTTGGAAGCCCATATTGCCCGGGCAGATTTTTGGGAGGATCAGGCAGAAGCCCAGAAAATCATGCGCGAAAAAAACCATCTGGATCAGCAAATTGACGCTATCAGGATGCTAGAAAATGGCCTTGGCGAACATACTGAATTAATGGAGCTAGCCGAGGAAGAAAATGATGCAGAGATGATTGCCGAAGCGGTCACTGCTTTGCAAAAACTGGCTGAAATCGCCAGCAAAAAACAGCTGGAATCGCTCCTCTCCGGCGAGGCAGATAGCAATAATTGTTTTATTGAAATCCATCCTGGCGCCGGCGGCACAGAAGCTCAGGACTGGGCGTCCATGTTGGTGCGTATGTATTCCAGATGGGCAGAAAGCCGCGGCTTTAAGCTGGAAACCATAGAGGAAAGTGACGGTGAAGAGGCAGGAATTAAATCTGCGACCTTGCGGGTTAGCGGGGTTAATGCCTATGGCTGGATGAAAACAGAATCAGGGGTGCATCGCCTGGTGCGGATATCGCCTTATGACAGCTCGGCCAGACGCCATACCAGCTTTGCCTCTGTCTGGATTTATCCGGAAGTGGATGACAATATCGATATCATGATAGAGGAAAAAGATTTGCGGGTGGATACCTATCGTTCTTCCGGGGCAGGCGGGCAACACGTTAATACCACGGATTCTGCTATTCGCATTACCCATTTGCCGACCAATATTGTGGTGCAATGCCAGTCAGACAGAAGCCAGCATCGTAACCGGGCAACGGCAATGAATATGCTGAAAGCCCGCCTATATGAGCTGGAATTGCAAAAGCGTGAAGAGGCCGCATCCGATGGCAATGCCGGCAAATCTGAAATTGGCTGGGGCAGTCAAATCCGCTCTTATGTCTTGCACCCCTATCAGATGGTCAAGGATTTGCGTACCAATGTCGAGACCGGCAATTCACAAGCGGTTTTGGATGGCGATCTGGACGGGTTTATTGAGGCCAGCCTTGCTGCACGGGTTGGCTCTACGCGAAACTAGCCTTGCGCTTTTCTTTTGCGTTCTTCGCTGGCAAATTCTTCTCTGGCCTGCTCTGCGGCTAGCGGGCCATAAAAGGCAGAGGAAAAGCGTGCAGCGGTGCGCGCCGGAATATTGAAAGGCGGTTTCAGCGCCCCATTAAAATAGTGGCGCACCAGATTTTGCCAGCTGGAAATAGGGTCGCGCCGCTCGCACCCGCAGACATAATCAAACCATCTTTTGCCTGTACCGACATGGCCAATTTCATCATGCATGATGATTTCCAGAATTTCAGCCGATGCGCCATCTTCTACCTCGCGCATCTTGTCTATCAGCTGCGGGGTAACATCCAGGCCTCGTGCTTCGAGAACCAGTGGCGCGATGGCCAGACGCCCGGCCAGATCAGAGGCGGTTTTTACCGCTGCCTCCCACAAGCCGTCATGGGCTGGCAGCGCGCCATAAAAACTGCCCAGTTTTTCCAGCCTGTGCTGTAATAGGGTGAAATGACGCGCTTCATCACTGGCAACGGACAGCCAGTCCTCTACAAAAGCAAAGGGCAGGCCATATTTTGCATAGCGCACGGCAATATCCAGCGATAAATCTATCGCATTTAGCTCTATATGGGCGATAGCGTGTAACAGGGCAATGCGCCCTGTCTTGCCCTTGCTGATGCGCCGCCTTGGCACAAAACGCGGTGCAAGCAATTCCGGCTTTTCCGGCCGGCCAGGCCGCAATCCTATATCAATAGGGGCAGCATGGTCAAAATGGCCTTTTTTCAAATCATTATAGGCCTGTGCAGCCAGCTGCGCTTTTTCCAGCGGGTCAGGGCAGTTATAGGCGGCCAGAATAGCCGGGCTGATATCAGGCATTATTCAGCCCCTTTTTCAGCCGCCAGCCTGAACAAGCTCTAGAACTTCTTCTGCATGGCCGGGTATTTTTACCTTTGGCCAGATACGCCCGATACGCCCATCCGCATTGATGATAAAGGTTGCCCGCTGAATGCCCATATATTTGCGGCCATACATTGATTTTTCGACCCAGACGCCAAAAGCTTCACAGGCGGTGCCTTCGGTGTCAGCGCCCAATAGACAGGTTAGACCATATTTGTCCCGGAATTTAGCCTGTTTTTCTGCACTATCTTTGGAAATGCCGATGACAAGCGTATTGGCAGCTTCAAATTCAGCCTGCAATGCCGAAAAGGCCATCGCCTCTTTGGTGCAGCCGGAAGTATCTGCTTTCGGGAAAAAGAAAATAATCACATTTTTGCCAAGATGTTCTGACAGGGTAAAATGGCCCTGGTCGGTCATCAGGGAAAGGGCGGGGGCTGTTTGTCCGGTTTCAACCATAAAAATGTCTCCCAAGCGGCAAGTTATCCTTCATTGTTCTGCGACATAATATAGTATGGAATAAAAAAAAGACATATAGCTCGGAACAGATTATTACAGTTAAGGGTATTTTTGGCATTGACTTTGCCTGATGGGCAATGGTTGGCGAGGCCAGACACAACCAAGAGAGAACTATAAAAAGTTAGGCATTCAACAAGATGGTTATCCGGCAGATATACAGGCTTGCTATCCTGACATTTATTATCGGTGTTGGGCTGTCCGGTGTTGTGGCTGGCGGCGTGGCGGCATGGCTGCATAGCAAAGGCGGGCTGGATGCGGTGCTGACACGCTATCTGCAAGAAAGATTTCCTTCTGTAACTATTGGCATAGAGGAAATTGACTGGCAGATAGAGGCACATCGCCAGGAGCTTGTGCTTTCGGGTAATCAGGTTCGGCTGATGACAAGCGAGCAGACCCTGAATATCCCCAGCATTGACCTTGTCTTCACGCTCTCCTCTCTTGTCAAGCAAATGCCAACAGCGATTGTTATTGATACAGACAGGCTGGAAGTCACCCATAGCGATATTGGCTGGCAATTTTCTGATGCCCTGCATTTGCAAGCAGATACAGCTTTAGATACTGGCCTGACAGGCCAGAACTTCCTGAACCGGATAGGCACAATTTGGCCAGATGGGCTGCAAGAGCTGCGGTTGCGCGCAGATGCACTTGCCATCCGCGGGGATTCAGAAAACTGGCAGGATTTGGATTATTATGACCTGCTATTTGTCGCCGCACCGGAAGGCGGGGTATTTGCCAATGGCAATATTTTTTTAACAGCGCATCTCTCGCAAATCGCCCGACCAGCCGATGCAGAGGCTCAATTGCAATTCTCTGCTCAGGCCAATTTATTTTCCAAAGGGATGGATTTCACCCTCAAGCTGGAAGATTTTGAAACCGCTGCCCTTGCCAGCCATTTAATCGCTTATGCAGATATATTTCCCATTCGTCCGGGCAGAGTATCTGCACAGCTTTCCGGGGCGCTGGATGAAACAGGCTTGCAAATATTAAGCGGGTCTATGGGCTTAGAAAATGGACGTATTGAGCCTGGATTTTTTTCTGAAGCAGGCGATGATTTTACCACCTTTGCTACAAAGCTGGATTATAGCGCTGCTGATAATATTCTGAAAATTACCGATGCCCGGCTGGCACTGCCAGATGGAAAAAACTTTGAGCTGTCTGCGGGGATAAATGGCGTAAAAGACGATAAATTCATGCTGTCCGGCCAAGTGATAGCCGATGATATCGCTATGGGTGATATGCTGAAAAAATGGCCGGAAACACAAGCGCCGGCCTTGCGTAAATGGCTTGTTGAAAACAGTTCTGGCGGGCGGCTGCGTACTATTGCCTTGCAACTCGTCGGCGGGCTGAATTGGCCGGAAAAAAAACTGGATATCGCCTCTCTTGGCGTATCAGGGGAAGTTTCCAATTTACGATTATCCTATTCAGACAGCCAATATCAGACCATTGTCGGGACAGTAGGCGGCCAGTTTGAGATGGAAATAGGAACAGCTGGCCATATTCAAAAGGCAACAGGCTCTATTGCCTTGCGAGATGGTTTTTCGCGTCTATCGGGATTTGCCCCAACGGTAAAAATTCCGCGCCTGGATGCGGTGATCCGCCATCAGCCGGAAGAAACCATCTTGCAAAATCTGTTTATTGATTTTGGCCAGCATGGACAGATTCTGGCCAATGGCAGGCGCCTGACAGCGCAGGAAAGCCCGGTAGCAGAAATCAGCCTCAGCCTCCCGAAACTGGATGTTGATTTTGCGCGTCATATCTGGCCGGATTTCTTTGCCGAAAAGGTAATTGGCTGGATGGATCGTCATCTGGAAAATGGCATTATCAGCGATGGCCAGCTGGAAATTGGGCTTGTCCAGCGTTCAGAAAAATGGGTTGCGACCCAATTGCAGGGCAGTTTGCCTTTTACCCGGCTCAGCTATCGGCTGCATGACGGGCTGATGCCGCTAGAACAGATTACCGGGCAGATTGATTTTGCAGATAATCAGCTGCAAGGGCGTTTTGAAACAGGCCAGGCAAATAGCCTGGCCATAGAGCAGGCACAGGTTAGCTATGGGCCGTTGCTGGATTATCGCGGCGACCGGCAGATGCTATTCAAAACCCTGGCCTCTGGGGATGTTGGCGATATTCTCGCCATTTTGGATCACCCTAAAATTAACCAGATAGACAAGCTGGGCTTGCGCCCGCTTACCCTTTCCGGCAAAAGCCGATTTACCCTTTCCCTTACAGGGGTGACCCCGCAAGACAAGGCGATGAAAATAGGTGATATCCGGGTAGATGGAACAGTTTCGGATGCCGATATTGACGGGTTGCCGCTTGACCAGCATTTGCAAGATGGGGCGCTGGTAATATCGGTGGCAGATGGCGAAACCCAGATTTCCGGCTCTGGCCGTTTATCCGGCATTGAGAGCGATTTTAATTATCGCCGACAGCCAGATAGAAACTTTGAACTTCAATTAAAGCTGGCCAATTCAGAATATATTCCGGCATGGGTGTCTGAAAAGATAGGCTGGCCCTTATCCGGGGCAGCCGCCGCGCGGTTGAATGTTACCGGCCGTGCTGGCAGCAGGGATGTCAAAGTGAATGTCCGCTCGGATGTCACTGATTTGGGTGTTCAGCATGACAGTTTTGAATGGGCCAAGCTGCAAGGGGAAAGCGGCTTTATGAATGCCCAGCTTGTTTTTAAACAGGGCAAGCTCGCTACGATCGAAGCGATTGATATTGAAACAGGCAGCTTGCGGGCAAAAGGCCGGATAGCGATGGATGCAGAAGGCCGACCCAGCTTTGGCGTGCTTGAAGATTTGGTGTTTCCCGGTACAGAGCTGGCTTCGGTGCTGTTTGAGATTAATGCAGGCAAGAGCCTGTCTTTTACCGCAGAAGGCAAGACCTTGAATCTGCAGCCCTTGCGCCGGGATAATAAAATAAAACAGGGTCTGGAAATCGCCTTTGATGTGACCGCAGACAGGATTGTTATTGGCCCAAAACTCAGCTTTTCAGGTGTTCTAAAAGGCCAGACCCGACCAGATGGGAATGGACAGGCCAGCTTGCAAGGCGCGCTCTATGTGAAATCCAAACCTCTGATTAGCGAGGCCAGCCTTGAAACACGTTTTGGCCCGGCAGGGGAATATTTGCAAGGGGTAGGGATGATAGGCGGGGCAGAGGCCGAGCTGTCCTATATGCCAGAAGACGCAGAGGCAGCAGAGCTGATTATTCTTACAGAAAATGCAGGCCGGGTATTATCGGGGCTAGGCATAACAGATGCCGTGCGGCGTGGCCGGATGCTGATGCGCACCCGGTTTAGCGATGCCACTTTTGAGCGTTATTCCACAACTTTTGATGTGGATGATTTTGTAGTGGTGGAAGCCCCGACAGCTGTGCGGATGTTTTCTGTTTTGTCTCTGGCAGGTCTTTATGGGCTGGTCGAGGGGGAGGGAACCGCCTTTGCCAGGGGCCAGGCCATTATTCATTCGCAAGGCGATCTTCATAATCTGGAACGGGTTCAGGCAGGCGGGGCGGCATTGGGCATCTCACTGGTTGGACAAGTTGATCGCCAGAACCGAACCCTGGATGTAAGCGGCAATCTGGTGCCTGTGAATTTGATTTCCAATATCATCAGCAAAGTGCCGATTGTGGCGGAAATTCTGACAGGGGTGGATAAAACCGGATTATTTGCCACGCAATTTTCCATGCAAGGCAGCATTGATGAGCCGGATGTCGGGGTAAATGCGCTTGCGCTTGCCCCTGGCTTGCTACGGGATCTGTTTAGCCCAGATTGGCTGGGCGCAGAAAGCAAACGCATTTTTGGTTTGGGCGATACCTCTCAATAGGCTTTTAGCCTGGATTTAGCCCAATAAAGGGTCTGGCTAGTTTATCTGTAAAATCGCCCGGCGCTTTTTACCTGCTGCGATTTGTGCGCGGCCATCTGTATCAAAATCATCTGCGAGTAATAGCCTGTCTTCATCTCTGATGGCCTGACTATTCAGCCGTGCCCCGCCCCCGCGTATCAACCGCCTTACCTCACCCTTTGAGGCAGCAAGGCCGGATTGTACAAAAACATCTATCACAGACAGGCTTGCCATATCTGCCTTATCAATATCCAGTGTTGGCAACCCTTCTGCAATGACCCCTTGTGAAAAGCTTTGCCGGGCGGTTTGCTCTGCCTGCCGGGCGGCATCTGCGCCATGGCACAGGCTGGTTACTTCATTTGCCAGAATGATTTTTGCCTGATTAACTTCTGCCCCTTCCAGCGCTTCAAGTTTTGCAATCTCGCTTTCCGGCAATTCGGTAAACAGGCGTAAAAACCGGCCGACATCCTGATCTTCGGTATTACGCCAAAATTGCCAGAACTCAAAAACAGGTAAGCGATCCTCGTTCAGCCAAATCGCGCCTGCAGCAGTTTTGCCCATCTTTGCCCCTGAGGCGGTGGTGATAAGCGGGCTGGTCAGGCCAAAGATTTCCTGTTGATCCACGCGGCGGGTTAAATCCACACCGCTAACGATATTGCCCCACTGATCCGAACCGCCCATTTGCAGCGAACAGCCATAGCGGCGGCGCAATTCCAGAAAATCATAGGCCTGAAGGATAGCGTAGTTAAATTCCAGGAAAGATAAATTTTGCTCTCTTTCCAGTCGCAATTTTACCGATTCCATCCCCATCATGCGGTTGATAGAAAAATGACTGCCAAAATCGCGCAAAAAACGGATATAGGCCAGCTGGTCAAGCCATTCTGCATTATCGACCATCAGTGCGTCTGTCGGCCCATCGCCAAAAGTAAGATATTTTTCAAAAATCTTTTTAATGCCTTGCTTGTTCTGTTCAATATCCTGATCAGACAATAATGGGCGGGCTTCATCCTTGCCAGACGGGTCGCCCACTTTGGTAGTGCCGCCCCCCATCAGAACGATTGGCTTGTGGCCTGTGCGTTGCAACAGGCGCAGCATCATAATCTGGATAAGCGATCCGACATGAAGGCTGTTAGCGGTACAATCAAAACCGATATAGGCAGAGATAGGCTGCTGTTCTGCCAGCCTGTCCAACCCGTCCAAATTGGTCGCCTGATGCATATAGCCGCGGCTGATCAGGGTCTTTAAAAATTCAGATTTAGGCGAGGTTACGCTATCATCCATCTATTTTACTCTTTTAAATTACTGGGCATATTGCGGCCGTCATCGGTGCGATCCAGATAGCGCGTAACAGACTCCATCGCTTCATCCAGATGGGTACTAAAGAAATGATTGGCCCCATTAATCAAATCAATATCAATGATAACGCCTTTTTGTTTGGAAATTTTTTCTACCAGAGCCTGAACGCGCTGGGCAGGAACTTGTTCATTCTCGCTACCCTGTACAATAAGCCCGCTGGCAGGACAGGGGGCAAGAAAGGTGAAATCATGGGAGGTCGCTGGCGGAGATAGCGAAATAAAGCCGGTAATTTCCGGCCGGCGCATCATTAATTGCATACCAATCCATGAGCCAAAGGAAAAGCCGGCTATCCAGCAGACATTGGAAGACGGGCATTCTGCCTGTAGCCAGTCCATCGCGGTTGCTGCATCGGCCAATTCGCCTTCGCCCTGTTCAAAACTGCCTTGCGAGCGACCCACGCCGCGGAAGTTAAACCGCATCACCGAAAAACCACGTGCCTGAAACAGCTTGTAGGTCGCAAAGGTCACACGATTATTCATCGTACCATTTTTATGCGGCTCGGGATGCAGAACCAGCGCGGTGGGGGCATCGCTTGTCGCCCCCGGAATATACCGGCATTCCAGACGACCGGCAGGGCCGTTTATAATCACTTCAGGCATTTTGGATATTTATCTCCCTTGTGGA
>CBFIAD010000066.1:0-12034 GCA_965660495.1 Puniceispirillaceae bacterium (SeqCode)
TATGCCCTTGCTGGATGTGCCTTTTTTATGTGATCTGGACCTGGCGTTTGCCAAAAGGGCCTTTTTAGATGCCGGGGTAGCAGAAGAAGATATTTTCATCGCTGAAAGTGCATCAGAGGCCAAGCGTGCCGCAGAACAGGGCAAAAAAATTATTACAGAAAATTATCGCCTGATATGTGAATTGCCAGCCGATATTATCGTTGAGGCCACCGGCCAGCCGGAAGCGGCTGCCTCTATCGCCTATCTGGCATTGACCAGCGGCTATCACGTTGCGATGGTCACCAAGGAAGCGGATATTGTTGTTGGCCCCTATCTGAGCCGGATTGCCGCGCAAACCGGACGATTTATCACCCCTGTGGATGGGGATCAGCCAAGCCTGCTTATCGGATTAATGTCCTGGTCAAAATTGCTGGGGCTGGATGTTCTTGCAGCTGGCAAATCCAGTGAATATGATTTCATCTATCACCCGGATAGGGATGTGGTGAGCTGGCGCGGACACGAAAAACATCTGCCCGGCTTTCGGGATATCTGGGCAATGGGCGGAGATATGCAAGCCTGTTTGGCCGCCCGTGCAGAAATGCTGGCAGGTTTTCCACAACGCACTGTACCTGATTTATGTGAAATGGGCATTGTCTGTAACCATACAGGGTTGTTGCCAGATGCAGAAACCTTTCATGCGCCTCATGCACGGGTAAGAGAGGTAGCTGATCTTTTTATCCCGCAAGATAGAGGCGGCATTTTGAGCGCCAAAGGAAAGGTAGATGTCTTTAACTGTCTGCGCCGGGCAGATGACCAGAGCTTTGCTGGCGGGGTATATGTGGTGGTGGATTGTGTTGGCACAGAAAGCTGGAAGATTCTAGGCGAGAAGGGGATACCGATGAGCCGGGATGGCAAGGCTGCCCTATTATATAACCCGTCTCATTTACTGGGGGTGGAAGCGCCTGTTTCCCTGTTATCCACTGTTTTGCTGGACAAGCCATCTGGTGCAACCGAACTTGTTCACCATGTTGATCTGCATGCCCGAACAACCAGAGCCTGGAAAAAAGGCGAGGTTCTGGCAATTACCGACCATCATCATCACGAGGTAGACGGGCTGGAGCCGCTTTTGCGAAAAGCCACGCCTGCCAACAAGGACGCGCCATTGCCCTATTATATGGCAGCCGGCCAGCAGTTGGCCTGTGATGTGCCAGTCGGTAGCCTGATTACGCGCGAGATGATCATAGAGCCATCAAATGCCACCCTGTTTCGTTTGCGCGATGAGATGGATGGTCTTACCCGCTAAAGGGTCTATGAGAAAAAAATTGCTGTTATTTCCATGCTTCGGTTATGCTTGGCAGGGAAGATTATACTGTTTTCAGTTCTGTAAATAGATAAGGGGCAAATCCATGCAAATTCTACCCAAAGATGCACAAAAAGCGATGCTGGTCGGGCGTATTTGGCATCCGCAACATCTAGGCCCTTGTCTGGTTGCTGTTCGGGATGGTGATATTTATGATCTGACCAGCATCGATATCCCCACCATGCGCGATTTGCTGGAGCTGGAAGATTGCACTGGATATGTTTCGGCAAGGCTGGGCAAGGCAGAAAAGCTGATTTCTCTGGATGCGCTGATGGCAAATAGCCTGGAAGGCGATGCGGACAAACAGCAAATCCATTTTCTTCCCCCGTGCGATCTGCAAGCTGTTAAGGCCTGCGGGGTCACTTTTGCCAGCTCGATGATAGAGCGGGTCATTGAAGAGCAGGCTGCAGGCGATCCGGCCAGAGCAGAAGCTATTCGAAAACGTTGTCAGGCGATTATTGGCACAAGGCTATCTGATCTGGAAGCTGGCTCTGCGGCTGCCCAGAAGGTAAAAGAGGCGCTGATAGCTGAAAATATGTGGTCACAATATCTGGAAGTGGGTATCGGGCCTGATGCAGAGGTTTTCACCAAAGCCCAGCCTTTGTCAGCAATAGGGTGGGGAGCCTGTGCGGGTCTGCATCCTGCTTCCAGCTGGAACAACCCCGAGCCGGAAATTGTGCTGGCGGTGAATAGCCGGGGACAGATAAAAGGTGTAACCCTCGGTAATGATGTGAATTTGCGCGATATAGAGGGGCGTTCTGCCTTGTTGCTGGGCAAGGCCAAGGATAATAACGCCTCTTGTATTATCGGGCCTTTTATTCGGCTGTTTGATGCCGATTTTGGTCTGGACAGGGTAAGAGGGGCAGAGTTACGGCTGGAGATTATAGGTGAGGACGGGTTTGAGCTGGAAGGTGAAAGCCTGATGCGTGAAATCAGCCGCGATCCTACCGATTTGGTAGCCCAAACCATCAACGCAAACCACCAATATCCAGATGGTTTTATGCTATTTTTAGGCACAATGTTTGCCCCTACCAAGGATAGAGGTGTTAAGGGCGAGGGCTTTACCCATAAAACAGGCGACAGGGTAAGCATTTCCAGTGCCGATATCGGCCTGTTACATAATCAGATGAAGCTATCGGCCGATTGCCAGCCATGGACATTTGGTCTGGCCGATTTAATGCGCAATTTATCGGCGCGCGGCCTTGTCTGACAGCAATAAATACATATCCAGCCCGGCATCCATTCTGGTGATTGGCGGGGTAAATATTGATATCTACGGCCGGGCAGATAGTGCTAAACGGGTTGCCGCATCTCTGGCTAATTCCTATCCCGGATCTGTGCATATCCATGCCGGCGGGGTGGCGCGAAATATTGCTGAAAATCTAGGCCGGCTTGGCCTGAAAGTGGGCTTTATTGGCTGTTTTGGACAGGATGAATATACCAGCCTTCTTACCGCCTCTTTGCAGGATGTGAATGTGAATATCAGCCTCTCTAAACAGTCGGCTATCGCAAATGATATCTATCTTGGCCTGTTTGCCGCAGATGGCCAGATGATATATGCGGTTAATCAGATGCGCTGTGTTACAGAAATCGATGTTGCCTTTCTCTCGCGCCATCTGGCTGTCTTGCACCAGGCAAAAACCCTTGTGGTGGATGGCAATCTTGACGCAAAAGCCCTTCATTATTTAGCCGAACATAAAGGCAATGCCCTGCTGGCAGCCGATATGGTTTCAACATCAAAAGCAATCCGCTTTGCCGGGATTTTGCCCGCGATAGATATAGTAAAATGCACAGCTGCAGAAGCCGCCAGCCTGACAGCTCTGCCAGAGGATGCGCCTCCCGATGCCTTATGTGATGCCTTGCAGGAAAAGGGGGCTGGCACAATACTGCTATCGCTGGGGGCAGAAGGGTTTATGCTGGCCAATACGGCGCAAGACAGGCTCTGGATTAAACCTGCTCAAACAGGGGAAATATCTAACAGCTCTGGCGCAGGGGACGGGTTGCTTGCCGGATATATCTATGGGATAGAAACAGGCATGGATAGCCGCAAGGCTGGATATTTCGCCCGCGATCTGGCCGCACTGACCCTGGCCTGTGAAGGGGCAGTAAATCAGGATATTAAAAAATTATTAAATAATTAAATCATATATATAGAAATGAAACTTAAATTTAATAGTGAAGTTGAGGGCGCTGCCAAAGACAACCAGCCTATTGTTGCGCTTGAAAGCACCATTATATCGCATGGTCTGCCCTATCCTGATAATCTGGAGGTTGCAAAATCTCTGGAAGAGGCGGTACGCGATACCGGCGCGATACCCGCTACCATCGCCATTTTGGGCGGCGAGGTACATATAGGGCTGAATAAAGAGGCGCTGGTCATGCTCGCTGACCCGAATAGCCGGATAGAAAAAGCCAGTCGCCGCGATATTCCCCATCTTCTGGCCAGTGGCGGAAATGGGGCAACCACTGTGGCGGCAACCATGTTGCTGGCACAAAGGGCGGGCATATCTGTCTTTGCGACAGGCGGTATAGGCGGGGTGCATCGCGGGGCAGAAACCAGCTTTGATATATCTGCTGATTTGCCGGAGCTGGCGCGCACCAATATGTGTGTAGTGTGTGCCGGGCCAAAGGCTATTCTGGATATCGGGTTAACAATGGAGGTGCTGGAAACCTCGGGCGTGCCGGTGATAGGCTATCAATGTGATGAGATTCCTGCCTTTTGGTCTCGAAATGGCTCAGGGGTGGAGGTGCCTTTACGTCTGGATAGGCCAGGTGATATTGCCAGCCTGCTGTATCAAAAATGGCAAGCCGGGCTGGAAGGCGGCGTGCTGGTCGCTAACCCTGTTCCTGCCTCGGCAGAAATTCCGGCCGCAGAATTGAAGGCGGCTATTGATGCTGCCTTGCAACAGGCAGAACAGAAGGGCGTAAGAGGAAAGGCCGTGACGCCTTTTTTGCTAGACTATATCCGCACAGATACATCCGGACGCAGTTTGGCTGCCAATAAAGCGCTGGTTTTGAACAATGCTCGGCTGGCAGCAGAAATAGCTATGGCCTATCACCGGCAAAAATAGGCCTGCCAGGCAATCGCAGAAAAGCTGTTGCCTTACTCGGCATTTGGCGGCTTTTTCTTGAAAACAGCCTTTAACACCAAACCCAGAATCACCCCGCCCAGCCCCAGCCATACAAGAATATCGCCAAAATTTTCCATCTATCTTTCTCCATTTTCTTTTTCATGCTGTGATTTTCGGATCAGAAGTTCCAGCTTATTCAGAAATTCCGAGCGATCACGTTTGGAAAAACTTTTATGCCCGCCCCGATTTTTTTCGATAAAAAACGGGTCAGCAGCGCGTCTGTCTGCCATCAAATCGCGTTTGGCCAGCTGCAGGCCAATATTCTGTTTGGTAAAAATATCGCCATTATGGCGCAGGCAAGAAGCATCCTTATCCAGAACCTTTGCTGCCAGCACAATATCATTGGTGATCACAATATCGTTTTTTTCTACCTGAGCGGCGATATATTTATCGGCTTCATCTGGCCCGCTGGCGACAACTACCAGCCGTACCAGCGGATTTTGTGACGGCCGAATACCGCCATTACTGACCAGTACAAGCGGGCATTGATGACGGCTGGCTACCTGTTCTGCCTCTGCCTTTACCGGGCAGGCATCTGCATCAATATAAATTATTGCCATTTTTTTGCCCTGTTACGTGCAAGCGGGGGGTGGCTTTGTTGGATAATGCTAGCAAATCTGAGCTGGCTCTGTCTTGTTTGTTTTTAGCCTTGCACCTGAATAAAGCCTGTTTCACACTTTTAAAACTTATGTCAATGACAGGCGATAGGAAAAAATCAGATGGACGATACAGCAGTCAGCGCGGCAGCATCCATTATTTATCTGCATCTGCGTAATGGCAGTATTCTGGATAATCTGGCAGATAATTTGCGCCCGCAAAACCGCGCAGAAGGCTATCAGATACAGGCCTGTCTGGAAATGGCTATGGAGAGCCAAAGGCAGGGGTGGAAAATTGCCGCCACCAGCATCGCTGGCCAGAAACATATTGGCCTTAACGGGCCGATTGCCGGGCGCATAGTGGAAGATATGATGGTAAATCCCGGCCAGCCTGTGCCTTTCGGGGCAAATCGGATGCGCGTTGCCGAGGCTGAATTTGTCTTTTGCATGAAAACAGATTTATTGCCCCGTCCCAACCTTTATGAAACAGCAGAGGTGATGGCAGGGGTGGCCAGCCTGCATTTGGGGCTGGAATTTCCAGATTCGCGTTTTGCTGATTTTGTAGCCGCAGGTGAAGGCCAGCTTATTGCAGATAATGCGTGCGGTTATAAATTTATGATGGGCGAGGCGGTATCTGATATCTGGCGCGATATGACATTATCCACCCATCCGGTTATAGGCAGGGTAACTGGCTCTGATGGGCAATTGCGCGCAGAATATACAGGGTCAGGCGGTAATGTGCTGGATTGCCCAACAATTGCGTTGACCTGGCTTGTCAATGAGCTATCTGCCCAAAATATCCCGTTACGGGCAGGCGAGTTTGTGACAACCGGCACAACCACCCTGCCAATGGCGATTTTACCCGGCGATCAGATAGAGGCTGATTTTGGAGCATTGGGACGCATTTCTTGCCAGCTAAGCAGCTGAAAAATCCTCTGAAATGAAAAATAGTTTTCTTGTATAAAAGCGGCTTGGCAGTGCTGGCAGATTATGCTTTGCTGAGATTATATCAAAGGAGGGGGATTAAATTTATGTCACAGGTAACCGCCCCAAAAAATAACCCGAAAAATAGCTGGGGGGCAGATTTATTTGCCCTTTTAAAACGTCATGATGTCAGTTTTCTGCCCTTTGTTCCGGATGCGGGTCATGCGGACCTGATAGCGCTGGCGCAGGCGGATAATGATATGCAGCCAGTTGTCCTGACCAGCGAAGAAGAGGGGGTTGCTCTTGCATCTGGTCATTGGCTGGGAGGCAAAAAATCTGTCTTGCTGATGCAATCCAGCGGCGTTGGTAATACGGTAAATATGCTGTCCATGCTGTCCAATTGCCGGTTTCCATTTGTGACATTGGTGACCATGCGCGGTGAGTTTGGCGAATTTAATTCTTGGCAAGTGCCGATGGGACGGGCCACTGCAGATGTGCTTCGTGCGATGGGGTTATCGGTGCATATCGTCACCGAAGAAGACAAGCTGGTAAAAACAATTGATGCCGCGCTATATGCCGCCTATTCCAGCGATCAGCAGGTAGCTGTTCTGCTATCGCAGCAGCTGGTCGGCAGAAAGGAATGGTAATGTTGCAAAGACGTGAGGTTGTATCAAGAATAAATCAAAAGCGCGGTGACGCGCTGATGGTCACCGGGCTGGGATCATCCAGCTATGATTTACACGCCGCAGGCGATGATGATCGCAATTTTTATCTTTGGGGGGCGATGGGCGGTGCGGCCATGACCGGGCTGGGCGTGGCGATGGCTCAGCCGGATAAACATATAATCGTTCTGACAGGTGATGGCGAGATGCTAATGGGGATTGGGGCACTCGCTACCATAGGCGTACAACAGCCAAAAAACCTGTCTATTATTGTGCTGGATAATGGTCATTATGGCGAAACAGGTATGCAAGCCAGCCATACACAATTTGGCGTGGATTTGCCTGGTATTGCCAGCGCGTCCGGCCTGCCCGTTACCATGTCGGTTACGAATGAGACAGAGCTAGACAAGCTGATTGAGGCGATTACTGCCCAGCAATCAGGCAAAGGCGGGGCGATTTTTGCCTCAATCAAAGTGGCAGCCGAAAGCCCCGAGCGCAGCTTGCCGGTTGTGGACGGGGTGGAAATTAAAAACCGCTTTCGCCGCACATTGGGTCTGCAACCGCTCTAGCGAATATAAAAAACCGCCAATATAACGCCTTTTCAAAAGGGGCAGGCAGCTAAAGCTGGTTATCTTTGAGCAGGTAATTTAAATGCTCTTGCGCCAGCTGTTCTAGTTCTGCGACTGTCTTGATTTGGCAGGCGCTTTTGCGATTGCGCCATTTCATTTCCAGCGTTTTGCGGTTCAGGGTCAGCCCGGACTTTCGGTTGACCAGCTCATCAGGTGTTTTTTCCAGCTGGATAGCTGGTATGACAAAGCTGACCTTGTCTTCGTTAAAAGAGGCGACCCGCAATTGTTCTTTTTTGCTATCGATCAGGAAAAAATTATTCAGCCTTTTGTCAGGAGAAACAGATTCGCAGAACAGGCCAACGCTCCATTGCTGGGCAATGGCGTTAAAAGAAAGGCTGGCAAACAGGCAAACAACCAGGCATATCCGCATTTTTCATCTCCTATATTATGGCACTACAGAATATGAAACCCGAATTTCTGATATCCTAAATTAAACAAATAAAGCAGGGCAATAGATAATAAAATTCCAGCTGCCAATGCCCCGACAAACCCGAATTTTGCGATCAGATAGGGAAAAAGTAAAAACATCGGCAAGGTCGGCAGCACAAAATAAAAGGTCAGCACCATATGGTCGGCTATTTTTTTATCTGGCTGGTTTTCGGCATACATCCAGCAAATAATCAGCAAGGTGGTCAGGGGCAGGGCAGCGATTAACGCCCCGAATTTATCGCTGCGTTTTACCACTTCGCTGACCAGCACAATAACAGCCGATGTCAGTAATAATTTGGTTAGATAAAAAATCATGCCATCATCAGGGCTGGCGGCATTAATGCCATCGCCTGCGCCTCTGACAGGGTAGTGACGCCCACATAGGCAAATAGAGCCAGCAGAGCGATGATCAAAATCTTGATAATGGTGTAGAGCATTTTTTGCCTTCCTTTTTTGTTTTATCTGCTGGCGATCATTTTGGCCTTTGCAAATCTTTGCGAGGGCTAGTCTTTGACCAGAAGCGGGCAAAATTTTGTCGATACCATCAGCTTGTTTTTCTGGCTTTCCAGCGCGCCCAGCTCGGCACTTTTTCTGGTATAGGCCAGCCATTCCGCATCCGACCATAAAACCGCTCTTTTAGCTTCTCTGTCGCCTGCATTTTCATAGACCCAGATATGAACAAATTCATTCGGATCGCCTGTCTCGCCCTGCAAAAACGCCAAGGGCTCACCCAGACAGCGATATTGCGGGGATTTGCCGAATTCTTCATACAAGGCAAGATGGGCGTTGATGGTGCCAGGCCGGCAACGATAGGTTCGAATATCCACTAACATTTTTTCATTTCTCTTTGATGTTTTTTAAAGGGTTTGCCGTCAAATTTTATCTATCCAGTTTTTCAGAGCCTGAACCTTTTGCCAAGCCCTAACTTGCCTGCTTGGCAGGAAGAAAACTTCATGGTTTGATGAGGGTATGAAAGATCCTGTTTTTATCGAAGCGGCCTTGAACGGCCCCTGGTCAAAATCGCACCAGCCCTTAATGCCGGTGAGCGTTGATGCGCTGATTGCCGAAGGCATTGACTGTGCCAGAGCCGGGGCAGCGGTTATCCATATCCATGTCTACAACCCCGATACAGGCACACAATTTGAAGATGCAGATAGCTATCGCCGCGTCATTGAGGGGATAAGAGAAGTTCAGGATGTGATTGTCTATCCGACTTTGCCCCTGTCCGGCTTTGGTGATACGGGTCAGCATTTCCTGCCTGAAATGCGCTTTGCGGCGGTTGAGGCGCTGGCAAAGGCCAGACTTTTGGAATGGTCAGTTATTGACCCGGGCACAACCCAAATCACCGAACTGGACGGGGGCAGGGGTGAAGGTCCGGACGGGGGCGTTGATTTTTTATATATCAATAGCACGCCGGAAATACGATATGGGCTGGAACTGGCCGCCCACTATAATTTTGTGCCGAGCTTTGCTATTTATGAGCCGGGTTTTCTGCGGCTGGGCGCGATGCTGTCCAAAGATGTGCGAGGATGCCCAGAGCCTGTTTACCGCCTTATGTTTTCCGATAAATTTTCCTTCGGCTTTCCGGCAGAAGAGAGCTATTTGCGTGCCTATAAATCGATGCTGGACGGGATTGTACCAAGCGCCTTGTGGATGATTGCCGGCTTGCAGGTAAATCTGGACAGGATTATCCCTTTATGCCTGTCAATGGGTGGTCATCTGCGAACAGGTCTGGAAGATGCGATATTTTATTCTGATATCGGCAATGTCAGGCTGGTCGAAAAGATGGCCGCGCGGGTGCAACAGGAAAATTATGATATCGGCACACCCACACAGCTACGCCAAAGATTAAAAACCTCCTGAAATTTTTAAAGGTTTTTCGCCTGTGATGGATATGGCTAGGGATTTGTTCTGCATTTTTCTTGTTCCATACCGAGAAATAAAGATTAATAATTTAGCTAGGCATTAGCTCTGGAAAAAGAGAGGAACAGTCACACCATGAAACGCATTTATGAATTTGCCCGCAAACCTGCCCTTCGTAATTATACCATTGCTGACCTTCAAAATCTGAAAGTAACCGGTCAAAAGCTGTCTATGGCCAATCCGCATACGGCCGATGAAATCCGTGCTTGTAAGGAAGCCGGAATAGACCTGTTTGTATGCGGAATGGATCAAATTGATGATGTGCGGGCGATTGCCCCGACCCATTTTTGCCGGGTAGGGTCAAAATGGGCGCAATTCGGCTCAAATGAAGAGCTGATGGCCGATGCTTTTGAGGCGATGCGCCGCGGGGCTGATATGTATTATACCTTGCGCTCGCTGGATGCGGTTGAAAAAATGACGCGCGAGGGTATACCTGTGCAGAGCCATATTGGATTGATACCGACCTTTAGCCATTATTGCGGCGGCTTGCGCGGATGGGGGCGTGATGCGGATGAAGCGATGAAAATCTTTCAAACGCTGAAAAGAATGGAAGATGCGGGCGTGATAGCGGTTGAGGCAGAATGTATTGCCGAAGAAGTGCTGGAAGCGGTAAACAAAAAAACATCTATTGTCACTTTTTCTCTGGGATCGGGCATGGCAGGGGATGTGATAATGTCCTTTGTGGCAGATGTGTGCGGCGAGGCAAGCGAAGAGGACAGGCCGCCCAAACACGCCCATGCCTTTGGCAATGTCGGGCGTTTGCACAAACAAATCCATGAAGAGCGTGTTGCAGCTCTAGGGCAATTCCATAAAGAGGTTGTGGCCGGCAATTTTCCTTATCAGAAAAATAATATCGCCATGCATGACGGGGAAAAAGACAAATTTCTGGAAGCTCTGGATAAATGGACACCGACCCACCAGTAAAGTGCGGTTTTCTTCAGCGATAAAAAGGGGTGTCAGCTGGCCAGTGGGCGCCTGTTTTATAAAATTCCGGTGGCGATAAGGCGTAATCCCATTATCAAAAAGGCTATCAGTACCATTTTTCGAAACAGGGCTTGCGAGACAAAACCCCGCAGCATTTCGCCGACGCGAAAACCAGCCAAAACAGCGGCCAGACCAAGAAGCGAATGTATCAGCGTTTCTGTGGTTATCAGGCCAGAAATCACCAGCCCGGCTGCCAGTGGAAAACAGCCTGCCAGAAACAGAAACCCTGTCGCGCTGATAAATTTTTCTCGGGATACATTTCGCGCCAGAAGATACATGGCAACAGGCGGCGACCAGATAGAGCTGAGGCCTCCCAATATGCCGGAAAATAGCCCCACTCCGACTTGCCAGCCAATATGGCCGCTTACCGGAAGGGTAATGCCGAAAAGCAGATTAACCGAAAACGCTACCATAGCCGCCCCGATAGAGGCGGTCAGCAAACCGGTCGGATAGCTATTGATAAATAAAGAGGTGACAAAAATACTAATCATGATAGCCAGCGCAAAATAGCGATATTCTATCGCTGTCTGGCGCGGTTCAGGAGCGCGAAGATATTGCATCAGATTGGTAAAGATAATCGGCAATAACATCAGGGAAATAGCGGTTTTGGGTGCGATAATCAGCGTTAAAAATGCCATCGCCGCAGCCGGCAAACCAATCCCTAAAAAACCTTTGACAATGCCTGCAACAAAAAAGACCAGCAAAATCAGCAAGGTTATTTCAATGCTCACTCCCGGCAGCAAGAGCATCTCGAATATCGTGTCCTGCATCTCGTTAACCATTGCTTTCAATTTCTATCTATTCCGGTATTATTTTTTTTGGCCGTGTTCAGGCTAGAGATATTGGCGTACTTCATTGAGTTTTTTTTGTACCGCCAGAGGGTCATCAATATTTTTCATGATAACTTCGCCTGAACCAGTGCCGGTTACCCGGATATTCCCCGACCCCAAAAGGCGTTGCAGGATAGACTGGTTAAGATTTATCTCTTCAATGCGGTTAAAGCTCATCTCTTCGGTTCGCCGGCTTATCAGGCCGCGTTTGATTACCAGCCTTTTATTGGTCAGGGCTCTTTCGGTTGTCCATTTTTCGATATACATGGAAATAAAGATAAAAATGCCCACAATCAGCCAGCTCAGAAAAATCAGCGCCAGCCAGGCGGTCAGAATATGCGTCCAGTGAAAGGCGATTTCCATCTCGATGGTTTCATTTTCGGGCAGGGTGCTTTTGATGAATTTCATTGGCAGGTCATTCTTTTCCCACGCCAGGGGATAAAGGGCGGTAATAATAAAATACTAAATACTACTTAGCATAATGCTGCCATTAGCAAAATGATTTCTGTTTATGCCCGAAAATAGAACTTTTAATGGATCATAAAAAAGCATTCGATTGGATGTAATCCAGACATAACTTCAAAAAC
>CBFIAD010000067.1:0-11871 GCA_965660495.1 Puniceispirillaceae bacterium (SeqCode)
CCGCCCGCAGCAGCAAATTCATATCTGAATATTCCCAATCTAATCTCGGCGGCGGCCATTACGGGGTGTGATGCGGTACATCCCGGCGTAGGGTTTCTGGCAGAAAATGCCGATTTTGCCGATATTGTCCAAGCCCATGGCCTGACCTTTATAGGGCCTGAGCCGGATCATATTCGGCAGATGGGTGACAAGGTACAGGCAAAAATTACCGCAGCTGCCTCTGGCCTGCCGCTTGTACCCGGCTCGCCTGGCGCTGTGCCAACCCTGGAAGAAGCAACAAAGCTGGCCAGGGATATCGGCTTTCCATTGCTGGTAAAAGCAGCCTCAGGCGGTGGCGGCCGGGGCATGAAAGTTGCCGCCAGTGCAGATGATCTGGCTGAAGCCTTTTCGTCTGCCCGTTCCGAGGCAAAAGCCGCTTTTGGCGATGATACAGTTTATCTGGAACGTTATCTGGATAATCCGCGCCATATCGAAGTCCAGATAATTGCAGATTCGCATGGCAATGCGGTGCATCTTGGCGAGCGTGAATGTTCGGTGCAAAGACGCCACCAGAAATTATTTGAAGAAGCCCCTTCACCTGCCTTAAGCGAAGAACAGCGCAAATTTATCGGCGATACCGCTGCCAAAGCGGCCGCACAGATGGGCTATCTGGGCGTGGGAACGATGGAGTTTCTCTATCAGGATGGCGAGTTTTTCTTTATCGAGATGAATACCCGCTTGCAGGTAGAACACCCCATTACCGAAGCCATTACAGGGGTTGATCTGGTACGCGAGCAGATCCGTATTGCCAGCGGGGAAAAGCTGAGCTTTACGCAGGAAGAGGTCACCTTTACCGGTCATGCGATTGAATGCCGTATTAACGCCGAACACCCCGAAACCTTTGTGCCGACACCCGGAACGGTCGAGTTTTATCATGCGGCAGGCGGCTCAGGGGTGCGGGTAGACACCATCTTATATAGCGGCTATCGCATTCCGCCATATTATGACAGCCTGATAGCCAAGCTGATTGTGCATGGCAGAGACCGGAACCATGCGCTGGCACGTTTGCGGCTGGCCTTGCAGGAATTTGTGGTAGAGCCTATTCCCACCACGCTGGATTTACATAAGCGCCTGCTTGATGCACCTGCCATCCAGACAGGGGAATATTCTATTAAATGGCTGGAGCAGGATTTTTTTAGCAGCGATAGCTGATAATCAGATGGGCAGGCAATGACGAACGCCTATATTTATGCCCCGGAAACCATCATCAAGGCCTATTCCATCGGTGTGTTTCCGATGGCTCAGTCTCGTGAAGATAACCAGATACAATTTTATGAACCGCTTGTGCGCGGTGTTCTGCCGATAAACCCGCCCCATATTCCGCGCCGGTTGTTGCGCACCCTACGCCAGACCAGTTGGCAGGTAAGTATCAATAAAAATTTCCGCGCCGTAATAGAAGGCTGTGCAGAAATCACGCATAGCCGAAAAGATAGCTGGATAAATGCAGAGATTATCCGGCTCTATCTGGCCTTGCACAAGATGGGCTTTGCCCATTCCATTGAGGTATGGGAGGATGCAGAGCTGGTAGGCGGGCTATATGGTATTCGCCTTGGCAGTGCCTTTTTTGGCGAATCCATGTTCTCGCGCCGCAGCAATGCCTCTAAAATTGCCCTTGCTCATTTGATGGCACGCCTCTATTACGGCAAATTTATGTTGCTGGATGCGCAATTTGCCAATGACCATTTACGCCAGTTTGGCCTGATCGAATTATCAAAAAATGCTTTTCAAAAACAGCTGCAAGCGGCGCTGGCCAAACCGGCTGAAATACCGCTAGAGATAGCGGAGGATATTATTTTTGATCATTTGGCACAGGCCAGAACCGTAACATCATAAACAGGGTGTTCCAGCGCAGAGATAGCCGGGCTAGAGGCAAACATCCAGCCGGAAAAAACTACTACCGCCTCAATTTCTGGCTGATTTTTTTTATCCGAATAGCCAATATCCTTTATTTCCAGAAAGGCGGCTGTCTCGGGCGGCGCTTCGGGCGGGCGATAGGCACAATGAAAGGCGGTTATCTCAAGCGTGCCAAAACGGGTTGGCTGGTTCAGAGCCATTTCAGTGGTTGCAATTCGGGCGGTAATTTTATCGAGGGTCTGTAATCTAACGCCTGTACCGGCAATCCAGCCTTGCTGTGCGGGGGGCTGTTGGGCAGGGGCCATCATGCTGGTCAAAGGTAAAAAAAACAAACAGGCCGCACCGAATAATATTCGCCGGGCGATAGAGCCAAGCACCCCGAAAACAGCCCTAGCGCGTGCCAGCATCATTGTTCTGGAAAACAAATTTACCCAGCAGATCAGACAGGCTAACCGGATCGCGTGTATCATATATAACCGCCCCTGCCTGTAGCAACTCATCCGAGCTGCCTGGTAATATCTCAAGGAAGTTACCGCCCAGAAGCGAGGCAGCGGTAATACGTGCCGAGCTATCTTCTGGCAGTTTGACGCTATTATCAATTTGCATATTAATGCGCGCTGTATAGGTAACGGGATCCAGTGTTTGCGAGACAATCCGCCCTACCTTGATCCCTGAAAGCCGGACATCATCACCGACCACCAGCCCGCCGGTCGTACCAAAATCTGCGCCAATCTCATAGCCGTTAGAGGTTTTTAAATCTGCCAGCTGATATACAAGGGCGGTAAAACCGGCCGCACCGGCCAGCACCACTAACCCCATAACAATCTCTAATGTACTGCGTCGCATATCTTTGCCTCTTTTGTTTCAGAAACCTCTATCGCCGCGCTTATTCCATTTCACCTTAATTAGGCGTCCATGGCTCATAATCACCTGTGGCGACCGCCCGCTTGCCCCCTTTCAGCGCATGACCTTTTGGACGATAGGCATAAGCTGTGCCGGTCAGATTTGGCAGATGCTGTTTCTGCCAGCTTTGCTTTTTATGACCTGTTTCGGGCGGCGGGGTCATTTCGGTGTAATGCAACCAGCCATGCCAGTCAGACGGCACTTTTGAGGCTTCTACCTCGCCCTTATACACGACATAGCGACGCGGCCGCCCATTTGCACGCTGACGGCGCGATTCGTAATAGCGATTGCCAAATGCATCACTGCCAACATGATGTGCAGACATTTTGATAAATATCTTGGAAAGAAAAGTCATAGCTGTTTCACTGTCCTGCTTATTAAATGCCAGCTTGCAATTCTGCCAGCTTTGTGTGCGCACAAAAACGGGTTTTTCTACCCTGACCATTTATAGAACCGGGCGCCTGTTTTTTCAAGCATCTTCCTGAGGAGCGCTGCGTCTGTGACAGCCATGCTGGCGGACAAGAAAAAAAGCTGCATCACCGACACTCTTAAAGCCCATAAATTATTCAGGCGAATCGCTGGCCTGAAACAAAATAAAGTCAAGCCCCAAAAGGTAAAAAAAACTGTAAAAATTTCACACTTTCAGATTGCACCTACCCCCCACATCATGTAGCTTAGACCTTCCAGATCACTACATATAGTGATGATTTGAGATAAACACATTTCCGTAACTTACGGATTTTCTTTTTTTTAAAAACGAATTTATTGAGGGTAGAATATGCAGTTTGAGCGCCGATTCACCACGCCTGGTACAGATATTTTTGCACAGCTATCTTACCGCAAGGCAAGTAGCGAGATTCGCAATCCAGATGGCACAATTGTGTTCTCTGCCCAGGATATCGAAGTCCCTGAACAATTCAGTCAGGTGGCAACCGATATTCTGGCGCAAAAATATTTCCGGAAAGCCGGCGTTCCAGCAGTATTAAAAAAAATAGAGGAAAATGATGTTCCTTCCTGGCTGTGGCGGTCTGTGCCGGATGAAAAGGCACTAGCCAAGCTAGAGGAAGAGGTGCGCTACAGCGGCGAGACATCTGCCAGACAGGTGTTCAACCGGCTGGTAGGCACATGGACCTACTGGGCATGGAAGGGCGGCTATTTCACCACCGAGGAAGACGCCAAAACCTATTATGATGAAATGGTATTTATGCTGTCCATGCAGATGGCCGCACCCAATTCGCCACAATGGTTCAATACCGGGTTGCACTGGGCCTATGGCATTGACGGACCTAGTCAGGGACATTTCTATGTCGATTACCAAACTGGCAAGATGGTGCGCTCGAAATCTTCTTATGAACACCCCCAGCCTCATGCCTGTTTTATTCAGTCAGTCGGTGATGATCTGGTAAATGAAGGCGGGATCATGGATTTATGGGTGCGTGAAGCCAGATTGTTTAAATATGGCTCTGGTACCGGCTCGAACTTCTCACGCTTGCGGGGCTCTGGCGAAAGCCTGTCGGGCGGCGGCAAATCCTCCGGCTTGATGAGCTTTTTGAAAATCGGAGACCGCGCCGCAGGAGCAATTAAATCAGGCGGCACAACCCGCCGGGCTGCCAAGATGGTAACAGTGGATATCGACCACCCCGATATTGAAGAATATATCGACTGGAAAGTGGTAGAAGAGCAAAAGGTTGCGGCATTGGTTGCTGGCTCGAAGCTGGCACAAAAACATATGTCAGAAGTGATGCGCGCGTGTGTAGAAGCCAGCGATCTGGACGAGGCTGCCCGCTATAACCCGAAAGAAAATAAGGAGCTGAAAAAGGCTATCTTGGCAGCGCGCAAAGCGATGATCCCGGAAAATTATGTCCAGCGCGTTATCCAGTTTGCCCAGCAGGGCTTCACTGAAATCAGCTTCAAAACCTATGACACAGACTGGGATTCCGAAGCCTATCTGACGGTTGCTGGCCAGAATTCAAACAATTCTGTTCGGGTCACCAATGACTTTTTGAACGCAGTTCTGGAAAATGGGGATTGGGAGCTAATCCGCCGCACAGATGGCAAGGTCGCAGAAAAGGTCAATGCTGGCGAGCTATGGCAGAAAATTGCCCATGCCGCCTGGGCCTGTGCCGATCCGGGCTTGCAATATGATACCACTATCAATGAATGGCATACCTGCCCAACTGGTGGGCGCATTAATGCCTCTAACCCCTGTTCAGAATATATGTTCCTGGATGATACTGCCTGTAACCTGGCTTCGCTTAATCTGATGCAATTCCGCCATGATGATGGCCGCTTTGATATTGAAGCCTTTGAACATGCGGTTCGGCTATGGACAGTGACACTGGAAACCTCTGTTCTGATGGCGCAATTCCCATCGCGCGAGATTGCACAAGGCTCTTATGATTACCGCACGCTGGGGCTGGGCTTTGCCAATATTGGTGGCTTGTTAATGGCAGCCGGATATTCCTATGACAGTGATGAAGCACGTGCCTTATGCGGGGCTATTTCGGCGGTGATGACAGGGCGTTCTTATGCCACCTCTGCCGAATTGGCAGGCGAGGTAGGGGCGTTTCCGCGCTATGCAGAAAATAGCGCCACCATGCTGCAGGTTATACGCAATCACCGTCTGGCTGCCTATGGCAAATCAGACGGCTATGAAGGCTTGACTGTTCTGCCTGTCCCGCTTGATCACAAAAACTGCCCTGAAGCAGACCTTATCACCCATGCTAAAAAAGCCTGGGATGAGGCATTGGCGCTGGGCGAAAAGCATGGCTATAGAAATGCACAGGCAACCGTGATTGCCCCAACCGGCACAATCGGGCTGGTGATGGATTGCGATACCACTGGTATTGAGCCTGATTTTGCGATTGTAAAATTCAAAAAGCTGGCCGGTGGCGGCTATTTCAAAATCATCAACCGCGTTGTTCCCGAAGCTTTGACACGGCTGGGCTATAGCGAGAGCCAAATCGAGGATATTTCGCGCTATGCGGTAGGGCATGGTAATCTGGAAAGCTGTCAGGCCATATCCCTAAACGCGCTGAAAGATAAAGGCTTTAACGATGCTATTCTAACCCAGCTTGCCGGGTCGCTTGAAAATGCCTTTGATATTAAATTCGCTTTTAACCGCTATACGCTGGGCGATGATTTTTGCAAGAACACACTTGGCTTTTCAGATGATCAGCTGAATGATTTCAATTTCAATATGCTGGAAGCACTAGGGTTCAGCAAAGAAGAGATTGAAGCGGCCAATATCCATGTATGCGGGGCGATGACACTGGAAGGGGCACCGCATCTGAAAGACGAGCATCTGCCTATCTTTGATTGTGCCAATGTTTGTGGCCGGATTGGCAAGCGTTTCTTGTCTGTCTCCAGTCATATTACCATGATGGCTGCTGCCCAACCCTTTATTTCCGGGGCAATTTCCAAGACCATCAATATGCCAAATAATGCAACGGTAGAGGAATGCGGGGAGGCCTATATGCAAAGCTGGCAATTGGGTCTGAAAGCCAATGCGCTCTATCGTGACGGCTCAAAGCTGAGCCAGCCTCTATCTTCTGCCCTGATTGATGAAGAAGACGAGGAAGAGGCAGAAGAGGTACAATTATCGGCTGCTCCGCAACTGGTCGAAAAGGTCGTTGAGCGGATTATCCGCGATAATGATCGCCAGCGCCTGCCTCACAGACGCAAAGGCTATACCCAAAAGGCCAGCGTTGGCGGACATAAGGTCTATCTGCGGACAGGCGAATATGAAGATGGCCGCCTGGGCGAGATTTTCATCGATATGCATAAAGAAGGCGCAGCCTTCCGCTCGCTGATGAATAATTTTGCGATTGCAGTCTCTATCGGTCTGCAATATGGCGTGCCGCTTGAGGAATATGTTGAGGCCTTTACCTTTACCCGCTTTGAGCCGCAAGGCATTGTCACCGGCAATGACGCGATTAAGATGTCAACCTCTATTCTGGATTACACTTTCCGGGAATTGGCTATCTCCTATCTTGACCGTCATGATCTGGGTCATGTCAGCGGTGAGGATTTGGCCATGGATACCACAGGTACAGGCGAGGCGCAGTCTGAACTGGTCAACCGGGTCACCAGCCGCGGTTTTATCCGCAAACAGGGTCTGGTTGTCTATTCCAATGACGGCTCTGCTGCACAGGCGGTTGCCAGCGAGGCGGTTGCTGAAACCAGCCTGAAACCGGCAACCACTACAGAGGCAAGCCTGGCACAGGCGGCAACGGTAGCAGAAACCGTCACCCGTCCGGAAGCCAGCCTCGCCAATAAGGTAAAAGAAGCTCGCATGCAGGGCTATGAAGGGGAAAGCTGTCCTGAATGCCAGAACTTTACGCTGGTTCGTAACGGGACTTGTCTGAAATGCAACACTTGCGGGTCAACCACCGGCTGTAGCTAGGCGTCAGGCACAAAAAAACCAACCAGTTAAAAAACCCCTTGTGTATTCTTTTACGCAAGGGGTTTTCTTTTTGATTTTGGTCGCATTGATGCTTGCCGGCTGGTCAGGCCAGATGGCATGATATTGCCAATTCATACTAAAGACCTGCCAACATAGAGGAGAGAACAGCCATGAGCGCAGCGGAAACAAAATTACAATCTCTGGGCATTATCCTGCCAGAAGCCCCGATGCCAGCGGCAAATTATGTCCCTTATGTTATTACAGGCGATCTGGTTTTTATTTCCGGCCAACTGCCACTGGTAGATGGCAAAATGGCTCATACCGGCCATGTCGGCAAGGATGTCACCACCCAGGAGGCCGCTGCACAGGCACGCATTTGTGCCATTAACCTGATTGCCCAGCTAAAAGCGGCCTGTAGCGGCGATTTGGGGCGGGTGGAACAGGTGGTAAAGCTGGGCGGTTTTGTGGCCTGTACCGATGATTTTAGCGATCAGCCAGAAGTGATCAACGGGGCATCCAACCTGATGGTAGAGGTATTTGGCGATGCGGGTCGTCATGCCAGATTTGCGGTTGGTTCAAATGCCTTGCCCCGCAGAACCTGTGTGGAAATTGAAGGCCTGTTCCGTATCCGTAGCTGATTTGAGAAAAATAAAAAAGGGCGCGGACATGGATGACTTGTCAGCGCCCTTTCTTCAGGCCATATCATCTCTATGAACCGTTCAGTTGATGATGATCTCTATATAAATCTGCATAGCACGATAGCCGATATTCCAACCACGCAATGGGATGGGCTAAACATAGCGGGCTATCCATTTACCAGCCATGCGTTTTTATCTGCTCTGGAAGAAAGCGGCTCGGTTGGCGGGGATACCGGCTGGCAACCGCTTTATATCTGTATTCGCCGGGGCAAGGACGAACCTTATCTGGGCGCGATACCCGCCTATCTTAAATATCATTCCTATGGCGAATATGTCTTTGACCATAGCTGGGCGCACGCCTATGAACAGGCAGGCGGGCAATATTATCCCAAATTGCTAAGTGCGATACCCTTTACCCCCGTCCCTGGCCCAAGGCTGTTATATCGGCCGGAAAATGCCGAGATGGCAAGCCATTTAATCGCGGCCTTTCAGCAGATTGTACGTAATCATGATCTGTCCTCTGCCCATATCAATTTTATTACCGAGGCAGAAAAGGATAATTTGGCCGATGCTGGCTGGCTAATCCGCAAGGGCTTGCAATTTCACTGGCATAATCAAAATTATAAGAGTTTTGATGATTTTCTGGGTAGCCTATCTTCGCGTAAGCGCAAAAATATTCGCAAAGAAAGGCAATCTCTGGCATCACAGGGGATAGAATTTCATGCCCTGACAGGCACAGATATCCAGCCAGAAGATTGGGATGATTTCTATCGCTTTTATCTAGCGACCATCGATAAAAAATGGGGCGGCGCCTATTTAACACGCGATTTTTTTAGTCAGATAGCCGATAGCTTGGCAGACAATATCTTGCTGGTGATGGCCAGCCAGAATGGCGAGAGGATAGCCGGTGCGCTGAATTTTATTGGCCAGGATACCTTGTATGGCCGTAATTGGGGGTGCATTCGCGAATACCCCAATCTGCATTTTGAAACTTGTTATTATCAGGCACTGGAATTTGCGATATCACGCGGGCTGAAAAAGGTAGAAGCAGGCGCGCAAGGCTTTCACAAAGTCCAGCGCGGCTATTTGCCTGTCTATACCTATTCTGCCCATTGGTTGCCGGATGACGGGTTTTCCCGTGCGGTGAACCGTTTCTTGCGCCAGGAACACCGCGCCATAGAAGAAGAGCGCCAGGCCATTCAGGCCACCAGCCCATATCGCCGCTCTGGCTAGCTTTTTTCAGCTATTGACGCTTTTTTCGGCTTTTTAGCGGGCTTGCGCTGGGGCGCAGGGCGGCAGGTAAGCTGCAGGCTATCTTTTAGAACGCCTACTTTTACGCTTCCGCCCTGTATCAGCTTGCCAAACAGCAATTCATCTGCCAGCGGCTTTTTGATATGTTCTTGTACCAGCCGTGCCAGTGGGCGCGCGCCATAGGTCGCATCATATCCCCGCGCCGCCAGCCAGTTACGTGCCGCTTCATCCAGTTCAATCTCGACATCCTTGTCGGTTAACTGGGCTTCCAGCTGCATGATGAATTTATCAACCACCAGCCGAACTGTCTCGGTTTCCAGAGGGGCAAAAGCTATCACCGCATCCAGCCGATTTCTGAATTCGGGGGTGAAGGTTTTTTCTATTGCATCGGTATCAGCATCTGTTTTCTGGCCACGACCAAAGCCTATCAGCTGTTTGGTCATTTCAGATGCGCCGGCATTTGTGGTCATAATCAGAACCACATTTCGGAAATCCACACTCTTGCCATTACTGTCTGTCAGACGGCCGTGATCCATTACCTGTAACAGGATATTGAACAGATCCGGATGTGCCTTTTCAATTTCATCCAGCAATAATACCGCGTGCGGGGTCTGATCGACTGCATCGGTCAATAAACCGCCCTGATCAAAACCCACATAGCCCGGAGGCGCCCCGATAAGCCGGCTTACCGTATGGCGTTCCATATATTCTGACATATCAAAACGGATCAGCTTGACGCCCAATATCTCGGACAACTGGCGTGCGGCTTCTGTTTTGCCCACCCCTGTCGGACCAGAGAACAGATAGCTGCCGATAGGTTTTTCCGGCTCGCGCAAGCCTGCCCGCGATAATTTAATTGCCGATGACAGGGCAGAAAGTGCGGCATCCTGGCCAAAGACCATCCGTTTGAGGTCGGTTTCCAATGTTTGCAGGGCGGTTTTATCATCCGAGCTGACATTTTTGGACGGAATCCGCGCCATAGTAGCGATAGTGGCTTCGATTTCTTTTTGGCCGATGACCTGTTTGCGGCGCGAGGGCGGTATCAGATTTTGTGCAGCGGCCGCCTCATCAATTACATCTATCGCCTTATCAGGCAATTTCCGGTCATTGATATAGCGCCCTGCCAGCTCGGCAGCGGTTTTCAGGGCGGCATGGGTAAAACGCACCCCGTGATGGCTTTCATATCGTGATTTTAGCCCTTGCAGAATTTTAATCGTATCTGGCAAGGATGGCTCTGCTACATCAATTTTCTGAAAACGTCGCGCCAGCGCCCTGTCTTTTTCAAAATATGAGCGAAACTCTTTATAGGTGGTAGAGCCAATACAGCGCAAATCACCTGATTGCAAAGCGGGTTTTAACAGATTAGAGGCATCCATTGCCCCGCCAGAGGTAGCCCCTGCCCCGATGATGGTATGAATTTCATCAATAAATAAAATAGCGTTAGGATCGCCCTCCACCTTTTTCATCACCGCTTTCAAGCGTTCTTCAAAATCTCCGCGATAGCGTGTTCCGGCCAGTAATTGCCCCATATCAAGGGCGTAAATCACGGCTTCTTTCAACACATCCGGCACCTCACCTGTACTGATACGAAGCGCCAGCCCCTCGGCAATAGCTGTCTTGCCCACCCCCGGGTCGCCCACATAAAGAGGATTATTTTTGGTACGCCGACATAAAACCTGAATGGTGCGATCTACTTCTTTATTCCGGCCGATAAGCGGGTCAATCCGCCCTTCTGCCGCCTTTACATTCAGATTTACTGCATATTCTGCCAGCGCATCTGCGCCCGCATTTTCTGCTTCTGCCTCATCGTTCTGATCCTCTGCCCCGCGTACCGGCTCGCCACTGCCATGGCTGACAAAAGATACCGCATCCAGACGGCTCATATTCAATGAATTTAAAAACCACACCGCATGGCTTTCGCGTTCAGAATACATGGCGATCAAGATATTTGCCCCGGTGGCAGGCCCGCGCCCTGAGGACTGGGTATGGATAATAGCGCGCTGTACCACCCGCTGAAAGCCGGAGGTGGGCTGAACTTCCAGATTTTCAGACGGGTTGATAATAGAGGAAAGCTCGTCATCAATATGGGTGTGCAACAGATCGCGCAATTGCTCGATATCGACCTTGCAGCCCTGCAGCACTTGCAGCGCATCTGCATCTTCGGTCATGGCCAGCAGCAAATGTTCCAGCGTGGCAAATTCATGGGCATGATCGCCTGCAATCGCCAGAGCCCGGCGCAAAGTATCTTCAAGTTCCTCAGATAGCATCCTGCTATTCCTTTTCTAGTTGCAATTGCAGGGGGTGTTCATTTTGCCGGGCAAAAGACATCACCTGGCTGGCCTTTGCTTCGGCCACCTCATAGGTATAAACCCCGCAAATTCCGACGCCGCGCTGATGCACATGCAGCATAATCTGCTGCGCCGCCTCGTAGTTATGACCAAAAAAGCGCTGCAATACATGCACTACAAATTCCATGGGCGTATAATCATCATTCAGCATGATGACACGGTAGAGCGACGGCTTTTTGGTCTTTGGCTCTTTTTCAAGAACGACCTGACCATCTTTGTTCTTATCAAATTTGTCTTTTTTGCTCATCAGTTCAAACACCTGCTCGCTTTGAGCATTATCGCCTCTTAACTCTATCAATATTGGCACTCAATTTGAATAACCCAAGTGCGAAAGGGCAAAAAAATGGTGAAATAGGCACTTTTTTTAAATCACCCCCGCCTGATTTTGGACACAACCCCTGTTTATCAGGTTGGTTACACCCATTAAATATAG
>CBFIAD010000068.1:0-11705 GCA_965660495.1 Puniceispirillaceae bacterium (SeqCode)
GTGGGATTCGAACCCACGATGGGCTTTCACCCATGCCGGTTTTCAAGACCGGTGCATTCAACCGCTCTGCCACCTCTCCGTCTTGATGCGGGCATCATAGCGATATTGCAGAATTGTGATTAAAATATCCTTACCGCCCTGTCAACGAGGAAGTTGGCTTTTTGTTCTTTGGCGTTTGTATAAAAATTTTTCGACGGATAATTTAGGCTTTTCCGGCGATTGGCTGTTGCTCTATCGGATTGTCAGGGATAGGCTGATCGCGTCTGAATTATCTTGTGTAACTCGCCGCGCAAAAAAGGGGGCAAGCTGATGTTCACATCACCATTTTTTTCTTTTCATCGCACCCTGTCGATTTTGCGGCACATCACGGCAGGCTGCGCGCTGATGCTGGCTGTAGTGGCTATGCCCCTGTCAGCCAGTGCAGATAATCATGTCAGCTTTTCTGACTGGCAGTCACAGTTGCGCACAGAGGCATTGAACAAGGGGATATCTGCAAAGACATTTGATACCGCCTTTGCCGGCATTGCGCCGATTGAACGGGTGCTGGAGCTGGATCGCAGCCAGCCGGAATTTACCCTAACGCTGGAGACCTATCTGAATAAGGTTGTCTCGGCAACACGGGTGAAAAAAGCCCGTGAGAAACTCGAAGAACATCGCGGCATCCTGAAAGAAGTTTCTGAAAAATTTGGCGTACAGCCTCGCTTTATTGTGGCCTTATGGGGCATTGAAACCAATTTTGGCCAGCATACTGGCGGGTTTTCAGTGATCGCGGCTTTGTCCACACTGGCCTATGACGGGCGGCGTTCGGCCTATTTCCGCAAAGAGTTACTAAATGCCCTGCAAATTATAGAAGAAGGACATATTAGCGCTGCGGATATGAAAGGATCATGGGCAGGGGCAATGGGGCAAAGCCAGTTCATGCCGTCCAGTTTTTTGAATTATGCCTATGATTATAATGGCGATGGGCGGCGCGACATCTGGACAACCCAGCATGATGTGTTTGCCTCTATTGCCAATTATCTGGGTTCAGTTGGCTGGCGCGATGATATGACATGGGGGCGGCAGGTACGCTTGCCAGACGGGCTGGATGGCACCAGCCTTTCCGAGGCAAAAAGCCGTAAAAATATGGAAGAATGGCGGGCTCTGGGTGTGCTGAATGCAGATGGTGGCCCCTTGCCAACACGCAATTTGACCTCGCGCCTTGTTGTACCTTCACGCGGGGATGGTAAGGCCTATCTGGCCTATGCCAATTATGACAATATTCTGAAATGGAATCGGTCAAACTATTTTGCTATTGCGGTTGGGCGGTTGGCCGATATGATAGAGCAGGCAGAATAAAATGCGCGCGGTAGCCAGCTAAAGGCAGTGTAATAGTATCTGTTCTGGAAAATAGATGATAATTCAGAATGAAATGTTCGGTTTGGCAGGAAGTAAGCAGAGATTCATGAACAGATTTTTCTTCTCTATCCGTGCCTTTATCTTGGTAGGGGTATTTGGCCTGCTGGGGGCGTGCACCACCGCTGAACTGGCCATCGATCTAGCCAAAAAGCGCGTTAACAAGAAAGAAGCGGTAGAGGCTGAACAAAATACCGTTATTGCCAACCCTCATTACAAGGTTGGCAATCCTTATCAGATAGAAGGGATTTGGTATTATCCCGAGCGTGACTTAACCTATGACAAGACTGGTATCGCTTCCTGGTACGGGGATGAATTTGGCGGACGGTTAACGGCCAATGGCGAAATTTTTGACCCGGCTCTGGTTTCTGCTGCACATAAAACCCTGCCCATGCCTTCTGTGGTGCGGGTGACCAATCTGGATAATGGAAAATCGCTGGTGGTACGCATTAATGATCGCGGCCCTTATGTCAGCGGGCGCATAATTGATATGTCCCGCGAAGCCGCAAGATTGCTGGGCTTTAAGGATAATGGCATTGCCAGAGTGCGGGTGAAATTGCTGGTTGAACAAACCCTCCGGCTGGAAGAGCTTGCCCGCAATGGCGAATTCCCTTTGCTTTCTGATGATAGCGCCCCCCTGCCAGAGACAGTGGCGGCAGGCAAACCGGCTGTCAGCCTGTCTGCGCGCACCACACGTGCCAATCCGCAAAAAAAGGAATCCGGGGAATCTGCGCTGGATTTACTTAGCCATTCCAGAAGCGGAAATGTCATTGATACCCAGCCACTGGTCACCGATATCTGGATACAGGTTGGCGCTTTTCATTCCGAAGATAACGCCCGCAATTTGCTGGCCAGCTTTGCTGATTTAGGTAATGGAAAGGTATTTGAGGCCTTTAAGGATGGCCGGGCGCTCTATCGGGCAAGATTGGGGCCTATTGATAATGTTGAACAGGCAGACAGCTTGCTGAAGCAGATATATTCGCGCGGTTTTGAAGGGGCAGATATTGTTGTCGAATAGGCAATAAATTGTTAATAAAGCAAAACAGAGATGCCTTTTTTCTGTCGTTTTGTTTCGCTAGATAATTATATGCTGGTCTTTCTGTCTGGATATCTACCCAAAGGGGTTGGCAGATAAAACATCGCTATTAAAGATTTAATATTTTACATATAATAACAAAGAGAAATATATGATTTTGAACATTTTTTCTAGTTTTATATTTGGTAAAAATTTGGCTGTCAAACTGCAGTCTTACGCTTCGCCTGGGCGGATTTTATCTGCTCTGCTTATCCTGTCGGGGGCAGGGATGTTTCCGGCATTGGCCGAAACACAGATACCCACCACCGCAGAATATGTGATGGTCACCGAATTTGAAACGGGCCGGGTGTTGATGGCAAAGGAAAAAGATACGCCGATGAAACCGGCCTCTATGGCAAAGATTATGACTTCCTATGTGGTGTTTTCGCGCATCAAGGACGGCTCTCTGGCGCTGGAAGATCAGATATTGGTATCGGAAAAGGCATGGAAAATGGGTGGCTCTCGCTCTTTCCTGAAGCCAGGTACACGCTATAGCGTCAAAGAATTGCTCTATGGGATGATCGTGCAGTCTGGCAATGATGCGGCGGTTGTGCTGGCAGAAGGGCTGGCGGGAACGGAAGAAAATTTTGTCCAGGAAATGAACCTGACCGCGCAAAAACTGGGCATGAAAAATACCAATTTTACTAATGCGACCGGCTGGCCGCATCCGGATTTGACTACCACCGCAGAAGATTTAAATATTCTGGCAACCGCCCTTATCCGCGATTTTCCAGCCGATAAATTTCCAGAGCTTTATCCAATTTATAGTGTAAAAAGCTATACGCTGAATGATATTAAACAAGGCAATCGAAACCCGCTTTTATATGGCAAAAGTGCCGCTGAAAACGGGGTGGATGGGCTAAAAACAGGCTATACCGAAGAATCAGGCTATGGGCTTATCGGCTCTGCGGTAAAAAATAATATGCGGGTGGTGATGGTTCTAAATGGAATGGAATCCAAAAAGGAACGTTCCACAGAATCTGCTCGATTAATGGATTATATCCAGCGCGAATTTAAAAATTACAGATTTTTTGCCAGTGGTGACAAGGTAGATGAGGTCGATATCTGGCTGGGGCAATCGGCAAAAATAGGCTTGCTGGCGGAAAAAGAGGTTAGCCGCGTGCTGTCCCGATCCGAGCGGATGAAAACAGAGATTACTGTTAGCTGGGTAAATCCTGTGCCTGCCCCTGTCACGCAAGGTCAAAAATTAGGCGAGGTAAGCATTACTATTGACGGAAAGACAGTCGATAAAATAGGGCTGATGGCCGACCGCGATGTCGATCAGCTGGGTATGTTTGACCGGTTAGGCGCAGCTCTTAGCTATCTTATACTGGGGGCGTCCAGCAGCCCTGCCAGTGCGCCGCAGTAATATCGCCCAAAAATGTCTGGTCTATTTATTACATTTGAAGGAGGTGAGGGGTCGGGGAAATCAACCCAGATAAAGCTGGTAAAAACATGGCTGGAACAAACCTTTCCCGGCCGGGAAATTCTGATTACCAGAGAGCCTGGAGGTACGCCGGAGGCAGAGCTTATCCGCAATATTCTTGTCACCGGGGCAGCAGAAAAACTTTCTGTTCAGGCAGAGGCTTTGTTAATGATCGCCTCGCGTATAGAACATGTGCAAAAGGTCATTATCCCTGCCTTGCAGCGCGGGGCAATTGTACTCTCGGACAGATTTTCTGATTCAACCCTTGTATATCAGGGGCTGGCTCATGATTTGCCAATTGAAAAACTGATAGCCATTCATGAATTCGGCTTTGATGATTTGCAACCTGATATAACCTTTTTGCTGGATGTGCCGGCCGAGCTGGGCTTGAAGCGTGCCGAACATCGCCAAAACGCACAAAAAGCTCCGCAATCCGAAGCAGAAAGCCGTTTTGAAGAAAAAGGGATAGCCTTTCACCAGCGTGTGCGATCAGGCTTTCTGGCACTGGCAGACAGATATCCGGGCAGGGTTATCGTGATAGATGCCAGCCAAAGCCCCGAACATTCCGATAAACAGGTAAAAGCCCATCTTGCCAGCAAATTGCCAGATAGGCCTTAAAGCCCCCTAAACCTCTTTTGGAGCCGCATAAAGGGATGTCTGAAACCGCCCAAAACCAGCAAAATAGCCTGCCAGCCCCATTGTTTGGTCATCGCGATATTCTGGAAAAATTATATGCCGGATTTCAGCAAAACAAGCTGCATCATGGCTGGATATTAAGCGGGGATGAGGGGATAGGTAAATCTCGCCTCGCCCGGCAAATTGCTGCCTGGATATTATCGGTAAAGCCAGATAGTGATAATGCCCTTTTTGCCAGTGAGGATATTTTGCCAGAACACCCATCTGAACTGGCACTGGATGGCGAAGAGGCGCGCCTGGTATTTGCCAATGCCCATCCCGATTTATTATTATTACAGCCAGAAGAGGAAGAAAAAAATAAATCTGGCCTGATCAAGGCAGAACAAATTCGAAAATTACCAGCCTTTTTTGCCCATCATTCTGCGCGTTCCAAATGGCGGGTGGCGATTATTGACAATCTGGATCTGGTCAACAGGGCAGGCATGAATGCGATGTTGAAAACATTGGAAGAGCCGCCCAATAATTGTTTGTTATTACTGATATCCTCCAGGCCGGGTCAGGTGCTGCCAACTATCAAGTCGCGCTGTATTATGGCTAATCTGTCGCCCCTTTCTAGGGCAGATACTATCGGCGTATTGTCCACTATCTGGCCAGATGCCGATATGTCCATGCTGGAAGTTCTGGCCGGGGTCAGCAAGGGCGCACCTGGCCGGGCATTGCAACTGGCAGAAGCCGGCGTGCTGGATCTGTTTGAGGCCAGTTGCCGCATTTTATCAGATGCCAGAGCCAAGCCAGCTGATATCATCAAAATAGCGGAAAAATGGGCAGCAGGCGGGGTGCGTGGCCGGCCAGCACGCCAGGCAGCCAGCTATTTATTTGCAGAATTATTATCGCTGGCCAGCCTTTATAGCCTTTCGGCTTCTACCGCCTTGCAGCACAGCTTTGCCAGCATTCCCTTTATCGAAGAAGCCGCCAGAACCCTTGCCAGCCATCATAGCGCAGAGCGATTAGCGGTTCTGCATAGTCAATTCACCAAATCCTATCAGCTAAATGAACAGCTATATCTGGATTTTGCCCCTGTCATGACAAAGTTTTTTTTCGATTTACATAGCCAAAGCGCCAAAAGATAAGGTATGAAAAGGCACGTTTAATCGCCTGTTATATGTGTTTTTAGCTGTTTGACTGAAGTTTGAAATTTAAAACATGACCATTAAAAAGCCCTATTACCTCACCACCCCGATTTACTATGTGAATGACAAACCGCATATCGGCCATGCCTATACCACGCTGGCCTGTGACTTTCTGGCCAGATTCAAACGGCTGGATGGCTTTGATGTGATGTTCTTGACCGGTACAGATGAACATGGCCAAAAAGTGCAGGAAGCGGCAAATAAAGCTGGCACAGACCCGCGTAGCTTTACCGATAGTGTCTCGCAAAATTTCCGTGATCTGCTGGGGGTGATGAATTTTTCCAATGATGGATTTATTCGCACTACCGAAGAGCGGCATTATCGCTCGACACAGACCTTGTGGTCACGCCTGGAAGAGCGGGGACATATCCGGCTGGATAAATATGCCGGCTGGTATTCGGTGCGCGATGAAGCCTTTTTTACCGAAACCGAATTGGTTGATGGCAAAGCCCCGACCGGCGCGCCGGTAGAATGGGTAGAAGAGCCGAGCTATTTCTTTAATCTGTCCCACTGGCAACAGCCCTTGCTGGAATATTATGAGCAAAATCCGGATTTCATTGCGCCTGAAGGGCGTAAAAAAGAAGTGATTAGCTTTGTTTCCGGCGGCTTGAAAGATTTATCTGTCAGCCGGACAACCTTTGACTGGGGTATACCAGTGCCAAAGGATTCCGCTCATGTGATGTATGTATGGCTGGACGCGTTGACAAATTATATCACCGCACTGGACTGGCATGAGGGCGCAGAAGCGTTTGAAAAATACTGGCCAGCCGATTTGCATATGGTGGGCAAGGATATCTTGCGCTTTCATACAGTTTACTGGCCTGCTTTTTTGATGGCCGCAGAATTGCCTCTGCCTAAACGTGTTTTTGCTCATGGCTGGTGGACAAATGAGGGCGAGAAAATTTCAAAATCTCTGGGCAATGTAATTGATCCGCTAAAGCTGGTAGAGGAATACGGGCTGGATCAGACTCGCTATTTTCTGATGCGTGAAGTTCCCTTTGGCCGCGATGGCGATTTTGTTCGCGATCAGATGATACAGCGCATAAATAGTGACCTAGCCAATGATATTGGCAATTTGGCCCAGCGCACCTTATCGCTTGTCTTTAAAAATCTGGATGGCGTCATACCAGCCTTTCCAGAGCCGTTGCAGCCCGAGGATGCGGCCTTGATAGAGGCGACAGATGGCCTGTTGGAAGCGGTGCGTGCTGAAATGGACAAACAGGCCTTCCATGAAGCCTTGCGCCTTATCTGGGAAGTGATCGCCAAAGCCAACCGTTATATTGATCAGACAGCCCCCTGGGCGCTGAAAAAAACCGATCCCGCCCGAATGGCAGAGGTGTTGGCCGTATTGCTGGAAACTATCCGCCAGCTTGCCATTCTTATTCAGCCGATTATGCCTGCCTCTGCTGCAAAGCTACTGGATCAGCTATTGATAGAAGAGGGCGCGCGGGATTTTGCGGTTGTTGGCGGGGCAGGGCGTATAGCCTCAGGTCAAGCCATTGCCAAGCCGGAAGGGGTGTTTCCGCGTTTTATGGATGAGAAGGGAGAGGGGCATTGAGCCAAACCCTGCAAACCCTGTCTATTATCGATTCTCATGCACATCTGGATTATCCGCAATTTGCCGAACAGTTGCCAGATGTCATTGCCCGCGCAGCCGAACTTGGCGTGACAGAGATGATCTCTATCGGGGTGCGTCTGGATACCGCCCATAAACCGCGTCAATTGGCCGAAAGCTATGACAATATCTGGTTTAGTGTCGGCATTCACCCCCATGAGGCAGAAAAAGACCCGCAGGCCTGTGATTACACCGCTTTGGTTGACCTGGCCAGCCATCCTAAATGCGTGGCTATTGGCGAGGCAGGGCTGGATTATTTTTATGATTATGCCCCGCGCCAGGCACAGGCAGACAGCTTTAGAACCCAAATTAGAGCCGCCCGTGATTTGGGCTTGCCCATTATTGTCCATGCCAGAGATGCCGATGAAGATATGGCCGATATTCTGGAATCCGAGATGGAGAAGGGCGCATTTAAAGGTGTGCTGCATTGTTTCAGCTCCGGGGCAAGGCTGGCAGAACGTGCCCTTGCTATCGGTTTTTATATCAGTTTTTCTGGTATTCTTACTTTTAATAAGTCTGAAGAATTACGCCAGATTGCCAAAAATGTCCCGCTAGACAGGCTTTTGGTGGAAACAGATTCGCCCTATCTGGCACCGCCACCCCATCGCGGCAAAACCAATGAGCCGGGCTTTACCCGCTATGTGCTAAATTGTCTGGCAGAGGTAAAGGGGCTGGATGAGGCAGAAATGGCAACTTTAACTCGCAAAAATACGCTGGCGCTATTTGATAAAATGCATACGAAAACAAAAGGGTAAGCCGAAGGGATGAGCGCAGAAAAGTTGAAAATCACCCTGCTTGGATGCGGAACATCTGTTGGCGTGCCCTGTCTGGGGCGTGTCGGATGGGGATTGTGCGACCCGAATGAGCCGAAAAATCGCCGCCAGCGTTGTGCCTTGCTGGTACAATCAGAAACCACAACCATTCTGGTAGATGCAGGGCCTGATATTCGCAACCAGCTATTACCGCTTGATATCCCTAAATTGGATGGTTTGCTTATCACCCATACCCATTCAGACCATGTGGCTGGTCTGGATGATCTGCGGGTGTTTTATTTTCCGGATAAACGCGAAATCAATATGTATGCGACCGAAATTCATGGCAAGGATATCCGCGCGCGCGTGCCCTATATGTTTGAGAAGAAAAAAGAAAGCCCCAGCTATTTTGTCCCGCCTTTTAAACATCGCGAAATTGCGGCGGGGCAAAGCCTGGATATTGGCGATATTTCAATTGATATATTGCATCAGGAACATGGTACAACCTTCTCATTAGGTTTCATTTTTAACAATCTATGTGGCTATTCAACTGATGTGAAGGATATGCCGGAGGAAAATTTCGATAAATTGGCAGGCGTGCCACTCTGGATTGTCGAAAGCCTGCGCGAGACCGAGCATCAGGCACACGCCCATTATGATTTAACCTTTTCCTGGATTGAGCGCGTACGCCCCAAACAGGCGGTGTTGACCCATTTGGGGCTGGAGGCAGACTACCAGACTTTGCGTGCGCGGTGCCCGAAAGGGGTTGAACCAGGATATGACGGGATGGTGTTTCACCTAAGCCGTTAGATTTATCGCGTGTAATTGGTAAAAATTGGCTTAAACTCCTGATTTTCCAATATCTAATATTTACATAATATACATTATGCGACATTTATATTTGTCTGAAGTGAAGTATCCCCCGCAAATCCATGCAAAGCTGTGTCCCTCCGCATCTGGAAAAATTAGAGGCAAAATTTATTTAATGCCAGATGACATTTTGGATGGTCTGCCCTATATTAAATCCAACTCTTGGGGTGTCCGGCATTTGGCTGGGCTGAGATAAAACCCATATTACCTGAACCAGATAATGCTGGCGTAGGAAAGAGATGTTCCTTTTTCTTCCAGTATTTTTAACGTTCAGCCATTTATACCGCAGATAATGGAGGCGAGAATGCGCAAGTTAAAAATGTTTCTTAAAGCTCAGTTGGTTTTTCTGATGGCCGCCTTCCCGGCATTGGCGGACAAGCCTATCCTGACCATCTATACTTATGATTCCTTTATTTCCGAATGGGGGCCAGGCCCTGCCATTGAAAAGAATTTTGAGGCAAGTTGTGCGTGTGATGTAAATTTTATCGGCCTTGATTCGTCGCTTGGAATTTTAGGGCGTCTCCAGCTGGAAGGCAGTTCTTCTAAAGCAGATATCGCGCTGGGGCTGGATACAAATGTTATGGCGGTTGCCCAAAATACCGGACTTTTTGCTGAACATGGTTTGAAGTCTGGGGCCAATATGTTGCCGCTACCCATTGAAGAAAATGTTTTTTTGCCCTTTGACTGGGGCTATTTTGCCTTTGTCTATGATACATCAAAAATGGCGACCCCTCCTGCCTCACTCGACGCGCTGATTAGTGCTAAAGAGGATATTAAAATTGCTATTCAGGATCCGCGTACCTCTACCCCCGGCCTTGGGCTGCTATTATGGATGAAATCTGTTTATGGCGATGATGCCGCTGCAAAGTGGCAGCAATTACAGCCCAAAATCCTGACCGTAACGAAAGGCTGGTGGGATGCCTATTCTCTTTTTCTGGAAGGCGAAGCTGATATGGTGCTGTCCTACACCACCTCGCCTGCCTATCATATTATCGCAGAAAACAAGAACAACTATGCTGCTGCTGATTTTGCCGAAGGTCATTATGTGCAAATAGAATTGGCCGCTATGTTGAAATCTGCGCCTCAGCCAGAATTGGCACGTCAATTCCTGTCCTTTATGCACCAACAAGGTTTTCAGTCGGTTATTCCAACCACAAACTGGATGTATCCGGTAACCAAAACTGAGCTGCCAGAAGGGTTTGAAGGGCTGGTACAGCCGGCAAAAAGCTTTTTATTCAGCCCCGATGAGGTGGCCAAAAACCAGAAAAACTGGATTAGTGAATGGGTGCAATCCTCAAAATAAATCCGGTTATGGCCAATAAAGGGGCGGTTTAATGCATCCGCCCCCTTCCCTTGGCTATATTTATCGCCCGATTTCTGTTTTGGGGGCAGGGTTTGCTTGCGGCCTTTTGCTTATTTTGGCTCTCTTGCTAGCGACCCTGATCGGCTTTATCGGGGCAGATAGCGTCCTCTCATTAATAGCCGCAACCGATACGATAGAGCTTGTCTTGTCTGCCAGCTTTCAGGCGATATGCTCTGCTGGCCTATCCATTCTTATCGGCCTGTTGGTGGCCAGAGCCCTTTATCGGCAAAATCTGCTGCGCCTGTCCTCTTTTCTCGGTAGCCTTTGTTTTCTTGCCATGATCTTGCCAACAACGGTTGCAGCACTCTCCTTGCTGGCAGTATGGGGGCGAAATGGGCTGGTGCGCGATATATTATCCCTGGTTGGGTTGGAAGGTCTGTTATTTCCGGCCTATGGGTTGGAAATGGTGGTTTTGGCGCATATTTTTTTCAATGCGCCATTGGCGGTAAGGGTTATGCTGGGCACGTTATATGCTGTGCCTTTATCGCAAAACAGAGCAGCGGCGCAATTAGGCTTTAAGAGCTCTGATTACTGGCGGTGGATTGAATGGCCAGCGCTACGCGCGACCATCCCGTCTCTGTTCGGGTTAATTTTTCTGCTCTGTTTCAGCTCTTTTTCTCTGGTATTGATGCTAGGGGGCGGGCCAAAGGTCAGCACGCTGGAAGTCGCTATCTATACCAGCTTGCGTTTTTCCTTTGATTTGCCTGCGGCCGGGATTTTATCTGCCATCCAATTACTGATATCCTCTGCGGTTATTTTATCTCTATCGCGCTTTAAATCGGTACATTGGGCGATATCCCTTAGGCCGCGATATGCCCTGCCCCGTTCAGATAAATCTCTCATTTTTTCAAGAATTTCTGACGGGTTTATCCTTTCCGGCTTCCTCTTTTTAATCGGGCTTCCCATCGCCTATTTGCTGGTCAGAACAGAATATCTTGCAGGGGCAGGACTTTTGAGGCGCGATGCCTTTTGGCAAGCCCTTCACGGCTCTCTAACTATCGGGTTTTTATCTGCGCTTATCAGTGTGGGTCTTGTTTGTGTGCTGGCCTCTGCCTATCACCGCATGGGCAAGGGGATTAAAGCGGATATTGGCCGCTATCTGATTATCCTGTCAGTATCGATTTATCTGGTTGTCCCCTCGATAGTGCTGGGAACGGTCAGCTTTATCTGGTTGCGCGAATTTGTGGATATTTTTTCAGTGGCTTTATGGCTGGTACTGGCAGCAAATTGCTTGCTGGCTCTGCCCTTTGCCTGGCGGATTTTGGGGGCTAAATATCAAGCGGTTCTGGCCGCAACAGACAAAAAATGTCAAATATTGGGATTGCATGGCTGGCAGCGTTTCTGGCAGGTCAGTTTGCCCTCTTTGCAACATGAAATGGGGCT
>CBFIAD010000069.1:0-11632 GCA_965660495.1 Puniceispirillaceae bacterium (SeqCode)
GCCTCTGGGCTGACTTCTATTGCCTCTGCCGGTGTGTCCGCATCAGCCTTGATATCTGTTTCAGGCGAGCCGGTTTCCACGATTTGTGCTTCTGCTGTTTGCTGTGTCTCGTCTGTGCCGGCCTCTTCTGTGCCGATATCTTCTGTGCTGGCTTCAGCTATATCTTCTGCCTGGCTTTCGATTTCTTTATTATTTTCTGGTGCATTATTTTCTGGCTGAATGGCTCTGGCTACTTCTGTCCCCTCATTAGCTTCTGCCGCCCCTTTGGCAAAAACTGCTTTTTTGGTTTCGATCAGGCGGCGGGCATCTTCGATACCTACGGTGATGGTCACGCCTTTTGGAATACGCACGCCATTAATCTCGCCGGCTTCAATAACGGTTAATTCATTCCATTCCTGATAGGCTTCATCAGATACGCTATTTTCATCGCTTCTCTCTTCTCCTGATTTTGGGCTTGCCTTGCCGCGCATCAAATCAGCCGGGGTAACTTCGGAAAGACTTGTTTGCGAGGGATCGCGGTTAAAGCTGGCAATATTTTGCATCCGCATTCGCAAAATATAAACGCGGGCAGCCAGTATCCCCAGCCTTTTATTTTCATCCTGTTCCGTGCCTAGTGCGGTTTCAATAAAGCTGTTCAGCTCCGACAGGGATTTATCCGAAAATTTTCCGATGATGGCATCACGCACCCTGATAGTCTCTGCTGTCAGAGTGATCGTAGAGCCAGGACCGGCACCATGAGATAGGGAAGCTGATTTCATATTTTTTCTCCGCCAAAGCAACTTGGCATCCTATTTGCAAATTTTACACCAAATCCGGCTTTAGGGTCGGAAAAAAAACAATTTTTATTTAGATGGTTGATGTGCTGAAAAAATGAGCAAAATCAGTAACTACCTCGATTTTTACTCGCAGGCTTTGCAGCTTCGCTCAAAGCGCAATGAGGTATTGGCATCCAATATCGCCAATGCTGCAACACCGCATTTCAAAGCCCGGGACATTAATTTTGACCGGGAAATTCAGCGTCATATTAAAGAAGGGCCGCTGGTTACCACCAATGAGGTGCATTTCCCGACCAATATCAGCCCGTTGCGCGAAAAGCTGTTATTTCGTGACCCGATCAACCCGTCTTTGGATGGCAATACGGTGGAAATGGAAGTGGAGCAGATGGAATTTTCAGAAAACGTCATCCGCTACCAAACCACCTTGCAATTTTTAAATGGCCGTATCACCGGGCTAATGTCTGCGATACGCGGTGAATAGAAGTGAAGAGATAGGCATATGGCAGAGGTAAAAAATATTTTTGATATTGCTGGCCGGTCTATGGCAGCCCAGATGGTGCGTTTGAATACGGTTGCCAGTAATCTGGCCAATGCCGGGGTGGTGACAGGCGATGAAAAAAGCGCCTATCGCGCCATAAAGCCTGTTTTTGAAACAAAATTTGCAGATGCGCTGAAACGTACAGGCGTTTCCACAGTGGATGTGGCCGAAGTTAAAACAGTCTTGCGCGAGCCAGAAAGGGTCTTTATGCCCTCGCATCCCGAAGCCGATGAGCAGGGTTATGTGTTTCGCGCCGCCGTCGATGAAAATGAAGAAATGGTCGAGATGCTCGAAGCCTCTCGGCAATATCAGAATAATGTTGAGGTTGTCTCAACACTGCGCAGCTTGATGATGCGCACAATCAGCATGGGTAAATAAACCCGAAACCCGGAGACAGGTATGAGTACGGTTGATAATAATCAGTCCTTAAATAATATCCTAAACAAGCTTGGCATCCAGAAGCCCGAGGAAAAAAAGCGGGCAGATGGCTCGTCACTTGGCCAGGAAGATTTTTTGAAGCTGATGACTACACAGCTGCAAAATCAGGATCCGTTCGCGCCAATGGAAAATGCCGAGTTTATTGCCCAGATGGCGCAATTCTCTACCGTGACCGGGATCACCGAAATGGGAGAGACTCTAAAAGGGCTATCGAACCAGCTGTCCGAGTTTCGCATTGCTACTGCGACCAATATGCTGGGCAATTCTGTTCTTGTACCTGGCACAAAAGCCTATCCGGATAGCGAAGGGGCGGTACATGGGGTTGTTGATCTACCCGCTGCTTCGGGGGCGACCAATGTCGTCTTTAAATCCATGCAGGGCGAAATTCTGCATGTCGAGGATTTAGGCGCGCAAGCGTCCGGGCTGACCGGTTTTGAATGGAGAAATATCCCGCAAGAAGTGCTGGATGCCAATGAATATATTACTGTTGAAGCCTTTGCTGATCATGGCAATGGTCAGGAAGGGGCGTCGGCATCGGTGTTTTCTGAAGTGCTGGCCGCTTCAACTGGCGGGGCAGATGGTGTCCAGCTGGATGTTCGCGGCTATGGGGATATCAGTGCCAGTGAAGTTGTTCGCTTCCGCAAAGGTTCTGGCACATAAGTTGCTTTGATATCCCTAATTGAGTTTTTAACTGTCTGATGAGATTACCTCAAAAAAGACGCTAAATTTTGCCCTTCTTTTGGAGATCTAGAATATGTCGTTTTATACCGCGCTTACCGGATTGAATGGTTCACAAGCTGACATTTCTGCAACCTCAAACAATATCGCCAACGTCGGTACTACAGGCTTTAAACGAAGTGTGGCCGAATTCGGGGATATTTTTGCGACTTCACCCTTGCAGAATTCCTCTTCATCTATTGGTTCCGGTACAATTTTGAAGGGCATTAAACAGCAATTCACGCAAGGGAATATTTCATCTTCGCTGAACGCGCTGGATATGGCGATTTCCGGGCAGGGCTTTTTTGCGCTGAAACCCTCTCTTACCTCTGCCCAGACTGTTTATACCCGTAACGGTTCGCTGAATGTGGACAATGACCGTTATGTGGTGGATTCAGCCGGTCAGTATCTGTTGACCTATCCGGTGAACGATGACGGTTCGGTGACGGCAAAAGATTTGCAAAGTGCTGTACCGTTGCAATTGCCGGTAACATCAGGCGATCCGCGCGCGACCAGTAACATCTCGCTAGGGGTGAACGTGCCAGCGGCAGCCGAAGTGGTAACAGATGCCCCGCAATTTGCAGATGGCTATAATTTTAACCCGTCTGATCCCAGCACTTTTACCAATTCAACTTCTATCACCATCTTTGATGATTTGGGTAACCCGACAATCGCAACAATTTATTTTGTAAAGACACAAGCGGCATCCGCAGATGACCCGACCAATAAATATGACACCAAGCTGGTGATTAATGATACCGTTATCGATCCGGACCTGGTATCGGCTGTGGATGATACAGGTCGCCAGCTATTTATTGACAGATTTGGCAAGCAAACCACAGATGTACCCGATGATAACTACTTCCTGGAAGGGAAAGGCTCGGCTCTGTACAAGCTGGATGATTTGCAGGAATTGATCCCCTCCCAGCCTGCAAAATTGCAAAGCGAGCAATCCGAATTTGACTTTGGTGAAGAAGGCGACCGTCTGGTAGAGGTGGTCACAGACCCGATGCAGTTTAAAGCCACCCGCGAAAGCGGTGATGGCGATAGCCGGGTATATTGGGGTAAAAACTTTCTTACCGTTAATGTCGATAATGGTGACCAGCCGGTAAATATCGATATCCGCCCCGGCAAATATAATGCTACCCAATTAGCCGCCGAGGTAGAGCGTGCCATTAATGAATCCTATGGCGATGATAACAAGATTCAGATTGTCCAGAACGTCGATGATACGCTGAACATCAACCTGTTCAAGCTGAATCAGGATGGTTCTTCTTCTGGTCTGAATGCCCCGATTACAGTGGATTTGCTGGGGGCAAGCTATGTATCGCAGGTAGATAGCATCACCCTTTCCGGCGCATCGCCCGACTTTACGCGCGAGCAGTTCCTGGCCCATTCCCAAGCCAAAATTAATCAGGCTTTAAATGAATATGCGGTGGATACAACCGATACGGTCACCAATGCGGCCACTTTGGGTGTTTCAACAGATTTGTTTGCCCGGTCACGTGGGGCGACCATGCCGACGATTTTTGAAAAGACCCAGATTGTCAATTTTGATCACACCACCTCCAGCCTGACCACCGGTTCGGTGACAGGCGAGAGCCTGGTGACAACTGAAAAATCTCTGGTCTATTCTACCTATGCCAATCGGCCATCTTTGAGCGTTTATGATAATAAGCAAATGGTGGATACCACAGGGACAGGTGGCAATTCAGTTATTTATAATGCTACGGAAAATACCTTGCGCGTGTATTTCACCAATGCCGCTTCGACCAGCAATTTCCAGCAGAATGAAAAAATCAGAATCGCTGGCAATTTTACCAATGCTGCGGAGCTGGCCAATTCCACTATGGTTAACGGACGGGAATTTACCATCAATAACGTTTCGGCAAACTTTATCGAAATTAATACAACCGGACTGGATTTTCCAGATGATAATTTCTCGCTCGCTGAAACAGATTTATTTGTGCTAAGCGACGAATCTACCGATGTAGAAGCCTTTTTCGAAGGGGCAGATAATGTCTATGAAGGGGCAGAGGTGAACTTTAACAGCCAGCGTATCGTGTTGCGCGAAACCGGCTCGGAAGGCAAGCATCACTACACCAACACCAATATCTCTTCTCTGAATAAAATCGATACCATCACCGGGCCTGTGGCAACTACTGGTCTGGCCGATGGTGTTTTTACAATCGCTGCGGCAGATATTGTTAATACAACCGGCTCTGGCGGTGAAGCGGATATTGAAATCACCATCACTAGTAATTCGGCAACGGCAGCTGTTTTAAGTGGCGGCAGAGGCTATACAGCTGGTGACCAGCTGACCATCCCCGGCAATTTGCTGGGCGGGGCAAGCCCGGCAAATGATCTAACCGTTACAGTCGGTACTGTTTCAGCCTCAAACCAGGGCGTGTTTTCGGATTATCAGGGACAGTTCACCCTTAGCCAGACAATCGGCACAACAGTAACAGACTCGCTGGAAGTTTTGGGGATTACCGCAGGTGGTGTGGAAACAGTGACCACCACCACGGATTGGGTAGATGAGAAAAATCCGCCCATTAAAGTGAAATATGATGCGGTTAATCAGCGCCTGCAATTCACTGTCGAGCGGAATATTCTGGGGACAGGAACAAATTCAAACTTTAATTCCTTCTCGATTTACGGGGCAGAAACCGCAGATGATACCAATAATCTGGGTGTGCCGGCCAAGAATGACTCAGAAGAGGTTCTTATTCGTGGCGGCGAGGTTTTATCCACCGAAGCCTTTGTGGCAGACGGGGAAGAAATCCAGCTTAACGATAAACGCTATGGGGTGAAGGTAAATTATAATTCAGACACCCGTTCTTTCACCTTCTCAAGCGGTACTACCGGCGAGGCAATCGCTGCCAATGGCGCGCTGGGTGTGGATGAAGCGCAAACTGCCTCTAATATTCAGATAGGTCGTTATACGCTGAGCGCAGATGATGGCAGCATTACCGATACCAATGATCATTTCTCGGGCGATAACCATCTGATGGCTGTTGGCGTTAGCAAGGCTGATGCGGTCTTTACCGCTGGCCGAGGCCTGGCCTCTACCCCTGCGGTAGCGGTTGGCAGAGCGGCCAATGATGATTTGACAGATGTATTCCGCCTGTCCAGTGCAGAGGGCGATAACCGCTTTAACGTATCGGTGAACGGTATTAATGGTGTGGTCGAAGTGCCCTCAGGCTTTTATGTGGGCTCTACATTGGCCGAAGCCTTGCAAACCCGTATCAACCAAATCATGGATGCCGAAACAGGTGAAACCGTTGGCGGTGTGACAGTCAGATATTCATCTGATGGAAATAATTTTATCTTTACCACCGGGACAACCGGCAATGATTCCACCATCAAGGTGAAAGGCGCATCGCGTCTGGGTCTGGATGATGTGCCATTGGGTGTGGGTTCAGTGCCGGAAATCTATAATCTGGTTCAGGCCACAAATGCAGAAGGTGTCGCGCTTTATGTTGACCCCAACGGGGATGTGGTCACCACGCCGCCGGATAATCTGGTAACAGGCTATTATCCGCTTTATATTGATGAAGGTGAGCTAACCTTTGATAAGACAGGTAAATTGCTCAGCCCGAAAAATCTGGTGCATTATGAAAACCAGTCACAAGGGACATCGGTTTCGCTGGATATTAATTTTGGGGCGTCTACCCAGTTTGCCCAGCCCTTCTCGGTATTGTCTGTAGAACAGGATGGTTTTACTTCTGGCCGACTGGATGGTCTGGAAATTGATGCTTCCGGTACAGTTCGGGCGAACTATACAAATGGCCAGAATAATCCGCTTGGCAAAATTGTGCTGGCCAACTTTAACAACCAGAATGGTCTAAAGCAGATCGGTAACGCAACCTATGTGGCGACAGCCGTATCTGGTGATGCCCAGGTAGGCGAGGCAGGGGCAGAAGGCTTTGGTAATATTCTGTCTGGTTCGCTGGAGCGCTCCAACGTGGATATTACAGAAGAGCTGGTGAATTTGATTACCGCCCAGCGTAACTTCCAGGCATCTGCCAAGGCGATTGAAACCACCACAACTCTGACCCAGACTATTATTAATATCCGGCAGTAATCGCGGCTAGCTATAACAGCAGGCACAGCCGGATAACAGGCGCATAACAGGAGCCAAATCATGGATAAGATGATACATCTGTCATTGAATTCGCTGGATATTGCGTTGCGCAAGCAGGCAGTAAGTGCCCAGAATTTGGCTAATATGAATGTGTCTGGTTATCGCCGGGATATGTATGAAAGCTTTGGCTCTTTATATATGTCTTCGGATAACCAGCTGAATGCACGCACTTTTGCCATTACCAATGGCAGCGGTATTTTTGATGCCACGCAAGGCCGGCTGCGTCATACTGATATGTCTACCGATATGTCGATTGTAGGAGAGGGGTTTTTTGTGTCAAAAAAACCCGGGGCTGACATTTCCTTGACGCGGCGCGGCGATATGTCTGTCTCGTCTGAACGGCAATTAGTCAATGGGGCGGGCGCGCTGGTACTGAACCAGAATTTACAGCCCATCACGGTTCCGCCTTTTCGTAAAATGATCGTCTCGGAAGGGGGCGAGCTGATGATCGAGCCGCTAAATGGCGAGCCGGGCGTCACAGAAAATCTGGGTCTTATCGGACTGGTTTCCGGTGAAGGGCTGGAGCTGCAAAAAGATAATGATGGGGAAATTCGCCCGGTAAATGGCGAGATTCTGCCCGATCAGAATGTGAAGATTAAGCAGGGCTATGTTGAGGAAAGCAATGTCAATGCGATAGATGAGCTGGTCGCATCCATGGGCTATCAGCGCAGCTATGAGCTGAATATGAAGCTGATTAAAACCGCTTCTGAACTGGATGAAAATACCGCTTCGCTGTTGCGCCTTCCAAATGGCTAGAAGCCTCTTATCCGCCCGCTGCCGGTCGGCTCTTGGCTGAATTCATTATAAAGATTTCAAGAATATTTCTATCTGGCACAAGGCTTGCAGATACTTCGATGGAGATGACAACCATCGGAGAGCGTAAACCATGTCAACCTATGCTATGCATGTTGCCAAAACTGGCCTGAATTCACAGCAAACAAAAATGCAGATTATTGCTAACAATCTGGCAAACGTGAATACAAATGGCTTTAAAAGTGACCGGGCAAATTTTGAAACGCTGTTATATCAGATTATTCGCCCCGCAGGCGAGCAAACCTCTGATGAGACCAATTTGGCTTCCGGCTTTGCCATTGGTGCAGGTACGCGCCTGTTAAATACCAGCAAGCAGCATACGCAAGGCAGTATTATTTCCACCGATAATGCGCTGGATATCGCTATTGAAGGGTCAGGTTTCTTTCAGGTGCTGATGCCGGATGGCCGCGTAGGCTATACCCGAAATGGCGCGTTTGCCCGTTCTGCTGATGGCACGCTCACCACACAATCTGGCTATGTTGTCCAGCCGGAAATTCAAATCCCTGAAGGGGTAACACAGGTGAATATATCCCAGGATGGCATTGTCTCTGTTCAGGTAGCCGGACAGGTAGAAGCAGAAGAGGTCGGCCAGCTTACTCTTGCAGATTTCGCCAATCGCCAGGGTCTTGAACCTATCGGCGAGAGCTTCCTTGTCGAAAGCCCTTCCAGCGGTCCGCCGGTTGTGGCGAACCCGTTTGAAGGCGGTTTTGGCAAGCTTTTGCAGGGCTCGCTTGAAGGGTCAAATGTGAATGTGGTGCAGCAGCTTGTTGATATGATCGAAACACAGCGTGCCTATGAGGTCAGCTCGAAATCGATCACTTCAGTAGATGAGATGATGCGCTTTATTGCCCAGAACCTCTAAAGTTTTTACCAATAGCCGCAGAGCGTAAACCCCCTTTTGTAACAAGGCGTATGATGTTTTTTAAACCGCTTTCAACATTGTTTTTTTCTCTGGCTGTTTTGGGGCTGGCTGGCGGCTGTTCCAATTATGTTGAAGACCGGGCATCCGAAGCGTTTGAGCCGGTTTTCCCAACCATCAGTTTAAGCCCGGATACGCGCCAGAAAACCGGGGCGATTTATCAAGATGGGCAGGGTGGCCTGTTTTCCAAAGACAGGCGCGCGCGCAAGGTAGGCGATATTCTGACCGTTGATTTTAACGAGGTCTTTGCCGCCACCAAAGCCCAGACAGCGGCCAGCGCAAAATCGGATTCCTTTGATCTGACCCTGCCTGTTGCATTGCCAAATATCCTGACCGGAGGTCTGGCAGCAGCGGGGGATGCGAATAATTCTCTGACCAGCGGGACAAGCCAGTCCTTTAGCGGGTCTGGCAATGCCGCGCAATCCAACTCTCTGACCGGCCGTCTATCGGTGACAGTGGTGCGGATTTTTGACAATGGGAATTTGGGTATTTTGGGGCAAAAGGAACTCACCCTTAATAATGGCAAGGAATATATCCGGGTTAGCGGCATTGTCCGCCAGGAAGATATCTCAGCTGGAAATACCGTGCCATCCAATCGGCTGGCAGATGCCCAGATCAGCTATACCGGGGCAGGGGATATTGCGGACAGTTCTAAAAAAGGCTGGCTAAGCCGGGCGATGCGTACCATTTCGCCCTTTTAAGGGCCGTTGAATTTGGCCAGATGGAAAAGAAAAAGATATGGAACAGAAAATGACAGCTTTAAAAATTGTTAGCAAATTTATGTTATTTCTTGCCCTTTTTCTGAGCCATGCACAGGCAGACAGGCTAAAGGATTTGACCTCTATTGCCGGGGTGCGCTCTAACCAGCTGGTCGGTTATGGCCTGGTGGTGGGTTTGCCCGGGACAGGGGATGGCAATTCGCCCCTTACCTTGCAGTCCATGCAGGCCATGATCAGCCAGTTTGGCGTAACTACCAATTCAGCTACCTCTCTTAACGGAAAAAATTCTGCAGCGGTTATCGTTACCGCAGAATTACCGCCTTTTGCCAAGCCGGGCCAGCGTCTGGATGCAACAATTTCGACGCTTGGCCAGTCAAAATCCTTGCGTGGTGGCACGTTGCTGATGACCCCCTTGATGGGTGCGGATGGCGAGACCTATGCGGTGGCACAGGGCAATTTGCTAGTGGGCGGTCTAGGGGTTGCCGGCAATGATGGCTCGTCACTGATTGTGAATGTACCAACAGTTGGCCGTATCCCGGGCGGGGCAACGGTAGAACAATTGATCGAAACAGATTTTCTGACCACTGATAATCTTATTCTGAACTTGCATCAGGGCGACTTTTCCATCACCAATCAGGTAGCAGAGGCAGTGAATGATGTCTTTGGAAATGGTGTGGCTATTGCGCTGGATTCGCGTTCAGTAAAGGTACGCGCACCGGTTGATCCTGCCCAGAAAGTATCCTTTATTTCCATGCTGGAAAATATCGAAATTGAACCAGAGCGGCAATCTGCCAAAGTAGTGGTAAATGCCCGTACCGGGACAATTGTCATTGGCGGTGATGTGCGTGTTACCCCGGCGGCAGTCACCCATGGCTCACTCACTGTTCGCGTTGATGAAAACAGCACGGTTACACAAGGCAATAATCTGGCGGTCGCTAACGGGGTTGCAGCTACCACACCGGGCCCTGCCACCGTTACCCCTGATTCAACCATTCAAATTGACCAGCAGCCAGCGCGTGCCTTTTTGTTTGATCCGGGTGTTGAGCTATCGACCATTGTCGAGGCAGTCAATGCGGTGGGCACAAGTCCGGCAGATTTGGTTGCTATTCTGGAAGCCTTGCGCGAGGCGGGATCGCTGCGCGCCGAATTGGTCGTGATTTAAACGGTTCAGGAGCAAGGAAAATGAATATCCTGCCAACTGCAGAACTCAGACTATCTGAAAATTTGCTGCAAAAGCCTGACCCGAATGCGGAATTAATGGAAGTCGCAGAGCAATTCGAAGCGATTTTTCTGAACCAGATGCTAAAGCAGATGCGCGAAGCAAAATTGTCAGATGGCATTTTTGATAATTCGGCAACCGAGAAATATAACAGCTTGCTGGATATGGAACAGTCAAAGCATTTAGCCTCTAGCGTTAATCTGGGCATTGCCGATGCGCTGGTTCGCCAGCTTGGCGCAAAGTTGAAGGTGGAGTAGACGATGACCAGCCTGTTTGATGTTGGTAAATCTGCGCTTAATTCTTACCGTCAATCGCTGGCGGTAACCGGGCAGAATATCGCCAATATTAACACCGAAGGATATAAAAAGCGTCAGGCAAATCTGGAAGAGGTAACCGGATCGCAAGGCAGCGTCACCAGCCTTGCCAACCAGACAGGGTTGGGGGTCAGGGTTACCGATATCAAGCGGTCTTTTGATCAATATTTGCTTGACCGGGCGCGTACCGCCACCTCTGGCTTTGAAAAGCTGGACACCTATGTGGATCAGGTAAAACAGCTTGAAGATGTGCTGTTGCCGGAAAAGGGCAGTCTGGGCGATCAAATCGCTAGCTTCTTTGACAGCTTAAGAGAAGTGGCCGCCGCCCCGTCCGAGCTGGCCGCACGCGCGGTGGCGATTGAACAGGGCAAGGCATTGGCGCAGGGCTTTAACAGCTATGCCCAGCGCGTCGAAGAGCTGCAAAAAGGGGTAAAGGCTGTCATGGAAGACAGCATGGCTTCGGTGAATATGTTGACCCAGCAGCTGGCAGATGTGAATGGCCGCATCCTGGCAACCGGGCAAAGCGGGCAATCCCCCAATTCCATTTTTGATTTGCGCGACCGGCTAATCAGCGATCTGTCCAATTTAAGCGATGTAACTGTTGATTATCAGGATAGAGGCGTTGTTGATGTAAGGCTGGGCACTTCCGGGGTAGGGCCAATTATTGTCGAGGGGACAAATATGCGCCCCTTGAGTTTTGATGAAACCTATAGCGGGTTGCAGCCGGTGGTACTGTCCGGCGGGGTGCGCCGCGCCACCAACCAGATTTCCGCCGGTATGATAGCCGGCCTGGCAGATGCCTATGTCACCGCCAATGAGGTGTTAAAGGATATCAATCAGCTGGCTTTGTTGATGGGGCGGGAAATGAATGCCCAGCACCGGGCAGGTATCACGCTGGACGGGACAGCAGGCGAAAATATGTTCTCTAGCAATGGTATGTTGTTAAGTGCAGGTTCTGCCAACCGCTCGGATGTTTCCGGGGAGCTGGAAATTACCAATCCTGAAAATCTGCCGATGCAGGAGATGATAGCT
>CBFIAD010000070.1:0-11126 GCA_965660495.1 Puniceispirillaceae bacterium (SeqCode)
CCGTCTGGTAGATAAAGATAAAAACTAGGCGAATTAAGCCTCGATTTTACCACAATTTTAGCTATAGTAGGGAAGGGTATCGGTTGCGGTACCCTTCTTTGCAATAGGCTGGTCTGTTTTGCCTGGCGGGCATGAAATATGCATGAGGGTCATTCAGACAGCTAATTAACAATGATGGCACGGGAATTTTAGGAAAATGTTCGGCTCTTTATTTGGTTTTATGTCAGCAGATATCGGTATCGATCTGGGAACGGCAAATACACTTGTTTATGTTAAGGGTCGGGGCATTGTGCTGAACGAGCCTTCTGTGGTGGCAATGGCGCAGGTGCGCGGCAAAACACAAGTGCTGGCCGTTGGTGAGGAAGCTAAAGTGATGCTGGGCAAAACACCTGGCAATATTCAAGCTATTCGCCCGATGGCAGATGGGGTGATTGCCGATTTCGAAGTGGCCGAGGAAATGATCAAGCATTTTATCCGAAAGGTGAATGGCCGCTTTTCCATTGCCAGCCCGCAAATGATTATTTGTGTGCCGTCCGGCTCTACAGCGGTGGAACGCCGGGCTATTCAGGAATCAGCCGAGGCGGCCGGTGCGCGCCGTGTATTCCTTATTGAAGAGCCGATGGCCGCTGCGATTGGTGCGGATTTGCCGGTAACAGAGCCATCCGGTTCAATGGTGGTGGATATTGGCGGCGGCACAACAGAAGTGGCTATCCTGTCTCTTGGCAATATCGTCTATGCTCACTCTGTACGGGTTGGCGGGGACAAGCTGGATGAAGCTATTATCGGCTATATGCGCCGGACACATAATCTGCTGATAGGCGAAGCCACAGCCGAGCGGATTAAAAAGACCATCGGGATTGCCCGTCGTCCGGAAAAATCAGGCGGTGTACGCATTGAGGTGCGTGGCCGCGATTTGGTCAATGGCGTTCCAAAGGAAATTTCCATTTCCGAGGCGCAAGTCGCGGATGCTATTTCTGACCCGCTGAAACAGATTGTTGAAGGGGTGAAGATGGCACTGGAACAAGCCCCGCCAGAACTGGCAGCCGATATCGTGGAAAAAGGGATTGTGCTGACCGGAGGCGGTGCGATGCTACGTGAAATGGATACCGTCCTCAGAGATGCAACCGGCTTGCCGATTTCAATTGCCGAAGACCCGCTCTTTTGTGTGGTAATGGGAACAGGGCGCTGTCTGGAAGAGTTGAAAACCCTCAGGCACGTTCTTATCGGAGCATAAGGAAAATGGCTGGTCGCACGGGCAGAACGCGTGCTACCCAACCTCGGCGCTTTTATCATCTTTTGATCATTCTTATTGGCTTTGTGCTGATTTTTATCGGCAAGGCCGATATGCTGGCTGTGCGGACGGTTCAGACCAGCGTATCGGGTATATTTGCCCCGCTATTTGATGTGGTGGCCGCGCCTGTGCGGGCGGTTGAAACCATGTTTGAGGGGATGCGAACCGTTGCTTCCCTGCGCGAGGAAACTGTGCGATTGCGCGCTGAAAATGAACGGCTGAAACGCTGGCAAAGACGCTCGGAGATATTGGAGTCGGAAAACCGCCAGTTGCGCACGGTTCTAGGGGCGGTTATTCCGGCAGACAGACAGGCCGTAACCGCCCGCGCCATTGCTGCCCCGGGCAGCAGTTTCTCGCATACCATGATGATCACACATGGCAGGGATAAGCGTATTCATCGCGGCGATCCGGTAGTTACAGCAGATGGGCTGGTTGGCTATATTATCGAGGTAGGCAAGCGTCATTCCTGGGTATTGATGCTAAGTGATGTTAATTCGCGTATTCCAATTTTGCTTAGTACCTCTTCCTGGCCTGGTCTGGCGATAGGCCAAAATAGCGATATGTTATCGCTATCCTTTTTGCCGCTGGAAGCAGAACCAAAGGAAAATGAACTTGTTCTTACCTCTGGCCATGGTGAGATTTTGCCACCCGGCCTGCCGGTTGGGCGTGTGGTCAGCGGGGGTGGGCGCGATTTTTATATTCAGCCTGTTGTTGATTTGCGCAAAGTGGCCTTTGTATCGATTTTGGTGCGCCCCGAAGGAGATGACAGGCAAGATATTGACGGTTTTGCCGATTTCTTCACGCCTTTGCCGGAAAATGACGATAAGCGCCTTCTTGAAGGGTTTAGCCCAAAGGATGTGTTGCAATGAGCAGCCCGCTTGAACGTCCGGCCGAGCTTTCCTCGCCGTTGCCAATTCAGATATTACTGGCCATATTTGGCTGTTTTCTGGTGTTGCTTGAAGGGGCGTTTGCCCAATGGCAAGTCTTTTTTGCCTCTGCGCCCTTGCTGGTGCTGGCCTATGTTTTTTATATGAATCTGTTTTTCGCCAATCGGCTGTCTATTTTGGCGGTGTTTTTAATCGGTCTTTTTTCAGAATTGATGTTCTTTGATATGCTGGGAATGAGCGCAACCGCCCTTGTGTTGTCGGCTATTATCACCAGATGGCGCAGCGTTGTTTTAATTCATAGTGATTTTTTGGAAATCTGGTCAGCCTTTTCCCTTATCGTGTTATTTTATGCCACATTCAAAATATCGGTCTATGCGGTCATTTATTTTTCCTTTCCGGATTTAAGTGATATCTTTTTACAGGCAGGGATGACGATTTTACTATTTCCTGTGTTTTATGTCTTGCTGGTTTCTGCGGCCTCTGCGGGTCAATTTATGTTGCGCAGGCAAATGGATAGCAAAATCAAATGAAAAAGCGCAAAGAACAAAAAGAACTTTCCTCGGTGATGACTCGACGCATGGTGATGCTGGGTGTCGGGCAGGGGGTGCTAGGCACTTTGCTGGTCGGGCGGCTCTATCAGTTGCAGATTGCCCAAAATGAAAGCTATCGCAGGCTTTCTGATAATAACCAGTTTGATCAGCGTCTGGTGCAAGCCCCGCGCGGACGTATTCTGGATCGCAAAGGCCGATTACTGGCTGGTAATTCTGAGGTGTTTGAGTTGCGGATGCTGCCCTCGCGCATTAAAAACCCCAAAGCATGGCTGCAACGCGTCAGCCGTTTGATAACGCTAAAACCGGAAGATATAGAAGAAATTCTGGAAAAAATAGCTGACCAGCCCAGCTTTTTGGAAGTGACCGTTAAATCCAACCTTACCCAGAGAGAATTATCCCGATTGGCGGTATTATCGCCTGTGCTGGAAGGGGCATCTTTTCAGAAAAGCTATAAGCGCATTTATCCGCAAGGATGGATGACTGCCCATGTGACCGGCTATGTCTCGCCGGTGAATAAGCGCGATATAGAAGGCCATCCAGATTTACGCTATTTGCCGGAAACCCGTATCGGGCGCACTGGTATTGAGCGCAAGATGGAGCCGGATTTACGTGGTCTGTTCGGGTTCGAGCGGGTAGAGGTTAATGCCAAGGGAAAGCCTGTGCGCGTCTTGCGCGATCAACAGGCTAATCCGGGGGCAGATACCTATTTGTCCATTGATATCGAAGCCCAGTCTTTTGCCACCGAACGGCTGCGGCGCGGGCGCTGGCAGGCAGTACCGGTGCATCGCGCAGAGGTTCAGGAAGCCCTGATGCAGGATGCTGAATTGCGCGCCCATGTCACGATGGGGGATGATCTGGTTCTAAAGGATGAAAAAGGCCGTCTGGTTCCGCCTGAATCCGGTGCGGTTGTGGTGATGGATATACAGACAGGCGAGGTGAAAGTCATGGTCTCCACACCGGGCTTTGATCCGAATTTATTTTCCAATCGGCTATCTGTCCGCGATTGGCAGCGCATGAATACCCATCCGCGCACCCCGCTTTTAAACCGCACCATATCGGGGTTATATGCCCCTGGCTCGACCTTTAAAATGGTGGTGCTGGCAGCGGCATTGGAAGCTGGTGTTATCAGCCCCAATACCCAATATGAATGTTCCGGTGCGTTTGAGTTTGGCAATCGAAAATTTCACTGCTGGAACGAGCGGGGACATGGCTTTGTCAATGCCGAACAATCGCTGGAACGTTCTTGTGATATTTATTACTACCAAATCGCCCTGAAAACAGGGATAAACCGCATCCATGATATGGCCCGTCGTTTGGGATTGGGCGATTTAAGCGCATTAGGGCTGGTCAGTGAAAAACAGGGTATTATTCCAAATCGTGACTGGAAACTGGCACAGCGCGGGGTGGTTTGGACACCCGGGGAGACTGTTGTGGCGGGTATTGGACAGGGATTTGTGCTGACCACGCCCTTGCAACTGGCGCTTATGACCGCGCGGATTGCCAATGGAAAATCTGCTATTATTCCCAGCCTGGTCGCACATAATGACCCGCAACTCACCTCTGCCTTTGCGCCTCTGGATGTGTCGCCTGATATTATTCGCTTCCTGCATAAAGGTATGCGCAAAGTTATGGCAGGGGGTCTGGGAACCGCACGCAAATATGATATTGCCCAAGGGATAGCGGGCAAAACAGGAACAGTTCAGGTTAAGCGGATAACCAAAGCCCAGCGTGAAAAAGGTATTATTGATAATATTGACCGCCCCTGGAAAGAGCGGGATCACGCGCTATTTGTTGCCTTTGCTCCTTATAAAAATCCGCGCTATGCCATCTCTGTTGTTGTCGAGCATGGCGGCAGCGGGTCAAGTGCGGCTGCCCCTATTGCCAGCGATATTTTGGATTTCATGCTAGCCTCTGACGTGGTATCGGCATGATTTTACGCATCTTTCAGCTGTTATATCGGTTGCCATGGTTCTTATTGATATCGGTTGCCGCGCTGGTGGTGGTCGGAACTTTGGCGCTTTATTCCGCTTCGGAAGGGGCATGGTCACCCTGGGCAGAAAGACAAATGATCCGTGCAGGCATTGGTGCCATGTTGCTGGTTGTTGTAGCGTTGATGCCGACCATATGGCTGCATCGTCTTTCCTATTGGGGATTGGCAATGGCGGTCGCTTTATTGCTTGTTCTGCCCTTTATCGGTACAGGGACAGGGGCGACTAGATGGATCGAGGTGGGGTTGTTCAATTTTCAGCCGTCCGAGCCTGCCAAGCTGGCGGTGATTATCGCTCTTGCCCGTTATCTGAGTAGCCAGACACCTGAACAGGTGCAATCGCTTATTTCCTATCTGCCGGTTATATTTATGCTGGGCGTGCCTTTTGCCCTGGTTTTAATCCAGCCGGATCTGGGGACGTCTTTTATGTTGCTGACAGGCGGGCTGGCGGTGGTATTTGCCGCCGGCGTGCCGCGTCGCTATGTGGTAACCGGCATAATGCTGGCCGCGGCGGCTGCCCCTGTCTTGTGGTCTCAGCTATATGATTATCAAAAAGCGCGCATTATGACCTTTTTGAACCCGGAAGCAGATGTGCTGGGGGCAGGATACCAGATTACCCAGTCCAAGATTGCGCTGGGGTCAGGCGGGCTGTTTGGCAAGGGGTTTTTACAAGGATCGCAAAGCCAGCTAAATTATTTGCCGGAAAAACAGACCGATTTTGTCTTTACCATGATAGGTGAAGAGTTCGGCTTTATTGGCAATCTCGGCATATTGCTTATCTATTTTACCATTTTGGCCTCGGTCATGTTAACCGGCCTTAGATGCCAGCATCGTTTTGGCCGACTTGCCTGTATGGGCATTTCTTTTATGTTATTTTTATATATCTTTGTGAATATTGGTATGGTTACCGGATTATTGCCAGTCGTGGGTGCGCCCTTGCCGCTTATCTCCTATGGCGGGACAGCGATGCTAACGGTGTTTATCGCGCTGGGGGTGGTGGTGAATATATCTATTTACAAAAAAGTACAGGATAGTGATTTTTATTAAATATCTGGCCAGAAATATTTTTGGAAATTTTTTTAAAATTTTTCCGGCAGAAAGAACCAGTAAAAAGAGAAAGAACCATGTTTGAAAGTTTTTTTCCGCGCCCGAAACTGTTTTTGCTTAGCGCGATTTTATCGGCAGCTGTGGCGATTATTTTCTGGTATGGCTTTGGTACAGAAATTGGCCGCACTCTTGGCTTTGCGCTGGATACAGATCCGAATAATCCGATTGTGGGTGTTGGCTATTTCATCAGTTCGGAATTTTTATGGTTTTATCTTTATTATATTTTTGTATGTGCTGCCTTTGCCCTGTTCTGGTTTCGCTATTTGCCGCATAAATGGCAAATCTGGTCGATTGTTGGCAGCCAGCTGATTTTATTTTCCACCTATTTCAGCGTTCAGGTATCGGTGGCTATTAATAATTGGCGGCGTCCCTTTTTTGATGCGGTACAAAATGCCCTTTCCGGGGAAAGCACAACAACAGCCGCCGATCTTTACAGCCTGATTTTGATTTTCACGCAAATTGCCTTTGTGTGGATTTGTGTTTATGTGGTGACCCGCTTTTTTGTCAGTCACTATGTGTTTAGATGGCGCACGGCTATGAATGATTTCTATGTCGCCAGATGGGGACAGGTACGCCATATCGAAGGGGCATCCCAGCGGGTTCAGGAAGACACGATGCGCTTTGCCGGGATTGTCGAAGGGCTGGGGGTTGCAATTGTTGATTCCATCATGACCCTGTTTGCCTTCCTGCCTGTTTTGATGGCGCTTTCATCAAATGTCACCTCGCTGCCCTTTGTTGGGGAAATTGCCAATCCTTTATTGATGGCTGCCATTTTCTGGTCGGTTTTTGGCACTGTCTTTTTGGCAGCGGTGGGTATAAAACTGCCCGGGCTGGAATTTAAAAATCAGCGTGTGGAAGCGGCCTATCGCAAAGAGCTGGTCTATGGCGAGGATGATGAAACACGCGCCCAGCCGCCCACATTGGTCGAGCTGTTTTCCAATGTGCGCCGGAATTATTTCCGCCTCTATTTTCATTATATGTATTTTAATGTGGCCCGCAGTTTCTATCTTCAGGCCGATAATATCTTTGCCTATCTTCTGCTTATACCGACCATCGCGGTGGGCAGTATTACCTTTGGATTGATGCAGCAGATTTTGACAGCCTTTAGCCAGGTTACCAATTCTTTCCAGTATCTAGTGAATTCCTGGCCGACCATTGTCGAGCTGTTATCTATCTATAAGCGCTTGCAAGCCTTTGAAGCGGCAATTTCAGATACGCCTCTGCCAAAGATTGATCAGGAATTTATGGCACAGCCGACAGAAGATTAAGGCCGGAATATAAGCAGGCGCGCGGTAAATCCGGGCGCTTGCCAGCTAGTCTGTCTGGATAGACGAAGATGTTAAAAAACGGCTAGTGGAATGCCCCTCCAGCAACGAGATTGCCCGCACCTCGCCGCCTTTTGCCATGACAAAATCTGCGCCGACAATATCTTGTATCTGATAATCGCCGCCCTTGGCTAAAAAATCGGGGCTAAGGTCTTCTATCACCTCTTTTGGGGTGTCCTCGTCAAACAGGATAACCGCATCGACAAAGGGCAGATTGGCTAGAATGGCACTTCGTACTTCTTGCGGCTGTATAGGACGCTCCTCGCCTTTCAGGCGTTTGACACTGCTATCGGCATTAACCGCGACAATCAGCTTGTCACATCCGCCGGCGGCCTGTTTTAAAATATGAATATGGCCTGCATGCAGCAAGTCAAAACAGCCATTGGTAAAACCGATTTTCAGGCCTTGCTGACGCCATTTATTGGCCTGTTCTATTGCCTTTGACAGGGGCAGAGCCTGTGCCTCGCCCCTATGCTGGGCCAGCAGCTCGCCAGGGGCAAGGCACGCCGTGCCGGATTTTGCCACTACCAGAGAGGCGCCCAGATTAGCCAGATGGGCAGATGGCGCCATCCCAAGCTCTGTTATAATGCCAGAGGCCAGCAGCGCGATAACCGTATCACCTGCCCCTGAAACATCAAACACCTCGCACGGGCGGGCAGGGATATGACAGGCACTATCCGGGGTCACCAGCATCATGCCACGCGCGCTCAAGGTCACTAGCATTTGCCGAATATCACATTCTTTTAATATATCCCTTGCTGCCAGTTCAATCGCGCTCAGGCTATCTTCTGTCAGGCCTGTTGCCTGTCTTAGCTCTGTCAAATTGGGGGTCAGCAAATCTGCTCCACGATAATTGCTGAAATCTGTTGATTTGGGATCGATGATGACCTGAATATTTTGTTCATGCGCTGCTCTAATCAACCTTTTGTTTACTGCCGGGCCGAGGCAGCCCTTTGCATAATCAGAGAGGATCAAAATATCGCAATCAGCCATTAACAGGCTGGCCTGCTCAAACAGCTTTTCGCTCACATCTTTGTCTGGCAGGTCGGTAATTTCCCTGTCCACACGCAACATTTGCTGGCCAGCAGACAGATAACGGGTCTTAACCGTGGTCGGCCTGTCCGGGCACAGGATGGGGGTGAATAATATTTGCGGGATCTGTGCAATGGCACGCGTTAGCTCTTTGCCAGCATTATCCATACCTGCCAGACCTATCAGGCTGACCCGGCAGCCAAGCTGGGCCAGGTTGCGGGCCACATTGGCCGCCCCGCCTGTGGTCATGCTGGTATGATTTTCACTCAAGATAGGAATAGGGGCTTCGGGCGAGATGCGGTTGACCCTGCCGATCACATAGCGATCCAGCATTACATCGCCCACCACAAGGACAGATTTTTGCTGCAGATCGATAAGATGACGGGTGAGCTGGGCGGGGTCTAACATCATGATGTCTTACTGTTTTTTAGCTTTTGTGCTTTGTCACGAAACCGTTCTGCGCCTTTGGGATAGGTTTTTTGCTCGGCTCTGGTGAGGCTTAATGCGCCTGCTTCTACCTGTTGGGTGATGACCGATCCTGCGCCAATCAGCGCATAATCTGCAATCTGGACAGGGGCGACCAGCGCGCTGTTTGACCCGATAAAGGCATAAGCGCCTATCTCTGTTTTAAATTTATTAAACCCGTCATAATTACAGGTAATTGTACCGGCACCGATATTGGCTTTTGTGCCAATATGGGCATCACCAATATAGCTGAGATGGTTGGCTTTTGCCCCGGCTTCAAAATGGGCATTTTTGGTTTCCACAAAATTGCCGATTTTCACGCCTGTTTCCAGAATTGTCCCAGGGCGCAGGCGGGCATGGGGGCCGATAATACATCCCGTCTCTATCATCGCCCCTTCAATATGGCTAAAAGATTTGATCTGGCAATTATCGCCAATTTTGGTGTTTGATCCAATAACGACGTGCGGCTCGATAATGATATCCTTGCCAAACTCTGTATCGGCCGATAAATAAACCGTTTCAGGGTCTATCAGCGTTACCCCGCCCAGCATTGCCTTATGGCGAAGGCGCGTTTGTATCACCTCTTCCATCTCGGCCAGCTGCAGCCGGTCATTTATGCCGGCAACTTCTTCTTGTGCTACGGGCAGAAAGGTCGCGTGCATCCCTGCTTGATGGGTCATAGCGACCAAATCTGTTAAATAATATTCGCCTTGTGCATTGGCCTTTTCAAGGCGTGGCAGCAGCTGGCATAACAGGCCGGCCTTTGCCCCCATCACCCCGCCATTTACCAGCGTAATGGCTTTTTCATCTGCGCGGGCGTCCCGCTCTTCAATAATGGCGTACAGGGCGTTGCCATCTGTCACCATTCGGCCATAGCCAGTTGGATTTTCTGCTTCAAAGGCAAGGCAGCATAAATCGCTGCTATTTTGGCTTAGCTGCTCGGTCAGCTGGCGGATGGTATCTGGCTGAATAAGGGGGGTATCAGCATATAAAATAATCACCGGCTGTTCGGTTGGCAGTTTGGATAAAGCCTCTATTGTGCACGCTACCGCATCTCCTGTGCCTTGTGGCGGGTCTTGAATAAAAAGCTGACTATCTTTGGGAATATAGGCGCTAAAAAGAGCAGTATCCGCTGAGGTAACGATAAAGGTCTGGCTGGTGCCAGCAGATTTTGCTGCCTGTGTCACCCAGTTCAGAAGAGGGCGGCCAGCAAGCAGATGCAAAGGTTTGGGAATGGCGGATTTCAGCCTTTTTCCTTGTCCTGCTGCTAATATAATGACACTAAATTGCATATGCTTATATAGACAGGTTCATGGGGGTTTCGCAAGCACTACCATGCCCGCCAGACTAGGCAAAATTAAGGCCGAACAATCTGAATAAAATCTTGGCTTTATCCAGTGCTTTGGGTAAGACTTGGGGCTATAGAGATAAAAATGGCAAAATGGGCTGGCATCAAGCTCGCCTTAGGCCAGAAAATGAAGCAAGGCAATCAGCAGAAAAGCAGCTAAATATGTGCGGCATTGTAGGGTATATCGGGGATCAGCCAGCAGCAGACATCATTTTGGATGCACTAAAAAGGCTGGAATATCGCGGCTATGACAGCTCCGGCATTGCAACGCTGGAAGGCAAAAAAATTCACCTTACCCGCGCCGTTGGCAAGCTGGCACAGCTGGACACAGCCCTGAAAAACGCACCGCAAGCTGGCAATATCGGCATCGGTCATACACGCTGGGCAACCCATGGCGGGGTGACTGAAGCCAATGCCCATCCGCATCTGGCCGCAGATGAGGTAGCGATTGTCCATAATGGCATTATTGAAAATTACGCAGAATTAAAAGCAGAATTGCTGGCAAAGGGGCATGAATTTTCCTCGCAAACCGATAGTGAGGTGCTGGCCCATCTGTTTTTGGATATTGTCCGGCAAGGATGTGGGGGCGCGCAGGCCATGCAAAAGGTGCTGGCCAGAATTAAAGGGGCATTTGCGCTGGCAGTGATGCTGCGTGACAGCCCAAATACCCTGTTTGTGGCGCGCAATGCCTCGCCCTTGGCTATCGGTATCGAAGATGGGCTGGTATGTGTAGCCTCTGATGCGATGGCGATGGCGCATTTAACCCGTAATGTGATTTATCTCAAAGACGGGGATTATGCTGCCCTCAGTCTGGATGAGGTGCAAATTTTTGACCGCAATAACCAGCCCGCAAACAGAGAGATTATCCGCACCAGCGCGTCTCCTGCGCTGATAGATAAGGGCGGATATCGCCATTTTATGGAAAAGGAAATCCATGAACAGCCAGATGCCATTGCCCATACGATAGCGGCAATGACAGACGCGAAGGGTGTACTGAAAACCGGCCTTTCAGATACAGATTTGGACGATATACGGCATCTGGTTATTCTGGCAGCCGGTACCAGTAATTATGCCGGGCAAATCGGCCGATACTGGCTGGAAGGGCTGGCCGGTATCCCGGTTTCGGTGGAAAC
>CBFIAD010000071.1:0-10718 GCA_965660495.1 Puniceispirillaceae bacterium (SeqCode)
AAAATTATAACACTGCGCTTTTAGATATGAAGCAAGCCATCCAAATTGAAAAAAATCGGGGTATCCTTAATGATTATTTGGGGTTATTCCAAAGGCTCATAGAGAAAAACACGCAAACCCTCCCCCAAAAATCAGAGGCACTTCGGGTAGAGAGAGATAAGCTCTTTAAATACATTATCGGTAAATTAATAGGAACATGGCTGTTCTTTTTCGTTTTGTATTTTTTAGGGATAAATCCGCAAATATTGAACGAAGTGTCGAATTTTAAGGATATCACTTTCAATGGTATATCCGTGTTCTCCTTCGCCGCAATTTCTTTAGCAACTATGGCGATATTTTCGCCTTTAGTGTGGCGAATAAAAATCCTAAATCATGAGACTATGACCCATACAGATGCAGAAATTAATAATAATTATAAAGAGATGTTTTCAGACTATCCGCCAAATTATAATACAAAGCCGTCGCAATCAGACAGATTATCATCTCTGTCCCCTTCATCTCTGAAAGAGAAACCCTATCAAAAACATCTTAAAATTCCGTAAAAAGACGGCAAGATTTACATCACCCTGTTGTGCTAGATCGCCGCCCCCACAAAAAAAGCAGGGCCGAAGCCCTGCTTTTTCGTCTCTCCCCCGTTGGAGGATGTTTTTCCCCTTAAAAATGCACCGAATTAGTGGCCGGATTTTTGGCGATTGGTGGGGCAAATTTGGTCAAATCTATCCCTTCAACGGCTTGTTTATATTCTTCTGCCGTGGGGGTGCGCCCCAAAATAGCCGATAACACCACCACCGGGGTAGAGGCCAGCAGCGACTCGCCCTTTTTATCGGCTGAATCCTCAACCACCCGGCCTTTGAACAGGCGCGTAGAGGTCGCCATCACCGTATCGCCCTTGGCGGCTTTTTCCTGATTACCCATACACAGATTACAGCCCGGGCGTTCCAGATATAAGATATTTTCATATTCGGTGCGCGAGGCCTGTTTCGGGGCGCTATCATCAAATTCAAAGCCGGAATATTTTTGCAATATTTCCCAGTCGCCCTCGGCCTTCAGCTCGTCAATGATGTTATAGGTTGGGGCGGCTACCACCAATGGGGCATTAAAGGCGACCTTGTCCTGCCGGGCTTCCAGATTGCGCAGCATTTGTGCGACGATTTTAATATCGCCCTTATGCACCATACAAGAACCAACAAAACCCAAATCCACTTTTTTATCGCCATGATAATAGGAAATCGGGCGGATAGTATCATGGGTATAACGCTTGGATATATCGGCATTATGCACATCCGGGTCGGCTATCATCGGCTCGTTAATCGCGTCCAGATCAACCACCACTTCAGCAAAATATTTATCTGTTTCATCCGGGGCAAGAGCCGGTTTTTCGCCTGATCTTATCTGGGCGATCCGGTTATTGGCGATATCCACCAGCCCGGCCAGCATCGCCTTGTCATTATCCATGCCCTTATCGATCATGCCCTGAATACGGTCACGGGCAATTTCCAGCGAGCCGATCAGCGTCTCATCCTGTGAAATACAGATAGAGGCCTTGGCCTTCATCTCGGCTGTCCAGTCGGTAAAGGTAAAGGCCTGGTCGGCCAGCAGCGTGCCGATATGTACCTCTATCACCCGTCCCTGAAAGACATTATCACCAAATTGCTGTAGCATCTGCGCTTGTGTGGCATGAACCACGTCGCGGAAATCCATATGGGCGGCCATACTGCCCTTGAACACCACCTTGACTGATTCCGGAACAGGCATGGTGGCCTCACCTGTTGCCAGCGCCAGCGCAACTGTGCCGGAATCCGCGCCAAAGGCAACGCCCTTGGACATTCTGGTATGGGAATCCCCGCCAATGATAATCGACCAGTCATCGACGGTTATATCGTTCAGCACCTTGTGGATCACGTCCGTCATGGCGTGATATTTATCGTTTGGATCGCGTGCGGTAATCAGCCCGAATTTATGCATAAATTTCATCAGCCGCGGGGTGTTTTCCTGTGCCTTGAAATCCCAGACAGAGGCGGTATGACAGCCTGATTGATAGGCGCCGTCAATGGTAGGCGAGATGACAGTTGCCGCCATCGCTTCCAGCTCCTGTGACGTCATCAGGCCAGTGGTATCTTGCGAGCCGACAATATTGACCTTTACCCGCGCATCCGAACCGGCATGCATCACCTTGTCACTATCGCCGCCTAATGCGTTGGCATTAAAGATTTTTTCAACCGCGGTCAGACCCTGGCCTTCATGCGAGATAATTTTGGATGGCGCAAAGACAGGGGCAGGTTCAACGCCCAATATCTGGGCAGCGAAGCTTTGCAGCTTTTTGCCAAAGACCACCGCATAAGAGCCGCCTGCCTTGACAAATTCCAGCTTTTGCGGGGTAAAGGATGGGCTTAAATCGACCAGCTCCTCGCCCTCATCATCGCTGAACAGCTTTTTCCTTTTCGTATCGATAGTCAGTACCGTGCCGGTATCGACCGCATATTTTTGTTCCAGAACCGGATTGCCATCATTATTCAAAATAGGCTCACCCTTGTCATCCAGCTTTTTGACCCAGTTTTTCAGGTCAATCCCGATGCCGCCTGTCACCCCGACAGTGGTCTGGAAAATAGGGGAAATGCCATTTGTGCCCGCCACAATCGGGGCGATATTCACAAATGGAATAAAGGGGCTGGCCTGTTTGCCTGTCCATAGCGCAACATTATTGACGCCTGACATACGCGATGAGCCAACACCCATTGTCCCTTTTTCAGCTATTAGCATCACCTGCTTGTCCGGATGCTGCAGTTTCAGGGCTTCAATTTCTTTTTGCGCCTGTTCGGATATCATGCATTTGCCATGCAATTCGCGGTCAGAACGTGAATGGGCCTGATTGCCGGGCGACAGCAAATCGGTTGAAATATCCCCTTCGGCGGCGACATAGGTCACCACCTTAATCTTTTCATTTATATCCGGCAATTTGGTGAAAAATTCCGCCGCCGCATAGCTTTTCAGGATATCACCTGCCAGCCCATGGCTCTTTTTATGGGCATCGGCCAGACGGGCAGTATCCGCCTCATATAAAAAGACCTGGCTTTTCAGCACATCTGCTGCAGTAGCCGCGATATCGCCCTCGCCATCGAGTGCCAGATCCAGCAGCACTTCAATCGATGGGCCGCCCTTCATATGCGAGAGCTGGTCAAAGGCAGATTCAGCAGAAATCTCGGCCACCTCAATCTTTCCTAAAATAATGTCTTTCAGGAATCTGGCCTTAACCCCTGCTGCGCTGGTTGTGCCGGGCAGCGTGTTATAGATCAGAAAATCCAGACAGGCCGCACGGTGGGGGCTGGCCGCATCTGTGATATGACCGATTAATTCTGCGGTTAGCGCGCCATCATCAATCGGCTTCGGCTTTAGCTCCTGTTTTTTGCGTTCCTCAATTTCTGCAAGATAATCATCAAATAGGCTCATCTCTTCCCCCTTAAGATAGCGTTTTCCTGTGCTTTTGCATCCCCTCCCTTTGACCTTGTATCAGGGCGGGACAGGCTAAAGCCAACAGGGATATCAAAACACGAAATGTTGAAAATGGCCGCAAGAGGAGCGCCTGCATACGGTCACCCACATTATAGCAAATATTCCGGCAAACTTCCAGAGCCGATAGCATGACTTTTCTTTTGACAATTATTTATTCCCCTGACCCGCCTTTCAGGCGCAAAAAAGCTAGACCGGCCGGGCAATGCCCCGTAAATATGGGGGTATGACGATAATGATAACATCGCTGGCCCTGCAGCGCGGCACAAGATGGCTGTATGCCGATATTACCTTGCAGATACAGCCCGGGGAAGTGGTGGTGCTGCGCGGGGCAAATGGCAGCGGAAAATCCAGCCTGTTACGGGCGGTTGCCGGCTTTCTGCCGCTTGCCGAAGGGGCGGTTCTATTTCAGGGCAAAAAACTTGACCTGCAAGATGCTGACAGCCCTGTCCGGGCAAGCTGGTATGCCCAGCAAGACGGGCTAAGTGGCGCGTTTACCGCCCGTCAAAATCTGGCGCTGATGGCGGGGCTGGCCAATAAAACAGGCGATATTACAGATATTCTTGAAAAAGATATATTTCAGCTGTCTGATTTTCTGGACAGCCAGACACGACATCTTTCCACTGGCCAGCGCCAGAGGCTGGCCTTGAGCTGCCTGCAATTTAATATGGGTGCCGGGGCATTCTGGCTATTAGATGAGCCCAATAGCGGGCTGGATGCAGAAGGCAGGACAGCCTTTGAGACCACCCTTCATGCCCATCAACAGGCAGGCGGCTATGTGCTGATGGCCAGTCATATTCCCCTGTCCGACACGCTGCCACACCGGGTGTTTGATATTGGCGGGGCAGCGATATGAGAGGTTTTTTTGCCTTCCTGTCCAGAGAATATCGCCTCAGCCTTGCCCGGCTGGGCGACCATCTTACACAAAGTGCCTTTTTTGTGATGCTGGCCACCCTGTTTCCATTGGCGGTAGGCCCTTCGCCTGATTTATTGCGCCAATTGGGGGTTTCAATTATCTGGATTGCTGCCTTACTGAGCGCATTGCCCTCTTTTGACCGATTATTTGCTGATGATTATCGTGGCGGCTGGCTGGAACAAATCTGCCTCAGCCATTTATCGCTGCCTTCCTATGTGCTGGCAAAAATCGCCAGTTGGTATCTGTTTTCGCTGGTGCCGCTGATTATCGCCGCGCCCATGTTAATGCTGTTTTTCGGTTTGCCCTGGATGCTGGCATGGCCGCTTATCGCCAGCCTGGCATTGGGTCTGGCCGCCTTGATGCTGCTAGGGGCGATTGCCAGTGCGCTGACATTGGGGGCGAGGCGTACCGCGATGCTGGTGGCTTTGCTGATATTACCGCTGGCTATTCCGATAATTGTCTTTGGCGTGATGGCCGCACAATCTGTCTTGCTGGGTCAGCCAGCAACTGCCCATTTCAGCCTATTAAGTGCTTTAGTGCTTTTCCTTCTTGTGGTAAGCCCTGTTGCAAGTGTGGCCGCATTGCGCTCTGCTCTGGAAGAGGGGTAGAGGCAGCACATTTACATCGCCGCTAAAAAAGGGAAATTAGAGCCCTAAAAAGGAATATTAGAGATAACATAATGACAGGTTTTTTTGACTTTATGGCAAACCCGACACGCTTTCAGGCCATTGCCCGGCCAGTGCGTGCGCTCTGTTTTTTTGTCTCTGTTATCTGTTTTATATATGGGCTTTATCTGTCCTTATTTGCCTCACCAGCCGATTATCAGCAAGGCGAGGCAGTGCGGATTATGTATGTCCATGTTCCTTCTGCCTGGATAGGGCTATCCAGCTATTTGGGGCTGGGGATTTGCGCGCTTTTTTATCTGGTGTGGCGTCACCCTTTGGGGGATATCGCAGCGCGCGCCATTGCCCCTATCGGGGCAGGCTTTGCCGGGCTGACCCTTATCACCGGCAGCCTGTGGGGCTATCCGATTTGGGGAACATGGTGGGTGTGGGATGCCAGACTGACATCCATGCTGGTGCTATTTTTCTTTTTCATTGGCTATATCGCGCTGGCAAACGGGTTTGAACGGCCTGAGCGCGGCGCACGTATGGCCGCTATTCTGGCACTGGTCGGCTGTATTAATTTACCGATTGTAAAATTTTCAGTGGATTGGTGGAATACCCTGCACCAGCCAGCCAGTATCCTGCGCTCAGGCGGCATAGCCATTGATAGCAGTATGTTATGGCCATTGATGGTGATGTTTGCCGGTTTCCAGGCCTTTTTTATCTGGATTGTGCTGCATCGCATGGACTGGATGCTGGCGATACGCAAGCTGGAATTCCGGCAAAATAGCCGCGCCCGTGCCAAGCTGAAAGATACAAGATAGAGAGGCGAAAAGATGAGCGCACAAAGCTATGAGTTTTATATTTTTGCCAGCTATATTATCACGGCCATTTTTATTTTTGCCGCTGGCCTTCATAGCTGGCGAAAAGCCAAAATAATTGCGGCAAAAAGCCGGCAGGATTAGGCAGTATTGCGGTTGCGTCTTCCGCCGCGCCGCCGCCCCGGATTATCCTGTGATGCCACATTATCGCTTAAATCGCGTGGCGGCAGGCTAACCGCTGCACTTAAACAGGGATAAGGATCTGTTTTATGCGGAAAGGCCATTGCCCGCACAAAATGGTTTTGAAAATCTGCCTCGACAGCCGTTTCAATTTTTTCAATATGGCGCACTGTTTCTTCAATCGCGCGGCGCTGATCAGTGTTTAATAGAGCCATACGCGCTCCTGCACCAGCCGAATTCCCTGCTGCAATGACCTTGTCCAGCGGGCAATCCGGCACCATCCCCAAAATCATCGCATATTTGGGATCGATATAAGAGCCAAACGCCCCTGCCAGAATAACCCTGTCCACCTTTTCCAATTGCATCTTATCCATCAGCAAGCGAAAACCGGCATGCAAGGCGGCCTTGGCCAGTTGAATGGCGCGAACATCATTTTGCAAGATGCTGACAGTATCGGTGATATGATAGCTAAAGGTACGGCCATCTGCACGAATCCTGTCTGTGCGGCTGGCAAGATTGCCATCTATCACCCCTTCAGCGGTAATTATTCCTGCCAGATACATCTCGCCCAATGCTTCAATAATGCCAGAGCCGCAGATGCCGGTAATGCCGGTATCTTTGATTGCTACGGCAAAGCCTTCCTCATCTGACCAGATATCACTGCCAATTACCGAAAAGCGTGGCTCCAATGTTTCGGGGTCAATACGCATCCTTTCAATCGCACCGGGGGCAGCGCGCTGGCCTGCGCTGATTTGCGCCCCTTCAAAGGCTGGCCCGGTTGGCGAGGAAGCAGCCAGCAACCTGTCTTTATTGCCCAGGACTATTTCAGCATTTGTACCAACATCTATCAGCAGGCTGATATCCTCGCGGTTTTGCGGGCCTTCTGCCAGCACAACCCCTGCAGCATCTGCCCCGACATGCCCGGCAATACATGGCAGAACATAGACCATACTGCCGGTATGCAGATGCAAATCAATTTCAGAGGCGCGCATTTCGATAGCTGTATCAATGGCAAGGGCAAAAGGCGCACCGCCCAGCTCTATCGGGTCAATTCCCAGCAACAGGTGATGCATGACAGGATTGCCAACCAGCACAATTTCCAGCACATCTTCTGGCTCGCAGCCTGCCTGTTTTGCCCCGCCTTCCAGCAATTGCTGCAAACCATCGCGCACCGCTTTGGTCATTTCGGCCGCACCGCCCTCATTCATCAGCCCGTAGGACACACGGCTCATCAAATCCTCGCCAAAGCGGATTTGCGGATTCATAATGCCGGTGGCGGCCAGCACTTCGCCTGTATTCATATCACAAAGCTGGGCAGAGATGGTGGTAGAGCCAACATCAATCGCCGCCCCTAAAATCTGGGTCTTAAGACCTGGCCAGATAGCGATGATTTGCTGGCCATCGCGCAAACCAACCGTAATTTGCCATTTGCCTTTACGCAAGCACCCCTGCAAGGAATGCAGGACATGAACCGCACAGCTGACCTCACCTTTAACCCTGTCTGGCCATTGTGTTTGCAAAGCCTCAATAACGCGGCGCAAATCACCTGATGGCTCATGCATATCCGGCTCGCGCACCTCGATAAAACACAGTCGTATGGGCGGATTAAGCGCTATCTCGCGATTATCGGCTGCTTTGCGTACCAGCTGGTTATGTACCTGGCTGGTTGCCGGGACATCCACCACCAGATTATCCTGAACAACACATTGACAGGCCAGACGTCGTCCGGCTGGCAGGCCGCGTTTTTCCGCATAGCGCGCCTCAGAAGCAGAAGGTGCAGATAAAGAGGCCGCAGAAGAGGTTAGCCCATGTTTGGCAAATTGTCCTTCGCCCACATCGATTTGGCAACGGCCACACATGGCCCTGCCGCCACAAACAGAATCGATATCCACCCCTAATTGACGGGCCGCTTGCAACAGATTTGTTCCTGTGGCTATTTTGCCCTGCCGGCCAGAAGGGGTAAAAACAATTTTCACCTCTTTCGGGCTGGATGGGCCTTTGCCGCCGGATTTTGCGCCATTTTTATCTGTCATAAAATAACCGTTCCTATCACTGGCGGATTCAGGCTTTGGCGGGTTCAGGCCTTGGCACGTCTTCTGGTCTGGCGACGCTCGCGCTGGCCACTGCCTTCTGCTGGCACTTCCCTGAATTTAGAGATCCATTTCCGGCATTCCGGGTCAACACCATTCATCACATTCGCGCCCATAATGGCAGTCATTTCCTCGCTATGCAGAGGGTTCATAATCGCAGAGGTCATGCCCGCCCCTGCTGCCATGGATAGAAAGGCGGCGTTCATACCATGGCGGTTTGGCAAGCCAAAAGAGATATTGGACGCCCCGCAAGTGGTGTTCACCTTTAGCTCGGTCCGCAAACGCGTAATCAGATCAAGAGCAGTACGCCCGGCCATATTAATCGCCCCTACCGGCATAATCAGCGGATCAACCACCACATCCTCGCGCCCGATACCGTAATCTGCGGCACGTTCAACAATCTTTTTAGCCACATCAAAGCGCACATTGGCATCTTCTGAAATGCCGGTTTCATCATTGGATATGGCGACAACAGCCGCGCCATATTTTTTTACCAGTGGCAAGACAACTTCCAGCCGGTCTTCCTCGCCTGTCACCGAATTGACAAGTGCCTTGCCTTGATAAACAGACAAGCCGGCTTCCAGAGCTGCCACAATAGAGCTGTCAATCGCCAGAGGGACATCCACCACCGATTGCACCAGCTTTATGGATTCTGCCAGAATAGCCGGTTCATCTACCATCGGGATACCGGCATTCACATCCAGCATGGTTGCCCCAGCTTCAACTTGTGCCAGCGCATCTGATATCACCCGGCTATAATCGCCTGCTGCCATCTCTGCTGCCAGTAATTTTCGCCCGGTCGGATTGATGCGCTCGCCAATGACGCAAAAAGGCGCGTTAAAGCCAATGGTTATTTCCTTGCTATGTGAAGAGATAATCGTGTTTGTCATTATATTGGCCTTTATCTATGTGGAAAAAATGTAATAAAAGACTATGCGTCCTGTACCTCAAAACCGCCCTTTGGCAACAGGCGAAAATTTCCCTGTTCGACCGCTTTGGCATAGGCAGCTGTTTTCGCAAAACCACCAAACGGATAATAATGAAAATGCTGCAGCAAGCATTTATTATCTGCTGCCATCCCCTCTGCCAACCCGGCCAGCAATTCATGCGGCGATTGCACGGTCATCAATTTAGCCACATTGCGTGCCTGTTTGGCAATAAAGCGCATGGAAGGGCCAATGCCTGATATCTGAGCAAATCTGAACAGGGTTTTAATTGTGGCAGGGCCTGGAATGCCGATACGGATAGGTAGCTGATTACCCGCCTCGCGAATGGTTTTTTCCCATGCCAGAACCGCTGCGGGATCAAAGCAAAACTGGGTTTCCATATATAAGGACAGCCCCTCTTTACGGGCAAATTCATTTTTCTGTGATATTGCCTGTGCCAGCTGATCCGCACTGATATCGGGGCTACCTTCAGGATGGCCGGAAACGCCAATATGGGTAATACCATATTTCTGGATAAGGCCGGTTTTCAACACCTGCATGGTGCAGTCAAATTCGCCAACCGGATTATCCACCCCGCCGCCAATTACCAGCACTTCGCGGACATTGGCCTCACTTGTCATACGCTTTAACAAATCATCCAGCTGTTCTTTATTCTGCAAGGAGCGAGCAGCGATATGGGGCACAGCGTTCATGCCGTCATCTGCCAGCCTTTTTGCGGTGGCAATGGTATCAAGCGGGTCGGAGCCAGGCAGAAACGTGACATTCACTGTTGTGCCTTCATCCAGAATACCGGCAAAGCTTTCAATTTTAGTTGCCCCTGCGGGGGTAACTTCAATTGACCAGTCAGACGCGGATTTAGCAATATCTTCAATGGTTGCGGGCATTACACTAATTTGCTTTTCTATCTATTTTAACCGCGATAACTGTTACCTGTCCTATGGGAACAAGATTGCCAACTATCGCCTTTCATCTGTCCAATCCCGACATGGATTGAGTTAGTTCGCTGGCTTTGCCCGTCCACCCGCAGCCACCAGCGCGGCCAGGGCCGACCCGTCACATTCTGCTTCTATCTGCCTGGCAGCGGCTTCGGCTTCGGCTTGCAGATCATCTGAACATTCCCGGGGCTGCCCGCGCCGCCAATCGGCCAGATAATCATCTGTACTGTCTGCCCCGTCGCGCATGGCCGCTTCATCAATGGCAAGGGCAAACCGGCGATGCAGTTCAATTTTGGCCTGTTGACGATTACGCCCACGTCCAGTTTCGGCAACAATCTGGGCTGGAATATCCCGCCAGTAAATCACAGTAAGGCTGGCCATAGCGCCCCCCCATTCAGCAGATTTCAGGAAGAAAAAAGGCTTGCGCTGCTCTCTAGGCCGCGCCGGCCTCGCGTCTTTTTGCAATCAGGGCTTTTGCTGTTTCGACCGCAACAGCTGCATCACGGCAATAGGCATCTGCACCAACAGATTCGCCAAACGCCTCATTCAGCGGCGCACCGCCAACCAGCACGATATAGTCATCGCGTATGCCCTTTTCGATCATCGCATCCACCACAACCTTCATATACGGCATAGTGGTTGTTAATAAAGCAGACATACCCAGAATATCGGGCTGATGTTCTTCCAGAGCTTCCAGGTAATTTTCAACCGGGTTAT
>CBFIAD010000071.1:10728-10992 GCA_965660495.1 Puniceispirillaceae bacterium (SeqCode)
AACCCTGCCCCTTCCAGCATCATTGAAACCAGATTTTTGCCGATATCATGAATATCGCCTTTAACCGTGCCAATGACGACCTTGCCCACGCGCGGCGCGCCTGTTTCTGCCAATAATGGACGCAGTACCCCCATACCCGCCTTCATGGCATTAGCCGCCATCAATACTTCGGGGACGAATAAAATACCATCGCGGAAATCAATGCCGACAATCGTCATGCCCTCGACCAGTGCCTTGGTCAACACATCATAAGGTGTCCACCCC
>CBFIAD010000072.1:0-10558 GCA_965660495.1 Puniceispirillaceae bacterium (SeqCode)
GAAGACTTATAATGTTCCTGAATATCCTTAGGCACTCTTCTGACGAAGTAGTAAGTCCCGCTCTTTTGCCAGAGAAAATGTTGTACTCTTTGTTGTGCCACAGCAAACCCACCCACACAGTTACACACCAAAAAGCTCGGTATAACAATGGGTTGACGTGGGTATCGTGGATACGATGAGTAAGGAATGGTGCTGCTAGCGTGATTCGAACACGCGACCTCACCCTTACCAAGGGTGCGCTCTACCGCTGGAGCTATAGCAGCACGTGGCGCTTTGATACATCAAGACACCGATAGATGCAAGCAAGCTCTGTGCCGAAAAAACAGTACAGGAATAATAAGGCAGGTTTCAACGCTGGTCTGTCTACCAGTCTGGAAAAAAAACGGTTTTTCATTTGCGCGCGGCAAGACGGCCTTGCCTTTGATATGATCAGCGGCTTTTTCGCCTGTCATAATAGATGGCGCATTTAAATTACCGTTAGTGATGCGCGGGAAAATAGCGCTATCGGCACAATAGAGGTTTTCGGTCTCTATCACGCGGCAATCCGGGCTGACCACCGCCATCGGGTCTGTTATACTTCCCATTTTGCACGTACCGTAGGGGTGATAGGCAGACTCGGCTTCTGACCGGACAAACGCATCCAGCGCCGCATCCGATAGTGCGTCTGCCCCTGGCTGGATTTCATAATCATAATAGGGGGCAAGTGCTTACTGGCTCAGAATCTCGCGGGTCAGGTGCAAGGCTTTTCTGAAATCGGGTAAATCATCCGGGTGAGAGAGATAGTTAAACCGGATTTCCGGTGCGGCGCGCGCATCGGCACTGGTGATATGCACATATCCCCTTGAGCCGGAACGCATCGGCCCGACATGAAGTTGAAACCCATGCCCGTCTGCCGCCGATTTGCCATCATAGCGTATCGCAACTGGCAGAAAATGAAACTGGATATCGGGATAGGCAACCCCTTTATCCGAGCGAATAAAGCCAACGGTTTCAAACTGATTGGATGCGCCGATACCATCCTTGAATAATATCCAGCGCAAGCCAATAAGCGCCTTGGAAAAGGGGTTTAAATATTTATACAGGCTAACCGGCTGGCGACAGGCAATCTGGAAATATACTTCCAGATGATCTTGCAGATTTGCGCCCACCCCTGGCCGGTCTGCGATAATTTCTATGCCGTGTTTTTTTAACAGGCCGGCCGGCCCGATGCCGGAACGTTGCAATATGGCCGGGCTGGCGATTGCCCCGGCCGATAAAATCACGCCCTTGCGGGCAAGGATATTTTTTATTTTTCCCCTATGCAACGTTTGTACCCCGATTGCCTGCTTGCCCGAAAACAGGATTTTATCGGCCAGCATACGGGTAAACAGGTGCAGATTACCGCGCTTTAAGGCCGGGCGAAGATAGGCATTGGCAGTCGACCATCGCCGGCCTTTATAAACAGTCATATCTGCCGGGCCAAACCCCTCCTGGCTCTGGCCATTATAATCGGGGGTAAGGGCATATCCTGCCTGTCTGGCCGCGCGCATAAAGGCGTGATGCAGCGGGTTGGATTGCTGGCTGCGGGTAATATGCAAGGGCCCATCTCTGCCGCGCCATCCTGCCTCGCCATCCAGGGCTGTTTCCATTTTCTTGAAATAGGGCAGGATATCGGCATACGACCAGCCGCTTGCCCCTTGTGCCTGCCAATGGTCATAATCGCCTGCATGACCACGCACATATATCATCCCGTTGATAGAAGAAGAGCCGCCTATCACCTTGCCGCGTGGACAAACCAGTGAACGGCCATTCAGGGCGGGCTCTGCAACTGCCCGATAGCCCCAGTCATAAAAGCGCATATTCATTGGATAGGAAAGGGCTGCCGGCATTTGAATAAATGGCCCTGCATCACTGCCGCCATATTCAATAAGGGCGATAGATATGCTCTTATCCTCGCCCAGCCGATAGGCGATAGCCGAACCAGCTGAACCTGCGCCGATAATAACATAATCAAATTCAGCCGGGGAAGAGGCGGCCAATTTGTTAAACCGATGCTGCATAGGCAAAAACCCTAAAAGGTTTAAAACAGCGATAAACAGGTCACAGGGCTGTCTGTCTTGTGGTGAAAATTCAGAATTTCAGCAAAAACTGAACGATCTTTCGTGTGCGCGGACTAAATAATTTTTCGGTAAAAAACGCCCCTGCGGCACGTTTTGAGGCTTCCGACCAGCTTGGATAGGGCGCAATGGTGCTGGCCATAGCCGACATTTTCAAACCTGTCTCTATCGCCAATGTCCAGCTATGGATCAGCTCTCCGGCATTTGGTGCAAGAATAGACGCCCCCAGAATTTTTCCCCGGTTATCGCTGATTATCCGGACAAGCCCTTCGGTACGTCTGGCCGCTCTGGCACGGTCATTTTCGCGAAGCTCCCAGTCTGTTCGGCGCACATTACCAGCCCCGAAACGCGATACTGCCTCGTTCCAGGTCAGGCCAGTCTGCGCCAGCTCAGGGTCGGTATAGGTCACCCAGGGGATAGCATTATCCTTTATTTTTGCCGGCAATTTAAACAGGATATTTCGAATAACAATACCAGCATGATAGCCTGCCACATGGGTGAATTGATGCCGCCCTGCCACATCACCAATAGCAAAAATGCGGCGGTTGGAGGCACGTAACCGATTATCGGTCTGGATGCCGCGCGCATCATATTTTACGCGTGCTGCTTCCAGATTAAGAGCTTCAATATTGGGTTTTCTGCCCGCTGCGACTAATAGATGTGTGCCTTCCACCGGCTCATCTTCGGTCAGTTCAATAGAAATGCTGCCCCTCTTTTGGGTGATGTTTGTGATGCGGGCTTGCTCTACCAGCCTTATGCCCTCATCGCTTAATTTACCCATCAGCCGTGTGACCAAATCCGGGTCATCACGCCCCATTATGGCAAAGGCCTCCAGAACGGTTACCTGGCAGCCCAGCCGGCGATGGGCCTGCGCCATTTCAATGCCGATAGGCCCGCCCCCGATGATGATCAGATGCCGGGGTTTTTCGGTCAGGTTAAAGATGGTCTCATTAGTGAAATAGGCAATATCCTCCAGCCCCTTTATGGGCGGGGCAACAGGGTGAGAACCAGTGGCCACCACAAAATATTTCGCCCGTACAGTCACTGGCTTTCCTTCCACCATGGCGGTCACGCTATCGGGGCTGGTAAAGCTGGCTTCTGCCTTGATAACATTCACCCCCAGCGTGCGAAATCTTTCTTCTGAATCATGCGGGGCGATACCGGCTATCACATCGCGGATATGGGATTTAACGGCTGCAAAATCTATCTGCGCGTCCCCTGCCGTGATGCCCATGGACGGGCTGCCATGGGTGGCGATTTTGGCAATTTTGGCGGCCTCCAACAGGGCTTTGGAAGGCACACAGCCTGTATTTAGACAATCCCCGCCCATTTCACCGCGTTCAAATAATACCGTTTTTGCGCCCATCTGCGCCGCACCTGCGGCCACAGATAGCCCGCCCGAGCCGCCGCCAATAATACAAATATCTGTTTTGATTATTTCATCTGTCATTTTGCTTCGCCATTTTGTTGCGTTCTTTTAGCCTTTTCACCATCACAGGCATCAAAGACAAAAGCCCCAGCGCCACAAGCGGGGCAATAATATAGGGGTCTTGCAAGGTAGAGAGATCCGGTACCTCTCCGCGGGCAAGAACTTTATCAAAGCCGCGCCCAACCGCGACATAGACAGACGTACCGGGCGCAATACCGATAAAGGTTGCAATAAAAAAGGGCAACAAGCGCATCCCCAGCAAGGCCGGGACAATATTTACCGCCCAAAAAGGGGCAGCCGGTATCAGCCGCAATGCCAGCAAATAGGAAAAGGCATCCTTTTTAAACCCTGCTTCCAGACGCGAAATAAAGCTGGCCGCCCGCTCGGCAAACAGGCTGGCAAAAACCGTTTTGGCCGCGATAAAGACCACACAAGCCCCGGCACTTGCCCCGACAATAATCAGCGGAATAGCTATCCATCCCAGCACCGCCCCGCCGGCCAGTGTCAGGAGCGAGGCTGCGGGTAATGAAAGCGCGACCACAACCGCATATAACAGCATAAAGCCCAGCCAGCTGGCCAGTTGGTTACTGGCCACAAAGGCGGTAATAACGCTGTAATTGGTCGCAAGCCCGGCAAAGCTGAATGTGTTTTTTAAATCGGTTGTGAAAAAAATAATTAATCCAGCGATTAAAACCATTGGCAGCAGAAATTTTTTCATCGCATCTTCCTTGTTTCTGCCGTATTTTCACGCCATGATGCCCAAATCATCGATAGGCTGGTTCAATTTGGTTTAAGATTAGGCATGATTAAGATTATGAAACAACCCATTATAAGAGAGATAGGCACAATGCCGGAAAACCGCCTGTCTGAAGGGTCTTTCTTATCTATTGGGATGAAAAAATAAATGACCGGAAACGCCCCTGATAAATCTGCAAATAGCGAGGCAGAACGCCGTGCCCGCCTGGATAAAGCCTTGCGAGAGAATTTAAAAAAGCGCAAACAGCAACAACGCGCCAGAAACCAGACAGAGATGGCCGCGCAAAAGCCGGATGCAAAAAACCGGAAGATAGAAAAATAATGTTAAAAAAGCGTTCAATGAAAGCAGAATATGGACAGTCTTAAAATATATGGCGGCACAGCGCTAACAGGTGAAATTGCGATTAGCGGGGCAAAAAATGCTGCCCTTCCCCTGCTGGCTTGTGGATTGATGGTCGGAACAGAAACCTTGCGCCTTGGCAATGTGCCTGATCTGGCCGATACGCGGCTGATGCTGGCCTTGCTGGGTCATCTGGGGGTTGAGGCAAAAAAAGACGGGGATGATTTGCTGTTGAGCGGGATGGCAACCAGCCTTGTTGCCCCGTATGAGCTGGTTAGCCAGATGCGTGCGTCCATTTTGGTGATGGGGCCGCTTCTGGCCCGCTATGGCGAGGCAAAGGTGTCCCTGCCAGGGGGGTGTGCAATCGGCACCCGGCCAGTGGATTTGCATATTCGCGCGATGCAAAAAATGGGCGCGATTGTCGAGCTGGCAGATGGCTATGTTCAGGCACGCGCGCCCAAAGGGCTGACAGGGGCAAAAATCCTGTTTCCTATCGTATCGGTCGGGGCAACCGAAAATGCGATGATGGCGGCCTGTCTTGCCAGGGGTCAGACCCAGCTGGTCAATGCCGCCAGAGAGCCGGAGATTATCGATCTGGCAGATTGTCTGAACGCCATGGGCGCAAAAATTTCCGGGGCGGGCAGTGATGTGATCACCATAGAAGGGGTGGACAGCCTGCATAGCGGCCATCATAGCGTTGTCCCGGACAGGGTAGAGGCCGGCTCTTATGCTATTGCCGCGGCGATGACAGGCGGACATTTGCGCCTGACTCAAATGCGCCCGCACCATTTGGAAAGCCTGTTTGAAGCGATGGGTCAGGCAGGGGTTTCAATCAATATTGGCGATAATATAGCCGAGATTCGCGCTGATGGGCGCTATCAGGCGGTGGATATCGAAACCCAGCCCCATCCGGGTTTTCCCACTGATTTGCAAGCCCAATTTATGGCAATGATGTGTCTGGCAGAGGGGCGTTCAAAAATTTCGGAAACCATTTTTGAAAATCGTTTCATGCATGTTCCCGAACTCATGCGGATGGGCGCGGATATTACAGTAGATGGCCGAACCGCCATGGTAACCGGCAAGCCATCGCTTTTGTCAGCGCAAGTGATGGCAACAGATTTGCGTGCCTCTGTCTGTCTGGTACTGGCCGGACTGGCAACAAAGGGCGAGACCATTGTCAGCCGGATTTATCATCTCGATAGAGGTTATGCAGATTTAGAGGCAAAGCTGGGCGCGTGCGGTGCACAGCTGGAGCGGGTATCCGGTGCTTAAAATAATTCAACTGAAATAATGTTTATATAAAGATGCGCGAACATTCCCCTCTTAAATTGATGGCACGGTCAGGTGAAGATATCCCTGTGCTGTCAGCGCTGTTGCAAGATGCGTTGCTGGCCGGTGTGGATATGCAATATATCGCCGCCGAAAAGGCGTTTATCTGCCTGCTGAACCGCTATTGCCGCGAGGCAGAAAAAGAGCCGCCGCAGCGCCGTTTATGCGGGCTGAAAATCGGCCAGGTGGAACAAGTACAGACCCGGCAAATCGCCTCGGAAAAAGGGCAGTTTTACAATTTGCTCTCAATAGCGTATGAAGAGGCAGAAAATTTGCTGATTTTGACCTTTTCTGGCGGGGCGGCTATTCGGTTATTTATCGGGGAAATCACGATAACCTTGCGTGATGTTGCAGAAGCCCATCCAAGCTTTGCCCGGCCGGTACATGAATAGATAAGCTATCCGGTAGCTGAATAAATAACCGGTAGCTGAATAGGTAATTTTATAACTAGTCTTACAGGGCAAAAGATGACCGCATCTGTACAAAAACTGATAATGGCTGTCCCTAAGGGGCGTATTCTGGAACAGGTGATGCCTGTTTTTGAAGAAGCTGGCCTTATTCCTGAAGCGGCCTTTTTCAAAAGCGACGAGCGGCGGCTGCGCTTTGCCACCAACCATGAAAATCTGGATATTGTGCGGGTGCGGAGCTTTGATGTGGCGACCTTTCTGGCCTATGGGGCAGCCCATTTGGGGGTGGCAGGATCGGATGTTATCGCTGAGTTTAGCCATCCTGAAATTTACGCGCCGGTTGATCTGAATATTGGCAATTGCCGGATGGTGGTGGCCTGTCCAGCTGAACAGGCTGGCACAGAAGACCCGAAAAGCTGGTCTCATCTGCGGGTGGCAACCAAATATCCTTCGCTGACAAAGCGATATTTTGCCAGGCGCGGCGTGCAGGCAGAATGTATCAAGCTTAATGGCGCAATGGAGCTGGCACCGCAAATGGGCTTGTGCCGGCGCATTGTCGATTTGGTTGAAACAGGCTCAACCCTCAAGGCTAATGGACTGGTTGAATTGGAAACAATCGCACAGGTCAGCTCACGCCTGGTCGTGAACCGCACTGCATGGAAACAACATCCTCAGATAGTGGATGGCTGGATATCACGTTTGCGAGGTGCGGTGCGTCAGGCAGCTGAATAGCAGCGATGACACAGCCAACCGGACAGAATGATAATATCGGGGATAGCCAGGCAGAGCATGAGGCACAGGAACGCCTTGTACATATTCATATTGAACAGGATCCGCTAAAACCTGTCACCCCAGAGCGCCAGCATGAACAGAATGTTGCGATTTATGATCTGCTGGATGAAAACAGCTTTGCAGTCATCGAGCAGACCGGACCCTATCACCTCTATCTCAAAACCGATTTGCGGCATATCTATTTTGATGTGCGCGATAGCCGGGAAGATGCGTTAAGCGGCTTTGTAATGGCTCTTGGCCCGTTTCGGCGGATTATGCGTGAATATCATCTTGTCTGTACCAGCTATTATGAAGCTATCCGCACTAAATCCCCGTCGCAGATTCAGGCCATCGATATGGGACGGCGCGGCTTGCATAATGAAGGGTCGGATCTGCTTATGCAGAGGCTGGAAAATTACGTGGCGCTGGATAATGCAACCTCGCGCCGCCTGTTTACGCTGATTTATGTTATGACATCCAGAGGGGAGAGATAGGCGTGCCAAAAAGGTTATTATTTACCTGTACACAAAATGCGGTGCGCTCGGTCATTGCAGAAGCATTATTTAACCAGTTGGCCTGTGCCCCGGATTATCAAATCGCCTCTTGCGGGGTCATTGAAGGGGTAGCAGATGGATATGCCATCACGGTGATGCAGGAAAAAGGCCTGGATATCAGTGCCCATGAAGCGCAATCATTTGACGCTTTATCCCCGGGAGAGTTTGACCGGATTATCTCTTTTTCTGCAGAAGCCCATGACCGGGCGGAAAATTGGGCGCAAAAAGGCTGTAAAACAGAATTATGGGAAGTCCGGCCGCCGCATATAGATGAACGTGCCAGAGACGCCACCTTAGACAGCTATCGCGCCTTGCGCGATGAAATTGCCACAAAATTAGAGGCTAATTTCGGGGCATTTACGCAAAAAACTTGACCTTTTGGGCTAAAGCAACAATAAACAAACCAATGTCAAAACCATGGAGGGTATGACTGGATGGCCAAAGAAGGCGTCATTGAATTTTCTGGAACGGTTGCTGAATTGCTGCCGAATGCCATGTTTCGGGTCAAGCTGGATAATGATCACGAAGTGCTGGCCCATACCAGCGGTAAAATGCGGAAAAATAGAATTCGCGTTCTGGCCGGTGATCGGGTCAATGTGGAAATGACCCCCTATGATCTGACAAAAGGGCGGATTACGTTCCGCTTTAAATGATCTGGTCGGCTCATTGCCTTTTTTCTTTGCGCGCCACTTCCAGGCAATATCGTCATGAACGGTTATCTAAACGCGCCCGATAACACCCCTTTAATTTTGGCTTCTGCCTCGCCGCGTCGGCGTGAATTGCTGGCACAAGCGCATATTCTGACAGATGATATTCTGCCAGCCGATATTGATGAAACCCCGTTAAAAAATGAATCGCCAACTGTCTATGCCATAAGGATGGCGTGTGCCAAAGCACGGCTGGTTGCGGATAAAAGGGCAGATGCCTTTGTTCTGGGCGCAGATACAGTAGTGGCGTGTGGCAGGCGCATCCTGCCAAAGGCCGAAACAAAAGAAGAGTTATTATCCTGTTTAACCCTATTATCGGGGCGGCAGCACCGCGTATATGGCGGCATTGCCCTTATCGCTCCGGATGGGAAAGTGACCAGCCGCCTTAGCCAGTCCAAAGTCGCCTTTCGCCGGCTGGGCGCACGCGATATCAATGCGCTGATAGAAAATGGTGATGGTTTGGGCAAGGCAGGGGGCTATGCCATACAGGGGCTGGCGGGCCTGTATATCCGTCAAATTTCCGGTTCCTATTCCAATATTGTCGGGCTGGATTTATTTCAGCTGGCTAGCCTGTTACTGGCAGCAGGGTTTAGCTATGGGGCGTAAGGATAGCTATCTGCTGGTCGATGATAGTGATAACGCCACTAAAATTGCCTTTATCGAGGATGGCCGCCTGGCCGAGTTTTGGCAAAAAGAAGATAGCCATGAGCTGGGAGAGGTGCATTTAGCGCGGGTTCTGCATACCCATACTGCCCAGCGACGCGCGACAGGCCAGTTACAAGATGGCACCAGGATTAGCTGGCAAATCCCGCCCTCTGGCAGGCTGGAAACAGGCCAGCTGGCAGAAGTGACGCTAACCGCCTTTGGCTGGCAGGATAAGCCGATGCAAGCCAGTATGGGCGCGCAAATAGCCGGGCAATATAGCTTGCTGATATTTGGGGCAGGCACAAAGGACAGCCCCATTCGCGCCTCAAGAAAACAGGGTGAAAATAAAGAGATATCCGCCTTGTTAAAAGCCTTGCAAGCCACTGAACTGGCTAAAATATTAAGAGCGGCAAAATACAGCCTGGTCTTGCGGCGGCGTATACTGAAAGATACAGATTTATCCCTGCCAGAAAAACAGGACAGGCTGATAAAAGAAGCTCAGAGCTTGCTGGATATCTGGCAGCAGCACGCAAAGCCGGTTTTGGATGTGCGCGCAGAAGCCAGCCCGCGGCAGATTTTTTTCGGCCTGCCGCTGCTTGATCAGGCCAGACGCTATGCCGGAATAGAAGAGATAAGGCTGGCGACAGGTAATGATTTTGGCGATTTGAAAGAGGCAGTTCACGGCGTAGCTTCTCTTCCCTATCAGATGGCAAGCGGGGCTGGCTTGTGGATAGAGCCTACCCATGCAGGCGTGATGGTGGATATGGATAGCGGGGCATCTGGCTTACCACCTGAAGAGCTGGCACGTCACAGCTTGCCGGAAATTTTTTATCTTTTGCGGCTTCGCTCTTTGGGTGGGCGCGTGCTGATAGATATCCCTTATTTAAACAAACAACAGCGCCAGCAAATAGAGGCGCTTATCCATATGCTGTGTCAGACAGACCCGCGCCAGCCGGAATTTTTTGGCTTTACGCCCAGCGGTTTGGCAGAATTGCGCTATCGATATGCGCGCCCATCCCTTGACAAGGCCTTTTGGGATTTGTGATTTTAGGCTGGATAGGTGAAGTAAAACCGAAGACAAAAAGACAGCTTCTGGCAAAATGAGACATTATGATGGGCGATAAACCGGAATTAAAAGTCATAGAAGGGCGTAAAAAGACAGCTCCCTGTCCTATCTGCACGAAGCCAGCGATACGCCCGCATACCCCTTTTTGTTCAGCGCGCTGCGCGCAAATCGATTTGGGTAAATGGCTGAACGGGGATTATGCTATCCCCGCCCATGAAGCCGAACAGGATAGTGATATCGAAGCCTTGCTGGCAGATGCCGATAAAGACTCCGGCCTGAACTAGATTTAATAAGTCGAAAATTAGGCGTTTTTCCATCTGGACAGCCCGGTATCATAAGGCTATAACGAGCAAGCCGTGCGAGGCGGGGTTTCCCCAAAGCCGATTGCATAGCCATCTATTTGCCAGGTGGTTTGACCCATCTGGATGATAGATAAGCCCAGGTAGCTCAGTTGGTAG
>CBFIAD010000073.1:0-10361 GCA_965660495.1 Puniceispirillaceae bacterium (SeqCode)
AAATTTTACTACCCCTAAATAAACAGGCGTTTTAAACGGGGCATCACAAAACAGGATTTTATCATGCTTGCACCTTTTCGCAATTTCGCGCTTTTTCTTTTTGCTAGTTTTTTCTTGCTTAACACCCTGCCGGCTACCAGCTTTGCCGCAGAGCTTGAGATTGAGGTTTTAACACCGGGCGATGGCCTGGCGGTAGAGACAGGTATGCGCGCAAAGGTTCATTATCAGGGGCGTCTGGCAGATGGTAAAATCTTTGATGATTCCCGTCAGCGTGGCAATCCCTTTACCTTCACCCTTGGTGATGGGCAGGTTATAGAAGGCTGGGAAAAAGGCATTGTTGGGATGAAGGTTGGCGAGAGACGCCAATTGACCATTCCACCGGAGCTGGGCTATGGCCTAAGCGGGGCAGGCAATATTATCCCGCCTGGCGCGACCCTGATTTTTGATATTGAATTAATCGCGATACGCTGGCCACCAAAGTTGGCAAAGATTGATCCCGATGGCCTTGTCACAGCCCTGAATGAAAATCAGATCATCATTGATATTCGCAGTGCCGATGCCCGTAAAAAAACAGGCATTATCGAAGGGGCAGAAATGATCACCGGCTTTTCAGGGACAGGCCAGCTGCACCCCGATTTTCAGCGTAAATTTGCCGCTCTGATCAAGTCCCTGAACACGCCTTTTATTTTCTATGATGAAGATGGCGACGCAGCCGCCTCTCTGGGGGAGGCAATGGTCAAGCAGCTTGGCTTTGAATATGTATCCTATCTGGAAGACGGCATTTATGGCTGGCAGAAATCTGGCAAGCCGCTGGTAGCCTATCAGCCCTGATAAAAGCAGGGCGTTGCGATTAATGCAGCTGCACAACCTTGCGCCAGCCTTCCCCATCCCATTGATAGCCCAGCTCTTCTTTAACAGTGCGAAAGAATTCTTCTTTATCGCCTGTGATATACATCAAGGAAAGACCAAGTACCTGCCAAATTTCTAGAATTTCTTTCTGGTCTTTTTTATTCATGATGCATCTGGCCTCGGCAATAGGGGAATTCTTCTCCTTTCTAATCCAAATTTCATGCCAACTACCCGTTGGGAAAAAAAGATTCTGCCCGGGCTGATTTTTTGCTTATTATTCGGGTAATTTGGGCAATCGACCTTCTGATTTCAGCGCGGCAAATCCGTTATAGGTATCCATTACCCCCTCGCGCAATGAGATAGCAGGATAGTCTGGTACAAAGGCACGCAAATCACTTTCATCCAGATCGGCCGGGAAGGGAAATTCTGGCCCCTCACAGCTGATTTTCGCCTCTGGTGCTATTTCCTTTACAATGGCCAGCCCATCTTCCAGCTTCTCGCACCGGCCATTTAAATCAAAGACAGGCGCGCCCTCGGGCTCAAAGCTGGCACAGGCAATAAAGGCGGCCGCCGCCTCGCCTGCATAGAGCCAGCTATATTCCCCGCTATAGGGCACTTTATATTCGCCACCCGCAACAGCAGCATGGATAGCTGTGGTGTTTTTAGAGCTCATCCCCTGATCGCGCCCCAGCCCGTACACCACATTTGGCCGCAGCCCGATAGATGGCACTTGCCAGTCAGACCAATAGACAAACGCGCTATGTTCATTGGCCATCTTATATGCCCCATACAAGGTTTCTTTGTAAGGCCCGCCTGGTGGCAATGCTAGCGCGGCTATAGAAGAGGCATAAACTGTCCGCTTGATGCCCAGCTCGCGCGCGGTTTGCAGGATATTAATTGTCCCTTCCACATTTACCCGCGCCCCAAGGGCGGGGTTGGCAGCACAAAAGGGCACTTGCAAACCTGCCAGATGAATAATAGCGGTCGCCTTATGCGCCTCGGCCTGTGCCTTCAGCGCGGCAAAATCAGTTACATCACTGACCTCCCACGCCAGCTGTGCTGCCCCTTCCTCGCCCATAATCAGGCCAGCCCGGCGCCGGTCTTCGGAGAGATCCATCGCCACGACCTTCACGCCCGAAGCGTGCAGAATAGCAACCACCCATGCCCCGATACAGCCCCCTGCCCCGGTAACCATCACTGTGCCATCAAATCTGTTTTTATCGATAAGGAATTTATCTACTAGCCCGCCCATATCACATCTCTTATTTGTGGAAAAAATCTATTTTTCATCATAGTAAGCAGATATAAAGATCAGGTGCAATCTATTAGACGCTAATTATTGGGGCAATAACATGGCGCCATCCACTATCTTTGAAGGGTCTGAACTGGTTCAGCGGCCAGCCAATTTCACCGCGCTTTCCCCTTTATCCATGCTAAAGAGAACCGAGCGGGTCTATGGCCATCGGCTGGCCCATATTCATGGCGATATTCGCCGCAGCTGGTCAGAAGTGGCGATTAGATGCCGGCGGCTGGCCAGCGCTTTGCAAAAACGCGGTATTAGCAAGGGCGATGTGGTAGCCTTGCTTGCCCCGAATGTTCCCGAAGCCTTTGAATGTGCCTTTGCGGTGCCAATGTTAGGCGCAGTGCTGAATGCCAATAATACTCGTCTGGATGCAGCAACGCTTGGCTATATCCTGGCGCATGGCGAGGCAAAAATATTTCTGGTGGATACAGAGTTTGCCGAGGTAGCACGGCAAGCTGTTTCCCTGTCTGGCCTGGATATACCCATCATTGATATTTGCGATACACAAAACCTGAATGCCGGAACAGAAATTGGGCAGAGCTATGAGGATTTAATAGCAGAGGGCGATCCCGATTTTGTCTATCACCTGCCGGAAGATGAATGGGATGCGCTTGCCCTTAATTACACCTCCGGGACAACAGGCAAGCCCAAGGGCGTGGTTTATTCGCATCGCGGCGCCTATACCAATGCGGTGAACAATGTGGTGACATGGACGATGCCGCACCATCCTGTCTATTTATGGACATTGCCACTATTTCATTGTAATGGCTGGTGCTTTCCATGGACAATCACCTTGCTGGGCGGGGTGAATGTGTTTATGCGCAGCCCGCGTGCTGCAGATATCTTTGCCGCCTTTGCCGAACATAAGGTTACCCATCTTTGCGGCGCACCCATCATCATGTCGATGATCGCCACCGCCCCACAAAAAGAACGCCGCCCCTTTGATCATAAAATAGAGATGATGACAGCTGCTGCCCCGCCACCAGCCTCCGTCATTGCCGAAATTGAGGCGCTTGGCATTAATATTACCCATGTGTACGGGCTGACAGAGGTCTATGGCCCTGCAGTGGTCTGCGCCTGGCAGCCGGAATGGCAGGATTTGCCAGCTGCAGAAAAAGCCCGGCTGAAAGCCCGACAGGGGGTCGCTTATGAGCTAGAAGAAGATGTGCTGGTACTTGACCCGCAAACAGGCCAGCCTGTCCCCCTGGATGGCCAAACACAAGGCGAAATTGCCTTTCGCGGGAATATCGTGATGAAGGGCTATTTCAAACAGGAAGACGCAACGGACGAAGCCTTTCGTGATGGCTGGTTCTGGTCAGGCGATATTGCGGTGATGCATGAAGATGGCTATATCGAAATTCGCGACCGTGCCAAGGATATTATTATTTCAGGGGGCGAGAATATAAGCTCTATCGAGGTGGAAAAAGCCCTTTACACCCATCCGGCTGTCGCACTGGCAGCGGTTGTGGCCATGCCGGATGAAAAATGGGGCGAAGTGCCCTGTGCCTTTATTGAGCTGGCAGATGGCCATAGCCCGAGCGAGGCAGAATTGATAGAGCATTGCCGCGAGCGTCTGGCCGGGTTCATGCGCCCGAAAAAAGTGGTCTTTAGCGAATTGCCTAAAACCACTACCGGCAAAATCCTGAAAACCGATTTGCGGGCACGTGCCAAATCAATTACAGCATAGGCGGCTTTTTCAGCGCCCTAGCCCAAAACAGAAAAGCTGGACTCGCTATTGATGGGGCGTTTTCGTGAATAGAACCCGGCATTAATGTCTTTGTCTATATAGGGCAAGGTAAAGCGCATGGGCAGCACATCATGATCTCTCCCGCCCTCGCAATAATCGATAAGGGCAGCCATCATTTTTCCGGCGATGGGGGCGTTTTTATACTGGTTGCCACTTGTCCCGCACGCCATGTAATAGCCGTTCAGGCTGGTCTTGTCATAAATCGGTATCCAGTCGGTAGAGGCATCATATAAATCGACCACCCCGCGCATTTGCGAACCGATACCAAGCTCTGGCACGCGCTGGGCATAGCGCAGGGCTTGCGTTTTCCATTGATCTGAAAAATTCCGGTCATAATTTATATCATCTGATGTCCAGTAATGGGGATCACATGGTGGGTCTTCACTGCCGATAAGGATATGATTGCCATGTTCAGGACGGCAATAAAGGGCAATATCGCTATCTGAAATAATTGTCCCGTTTTTTTCAAAATCAAATCCGGCAGGCGATGGAATATGCACAACCTCCTGGCGCAAGGGACGGGTGGTGATGGTCATCTCCTCTATCACCCCGGCCAGCTGATTGATATGGGCAGAACCCGGCCCTGCAATATTCACCACTATCGGGGCATTAAGGGTGCTGCCATCCCCTAGCCTGACCCCTGTTACCTTGCCTCCCTCCTGCAATATTTCTGTTACCTCTACACCCAGCATGACCTCTGCCCCATGCTGGCCAGCTGCTGCTGCCAGATTTTGGGCTGACAGTGCGGGGTCTGTAACATAGCCTGCCAATGGCCAATAGACCCCGCCATGGATATGGCCGCCATTTGGCCGGGCAAAGCCTTCATCTTCCATGCGTTTGGGCGGGGCATAGCTTTGCAGATCATAAATGGGCAGTTTTTCTGTAATCCTTTTGGCATCCCATTCTTCAATCGGGATATTGAGGGCATGGCTATTTTCTATATGTTTTTGCATAAAATCATTTTCAGGAGTTTTCATCACCAGACAGCCGCATTGTTTAAATTTGGCCAGTTCATGGCTCTTATCCAGCCCCAGATATTCCTCCCAGTCGCGCCAGTAATGATAGCCTTCCCACGCAAAGGCTGTCCCGTCAAAGGTCGAATAATGCATCCGGATAATCGCACAGGAACCGGCTGTTGAGCCATGCCCTATCTGGCGATTGCGATCCAAAGACAGGGTTTTATAGCCGCGCTTGGCCAGCTCAAAGGCGGTGGCACTGCCAATGACGCCTGTCCCGATAATAATGACATCTGCATTTTGTGTCATATCTGCCTCTTATAGCTGATAATTTTATGCCCGCATGACTGCGCCAGCTGGGTCATAGGGCGAGGCGGCAATGATTTTCGCCTTTCTCTTTACCCCGACTATATGCACTTCTAGCTCTGTGCCTTCTGCGGTTTTATCGCGGTTGACCATTGCCATTGCCAGCGATTTTTTCACGCTATGGCCATAGCCGCCCGAGGTGACGAACCCTACCAGCTGCTCGCCATCCCATACCGGCTCATAGCCCGAAGCATCTGCATCCCCTGCCTCTATCTCCAGCGTCGCCAGTTTTTGTGCCGGGCCATTGCCATCGCGTTCGGCTATCGCAGCTTCGCGTCCGATAAAATCGGGCTTGTCCCAGGCGATCCATCTATCCATGCCGGTTGCCCCGGCGCTATAGCCTTGGGTAAATTCCGCAGACCAAATCCCGAAACTTTTTTCCAGCCGCAAGGATAATAGCGCATTAAAGCCATATTCGCGGATATCACATCCCTGCCCGGCTTCCAGCAATAATCGGCGCAAGGCAATATGATCGCCCATCCGGCAATGTATCTCATACCCCAATTCACCTGCCACAGATAGCCGCCCGATTTTTGTCCGCAGCAAGCCGATATCAAAATTGCCGCATCCCATAAAGGGCAGCGCCTGAGGGCGGTCATTTGAAAGCCCTTCCAAAACCTCTTTCGATTTTGGCCCCGATAGGGAAAAGCCTGCCCATTCCTCGCCCAAATCACGGATATGCACCCCGTCAACAAGATGGTCATTAAACCAGCGCATATGCCAGGCTCTTAAATAATAAGAACCCATTATCCACCAGCTGCCGTCGCCCCAGTTAAACACAGTAAGATCGCCCTTCATCCGCCCATCCTTGCCCAGCATGGGTGCAAGTCCGGCACGTCCCGGCTTTGGCAGTTTTGATGCCATGATATGATCCAGCCAGCTGGCTGCATTCGGCCCTGTCACCTCAAAGCGCGAAAAGCCGGTAATATCCAGCAAGCCTACGCCTTCCCGCACGGCGCGGCATTCCTGTGCAACAATCTCAAAGGCATTTGAACGCTTCAGGGACGGAGTTTCTTTAAACCCTTCAGGGGCGAAATATAACGGGACTTCCAAATCCCAGCTTTGCCCCCATTGGCATCCGGCCGCTGTCATCGCGTCATGGGCAGGCGCCATTTTCAGCGGCCTGCCTGCTGGCAATTGTTCATTTGGATAGGTCATCACAAAGCGACGCGAATAAAACTGGCCGGTTGTCTGGCGGATATATTCCCTGTTTTCGGCAAAGCGGCCATAGCGAGCAACATCCATACCATAGACATCGGCCTCTGCCTCGCCATATATCATCCATTCGGCCAGCGATTTACCAACCCCGCCCCCTTGCAAAAAGCCCGCCATCACCGCACAGGCACACCAGTAGCCAGGCTTGCCCGGGACAGGCCCAACCAGAGGGTTGCCATCCGGTGAAAAGGTAAAAGCGCCATTGACCCATGTTTTAACGCCCACCTCCTGGAGAACAGGATAGCGTTCAAACCCCATGGTCAATTCATGTTCAATTCGGTCTGTCTGTTCCTGAAACAGCTCCATCCCGTAATCCCATGGCGCGCCATCCATCGCCCAATGTTCATAATCAATTTCATAAATGCCCAGTAGCACGCCATTTTGATCCTGCCGCAAATAGGTAAAGCCTTCCAAATCCACTGTCATCGGCACTTCAAAATCGATCTCCTCCAGCATCGGAATAGAATCCGAAATCAGATAATGATGTTTCAGGGGCGATACAGGCAACTCTATCCCGGCCATTCGGCCAACCTGTTTAGCCCACAGGCCAGCGGCATTGACCACATGCTCGCAACTGATAACCCCCTTATCGGTTATCACCCGCCAGCCCTGGCTTGTCTGTTCCATCGCTTCTACTTTTGTATGTTCAAAATATTGTGCCCCGCGTTTACGTGCGGCCATCGCATAGGCATGAACCGTGCCGGTAGTGTCCAGATAGCCTTCCCTGTCAGCCCACATACCGCCCAACAGCCCATCGGTGGACATAATCGGGTTCAGTTTGGCGGCCTCTTGCGGGGTGACCAGATGGCAATCATCAATACCGATAGACTGAAAGACGCGGTAAGCAGATTGCAACCATTCCCACCTGTCAGGCGTGCCCGCCATCGTCAGCCCGCCGGTCATATGCAGGCCGATATTCTGGCCGCTTTCTTTTTCGATCTCTTGCAACAGGTCAATGGTATAGGCTTGCAAGCCGGCAATATTGGGGTCGGCATTCAGGGCATGAATCCCCCCTGCGGCATGCCAGGAAGACCCGGCGGTCAGAACCGAGCGTTCGAGCAAACACACATCCTTCCAGCCCATCTTGGCCAGATGGTAAATCACCGACGCGCCAACCACGCCGCCACCAATAACCACAACACGGTAATGGGAATTCATCTCGTCCCCTTTTTTACAGCTATTGTTTTTTCACCTGCTCCTGAAACTAAAAAAAGACTGACGGCCATTGTCAAGTATAGAAAGGCCGGGCTTTCATCTATCAAAAGGCTCTTGCCGGCTGAATATTCAAACAAATATCTCTCCCCCCTCTTTATTTCAGCAAAAACTGTTTTTTATTGCCGCAGGGGGAAAAAGGGCGCTTACTTTATTCATGCAACAGGCAGTCCGGCTTTTTCTTGAAAAAATTCCCCATACAGTTCTGGCCATCGCCTTTATGGTGACCGCCGGGGTGCTGGTGACCTTTATGCAGACGGGAGTAAAGCTGCTCAGTGGCGAGTTGCATCCTTTTGCCATTGTGTTTTTCCGTGCCTTTCTGGTGCTGTTTATTTTATCGCCGGCGATTTTCTACAAGGGGGTCGGGGTGCTGGCCACTTCCTCCTACCCTTTGCAAATAACGCGCGGCCTGTTTGGCGGGTCGGGCATGGTATGTGTGTTTACCGGCCTCAGCCTGGTACCGCTGGCCGAGGCGACCACCCTGTTATTTACCGTGCCGATTTTTGCAACCCTGCTCTCTATCCTGTTTTTCAGGGAATCGGTCGGGATTCGCCGCTGGACAGCAATTTTATTCGGCTTTGCCGGAACGATTGTGGTGATGCGCCCGGATATTGCGCTATCGGCTGGCCATTTGATGCTGTTATATGCCGCTTTTGCCTGGTCTGTTTGCGTATTGATCGCCAAAAAGCTGACCAAAAGTGACAATGTCCTGTCGATCACTTTCTGGCAGGCGGTAGGCAGTGCGCCTATCGGTTTTATTTTATGCCTGTATGTCTGGCAATGGCCGGATATGCGCCAGTTGCTGTTCCTGTTTGGCATAGCGGGCTTGGGGACATTTGGCCATTTATTGATGTATGCCGCCCTGCAACGTGGCAGCGTTTCCTTTATTTTGCCGCTGGATTATTTGCGGATTATCTGGTCAACCACTATCGGCATTTTCATTTTTGCCGATATACCCGGCCTTAATCTGTATATTGGCGGGGCGCTGATTGTCGGGGCGACCAGCTTTATCACCTTGCGCGAATTAAAGCTGAAAAAACAGCCAAAGACAGATCTGCCACCGCCTGACCCCTCCTCTGGCTGAGGCAATAAATCACTCCCCGTCGGCGGGCAGGCTGAAATCGGTATAGACAAACCCCTCACGCTCTATTGTCTGCCCCTGTACCAGATGCAGCGGCCGGGCAAAACCCGGCGCATAGGAAACAACCGTATGAAACTCGCCATTTTCGCCGCAAGGGTCAACGCCCTTTGGCAGCTGGTTCAGAAATGCCTGATTAAATCTGCGGCCGCATAGGGTTTTAGGCATTTTTTCCGGGTTCAGGGTGACTATATTTGCAATTAAATCTGCGGCCAGCATTTCTTGTGCCAGCCGGGCTGTATCTGAGCCCCATAAGGGGAAATGGGGGGTCAGGCCAGCGGCCAGCATTCGCTCTTCTCGATAGGCGCGGACATCTTCTAAAAACAAATCGCCAAATATCCAGTCATGGATATTTTGATTTTTCAGCTCTGCCACACAGGCGCCGATCCGTTCATCATATAGCTCATTGGAACATGGATAGGGCAAATTCACCTCTATCAGCGGCAGACCAAGCAAGGCGGCCTGGGCAGCGGCAATCTGTCTTTGTGTGCCATGAATAGCGACCCTGTCAAACAGCTCGTTAAAGGTAGAGACAAGAGCCACCACCTCTATATCGGGGTTTTGTCGCGCGGCATGAAGGGCAAAGGCACTATCCTTGCCAGATGACCAGGACATGACAGCCGGTTTTGGCTTACCGCCAGTTTTCTTGTTCATGATAGCACCTTTCTTATCGCCTCCAGCCCATCGGTCAGGGCGGCCGGACCCGGCTGCAGGATAATGGCTGATTTTATTTCGGCAATCTGATTATTTTTTACCGCCGGGATATCCTGCCATCCGGGGCGGGCGGCGATTTTTTCCACACGCACTTTTTTCCCGCACCAGGAAGCCAGAATAATATCCGGCGCAGCTTCTATCACCTGGCTGGAGGTAACGATTCTATCACTGGCAGATTTTTGTTCTGCCAACCGGGCAAACACATCCCGGCCGCCGGCAATTTCAATTAATTCCGAGACCCATTTAATGCCGCTGATCATCGGGGCGTCCCATTCTTCAAAATAGACCAAAGGGGCAGCAGGCCGGGCGGCACGTCCGGCAATCTCTGCCAGCTTCTGCTCATAGCTTTGGGCAAGCTTTTCGCCGCGATCGCCTGCACCCACCATTGCGCCCAGATGGCGTATCATCGCCAGAATGCCGGCAATATCGCGCTGATTATAGGCCATAACCGTCACGCCCAATTTGATAAGCTCTGCAACTATCGGGGCTTGCAAATCAGAAAAGCTCAGCACCATATCCGGCTCTAGGGCAAGGATTTTTGGAATATCGGCCGAGGTAAAAGCGGCCACGCGCGGCTTTTGCTTACGCACTTCGGGCGGGCGCACCGCATAGCCGGATACGCCGACAATGCGCGCTTCTTCTCCTAGCAAATACAGGGTTTCCACTGTTTCTTCTGTCAGGCAGATAATTCGCTCAGGGGGAAATTTTCGCAACGCCCTTATCCTTTAATAGATGTCTGGTTCAGCATAGCTTTTTTATTTTTCAGATTATAGTTCATCTATTTAACGCCTTCTTCTTTTTCTTCAGCCGTTTTAAACTAGCCTGTATCCGCCATGACCCGGGCCTGGATATCTGCCTATC
>CBFIAD010000074.1:0-10048 GCA_965660495.1 Puniceispirillaceae bacterium (SeqCode)
TGGTTTTTGCTGCAGGCGATTATTTGCGCGCACAAGGGCTGGCAGAAGATATTCTGTTTCTGGATGAGGTGATCATCCGTTTCGGAATAAATGATGCCGACCAGCATTATCACGTGCCGCTTTTGCTCTCGCCTTATGGCTATTCCACCTATAGGGGCAGCTGATGGATAGCAGTTTGCTGATGCTATTTCTAACCAGCTGGGCAGAATTTGCGGTGCGCTGGTTACACGTAATCACCGCGATTGCCTGGATTGGCTCTTCTTTTTATTTTATCGCGCTGGATTTGGGGTTGCGAAAACATGACCGGCTGCCAGTCGGTGCAGCGGGCGAGGAATGGCAGGTACATGGCGGCGGTTTTTATCATATTCAAAAATATCTGGTTGCCCCGGAAAATCTGCCAGAACATCTGATCTGGTTTAAATGGGAGTCTTATGCCACCTGGCTATCGGGCTTTGCGCTATTGGCAATCGTCTATTATGGCGGGGCAGAATTATATCTTATTGACGCAGATAAAGCTGAGTTATCGCCGGCGCTGGCGATCGCCATTTCCATTGCTTCCCTTGCGCTGGTGTGGGTGTTTTATAGCGCTTTGTGCCGGTCAAAACTTGGCCAGAACCCGACGATGCTGATGCTGATTTTATATTTGCTTCTCGTCGGGCTTTCCTATTTTTACCATCAGATTTTTACCGGACGCGCTGCCTTTATCCATTTAGGCGCAGTAACCGCCACCATTATGTCTGCCAATGTGTTTATGGTGATTATTCCCAATCAGAAGATTGTGGTCGCAGAATTAAAAGCAGGGCGCACGCCAGATGCCAAATATGGCCAAATTGCCAAATTACGCTCTACCCATAATAATTATCTAACCTTGCCTGTTATTTTCCTGATGCTGTCTAATCATTATCCGCTTGCCTTTGCGACCGAATATAGCTGGGTTATTGCCAGTCTGGTGTTTTTGATGGGAGTCACTATCCGCCATTATTTCAATAGCCGCCATGCAAATACAGGCAACCCGCGCTGGACATGGGCGGCAACAGCTGTGATTTTTGCGGTCATTATGGGACTTTCGCTTGCCCCTTTATGGGGGGAGAGAGCCAATGCACAGACAAGCGAAGATAGCGCCAGCCTGACCCTTAGCCCGGAGATGCAAAAAAAAGCCAGCCACCCCCTATTTGAAGAGGTGAGCGAGATTGTTGCCGGGCGGTGTGCCATGTGTCATGCGGCCGAGCCTTTATGGGAGGGTATAGTTACCGCGCCGAAAAATGTCTATCTGGAAAGCCGGGAAGATATTCTGGCTCAGGCTGAGGCTATTGTCATGCAATCAGCGCTTTCTCATGCCATGCCGCCTGCCAATATCACCTATATGGAGACATCCGAACGTGCGCTTATCCGGCGCTGGTATAAAGATAGCCATTAAAGTGCGGCCATCTGCCATTGGTCGCAAGCGTTTGTCCAAGCCCCCCCTTGCCGGGCGATGGGGGCAAAGCTGTATGCAAGAAAGGATAAGGCAGGATGGATAGAGTATCAGCCGAGCAGGATTATATTTCAGATAAAAACTTTTCGGATCACACCACCACCCCCATAACAGATTTTGATACCGCCTATAATAATACAGCGGCGGTAGCCAATTCAGACAGCCTCATTACCGGCTGGCCGGAAAAAGCCGCTATTTTTCGTGATAGCTGGACAGGGGCAGAATATGACCTTGCCTATGCAGATAAGCCACGCAATCGCTATGATATGTTTGTCCCGGAAGGCGCGCCAAAGGGAACAGTGGTTTTTATCCATGGCGGTTACTGGCGGCGCTTTGATAAATCCTGTTTCTCGCATCTGGCAAGCGGGGCGCTGGGGCAAGGCTGGCGTGTGGCTATCCCCAGCTATAGCCTTGCGCCTTCTGCACGGGTGGGCGAAATAATCGCCGAGATGTGCCAGGCGGTTAATCATATCTGTACCCTCCTTGAAGGGCCTGTTATTCTGGCTGGCCATTCTGCAGGCGGGCATCTGGTCAGCCGTCTCGCCTGTGCAGATAGCGGGCTATCTGCGGATATAAAAGCCCGGCTTGTCCATGTTTTGTCCCTTAGCGGGGTACATGATTTGCGCCCGCTTTTACGGCTGGCGATAAATAGCGATATTCAGCTGGATATGCAGGAAGCAGAAATGCACAGCCCGGCCTTGCATCAACCGCTTGAGGGGATAAAGCTCAGCTGTATTGTCGGGGCAGATGAATTGCCGGAATTTATCCGCCAAACCGGTATATTGCCCTCCCTTTGGTCCGGCTTTGGAATCGATACCGGCAATTGGCAGGTAAAGGGGCGACATCATTTTGATATCATTGACGACTTGCAGAAATCTGATTCACCGCTTACGCTTCATATGCTAGGCATAAAAACACTTCGCTAGGCATTATTTTTATACGGTTTCCAAAAAGGGGATAGAAGAAATGAAGTTAACCAAATTACAGGATAAATGGGCGGCAGGCCAGCCTGGACTGAACGGATGGTGTTCTATCCCAAGCACGGTAACTGCCGAGATTATGTCGTTATATGATTTTGACAGCCTGACCATCGATTTACAGCATGGGCTGGTAGATTATCAAACCGCTTTATCCATGTTGCAGGCGATGACCGCTTCTGGCATTACCCCGCTGGCACGCGCGCCCTGGAATGAGCCGGGTATCATTATGAAGCTACTGGATGCGGGTTGCCTTGGCATAATCTGTCCAATGATCAATACCGCAGAAGATGCCAAAACTTTCGTGGATACAACCCGCTATGCCCCGCAAGGCAGCCGCAGTTCTGGCCCTACCAGAGCAATTTTAATTCATGGCAGTGATTATCACCATCAGGCGAATGACACGATTGTTTCGCTGGCGATGATCGAAACAGTCGAAGCCCTTGGTAATGTGGATGCGATTTGTGCCACAGACGGACTGACAGGTTTATATGTCGGGCCATCTGATTTGGCAGTATCTATGGGGCATAACCCTGGTCTGGATCGCACCGAGCCGGATGTGGATGAAGCGATTGGCAAGATTCTGGCCACCGCGAAAAAGCATGGCCGCAAAGCCGGTATCCATTGCGGGACACCGGAATATCTGAAAGCAGCCTATGCGCGCGGCTTTGATTTTGCCACACTGGCATCAGATGTGCGTATGATAGGCCAGGCCATTGGCATGAATGTCAATGCAGTTCGCTAGGCTGTTTTAAGCCATTATTAAAACAAAACACGCATTTCCTGACAGGCTGGCTATTGGCTGGCCTGTTTTAAACAGGGTGGCGGGCTATCCAAAACCTTAATTATCGTCCGGGGATAGCCCCAGCTTGGCGACCCCACTTTCGCCCAGATCGGTGGTGGCAAACGGGCCGCCATGCATCATTTGATCCGGATCACGCGGGTCAGGGTCAGGGGCATTTGCCAGAATTTCCTTTGCAAATTGCTCGGCATTATCGCGCGGGCGATAGCCCAGAAAAGAGGCACCGGAATTATCCACAGGCGAGCGGTCATTATTCGATACCCCGTAAATCACCGCAAAGCCGGTGGTAGGCGTATCTACCGCCCGTTCCACAAGATGGATCAGATCATCATAGGATAGCCAGCTGCCAAGTGCCCGGCTATTGGTAACATTGGCACAGGATAATATTCGCAAACAGACCGCCTCTAGAGCCTTTTTATCCCAGTAAAGCTTGGCCATATCCTCGGCAAAACATTTTGCCAGCCCGTAATAGCTGTCCGGACGATGGGGGGTGTGGATATTAATGGCTGTTGTTTTTGGATGCAGCCCAACAGCATGGATAGAGCTGGCATACACAATTCGGCGCACCCCTGCTTCATGGGCGGCCTGCCAGATATTATAACAGCCAATGATATTGGCATGCAAAATATCCTCAAACGGCTTTTCATCCGGATGGCCGCCAAAATGGACAACCATATCCGCGCCCTTGATAATCTCTGCCATTTTTGCGTAATCGGCTAGGTCCGCCTGAACAAAACTTTCCCCCTTTATCAGCGGATCTGTCAGAGGGGTGATATCAGTAGAGATAAGCGTCTCGCATTTCGCGGCAAGCGGGGCGCGCAAATAACCGCCAAGCCGGCCAGCTGCCCCGGTTAAAACAATTTTTTTCAACATCACATTATCCTTTCTTGCCTGAAACCGGATTTAGAAAATATCCGGCTCTTTAGCCGTCTTGCCAAAACCGGATTCCAGAAAATCAAAATCACAGCCGGTATCGGCTTGCTGAATATGTTTGGCCGATATCCATTGATAGCCGCGCCCCGCTGTTTCTTGCGGCGGCGTCCAGTTGGCCTTACGCTTGGCAAGTTCAGCTTCATCGACCAGCAGGTTCAGTGTCCGTGCGGCAATATCCACCTCGATCATATCGCCATTTTGTACCAGAGCCAGAGGCCCGCCAATATAGGCCTCGGGCGCAACATGGAGAATACAGGCCCCATAGCTTGTCCCGCTCATTCGTGCATCGGAAATACGGATCATATCACGTACCCCTTGCTTGACCAGCTTGGTCGGGATAGGCAGCATCCCCCATTCCGGCATACCAGGCCCGCCAACAGGTCCTGCATTACGGAACACCATCACATGATCTGCGGTCACATCCAGATTTTCATCATCTACCGCAGCTTTCATCTCAGGATAGCTGTCAAAAACAAGTGCGGGTCCTGTATGTTTATGCAAATGCGGCTCGGCAGCGGCCGGTTTCATCACTGCGCCATCAGGGGAAAGGTTGCCGCGCAAAACTGCCAGCGATCCCTGATGATAGACAGGGTTGGAAAGCGGGCGGATAACATCATCATTATAGACTTCTGCATTTTTGATACATTCGCCCAAACTCTTGCCATCTACGGTCATGACAGACAGATCCAGCTTGTCTTCTATCTGCTTTAGCAAGGCTGGCAGGCCGCCTGCATAATAGAAATCTTCCATCAAATAGGTATCGCCTGTTGGCCGGATATTTGCCAATACCGGTATTTCCTTCGACAGGCGGTCAAAATCATCCAGCCCCAATTCCAAACCAGCTCGCCGGGCAATCGCAATAAGATGGATAATTGCATTGGTAGAACAGCCAGAGGCCATGGCCACTTTCACCGCATTTTCAACAGAGGCCTGAGAGATAATCTTGTCCAGAGTAATCCCCTCCAGCACCATCGCTACCGCACGTCTGCCACAGGCAGCGGCCATACGTTTATGGTTGGAATCCGGGGCAGGGATAGCAGAAGAGCCGGAAAAACAAACCCCCAATGCCTCGGCAATAGACATCATGGTAGCCGCTGTTCCCATCGTCATACAGGTGCCATAGGAACGCGCAATACCTGTTTCCAATTCACCCCATTGCTCATCAGTGATATTGCCAGCACGTCTTTCATCCCAATATTTCCAGGCATCCGAGCCAGAGCCAAGTGTTTTGCCGCGCCAATTACCACGCAGCATGGGCCCTGCCGGCAGGTAAATAGCAGGCAAGCCTGCACTAATGGCGCCCATCAGCAAGGCAGGGGTGGTTTTATCACATCCCCCCATCAATACTGCCCCATCTACCGGGTGCGAGCGCAATAATTCTTCAACCTCCATCGCCATCATATTGCGATAGAGCATGGTAGTCGGTTTCACAAATTGCTCGGACAGGGACAGGGTTGGCAATTCAATGGGAAAGCCGCCTGCCTGTAAAATGCCGCGCCGAACATCTTCGGCTCTGGATTTGAAATGGGTGTGGCATTGATTGATATCTGACCAGCTATTGATAATGGCGATAACCGGCTTTCCCTGCCAGTCTTCGGCGCTATAGCCCATCTGCATGGCACGTGAGCGATGCCCGAATGAGCGCAGATCATCCGGGCCAAACCATCGCTCGCTTCGCAGATTTTTTTTATCGTTGGTCATGATATTCCCCTCTTTTAATCGTTTAAATTATTGCCCGCCTGTCAGAATAAAAAATACCACAGACAAGGTTGCTAATGCCAGTGCCGAAAAGCCGGTATTCCAGCCTAGGGCTAATTTTGATGGGCGTGTGCCATTTAAATTGGATATGAGCAATACCAGCGTTGCAAAGGGCGAGGTGGTCATAGAAAGCGCCCAGCCCGATGATATGGCCAGCGCTGCCAGGGTCGGATCAACAGGCAGGACAGGCAATGCCCCCAGAATACTGCCAAAAAATACCGCCATCATAATCGGGCTAACCCCCAGAAAGGAAAAAGGTACCATGATGAAGGACATGAGGGTCAGAAACAGAAAATCGGGCATGGAAAATCTGTCTATCAACATCGCCACAAACTCTATGGGTACCATCTCTGCACTAATCTTGCCGATATAGCCCGAGGCTGATAGCGCAAAAATAATACGCCCATTATGGGGCAGCTGGTTATGGCAAATATGCCAGGCCTGATGCATGGTTGCGCTTATCGCTGCCTGTCCCTTGTCCCAGTTTTGCGCTATCAGCCAGCCCAGCATTATCAATGGACAGGCGACCAGCAGGCCAAACACAATCGTATCATCTGCCAGAATAGAGACCGTCATCGTCACGGAAAATAGCGAGACCAGCACTAGCATAAAGCGCAAAAAAGCGGCTTTGGGAAAGGCGATATGTGCGCGGTTTGCCGGTGCGGTGCGCTGTAATTTACGAAAGCGCCAGATATCTTCCATCCAGCCAACACATAAGACCGCCCCGGTACAGACCAGCCCATAAACCGTCCATAATTCGCGGCTGATGCCATCGATTAATTCCATTACCGCCAGCGGGGCCATCGCTGTTGGCGACCATACCACCCCCCAGGCAAAGCCACGTAACATCGCGGTTAATTGTCGGCGTTCGCGTAAAGCAGTAATGGCCGGTTCCGCCTTTTCATCCTCCAGCCCCTTTTTTATCAGCGGGGTTAATAAGGACACAATGCCCAGATTAAACAGAACAGACATTAAATTTGTGCCGCTGAAAATCGCCAGATAACGCTGCTTGGGCGGCTGCTTGGTCAGGTAATGTCCACATTCACTAATGGTGGGCGAGGTCATGGCCGTTTCATGCAATAAGGCCAGCAACAGCAAAAAGGCCATTAAAAAGCTGGCTTGGGCAAAGGCAGCTTCATAAACCGCAAAAGGCATATCAAAAACAAAATATGCCAGTGCGCTCAGGCCGGCACAGACGCTCAGCAAATAGACTTCACGCCATTTAATCAGCCGCCAGCATAAAAAATAGAGCATGGCCGCGCTGGCATCCGAGGCAATCTCAAAATAGCCTAAATCGGTTGCCCGCGACAGCAAGGTCATCAGCATAAGCAGGATCATAAAAAATCCTGTTGCTTTATGTGTTTGCAATTCTTTAGGCACGCGCGTAACCAAAAATTTCTATTGAGAAAATAGAGTTAAGATATGTCAGATACATGGCCTGATGTAACGCGCATATATCCCCCGAAATTTAGTTTACGCTTTTATAAGAATAGGGCAAGTCGCTTGACAAGATGGCAGCGCTAAACTTTGATAAATATGGACTGGATGCCGGACTGGTTTTCACGCCCTTCATAAAGTTAAATTTCTAACCACAGATAGCCCAGAGCAAGATAATGGATAAAACAGTTTACATCGCCAATGGTGCAGGTTTTTCAGGAGATCGTTTTGATGCCGCTGTCCCGCTGGTCGCCCAGTTGGCAAGCTGTTCGGGCCCGCGTTATTTAATGTTTGAGGTGCTGGCCGAGCGCACCATTGCCATAGCACAAATCGCCAAGGAAAAAGATCCGGGCTCTGGCTATTCACCCTATCTGGAAAATTATTTGCGCCCGATACTGGCCGATGTTCAAAAGCATCAAATCAAGATTATTTCCAATATGGGCGCGGCAAACCCGGCGGCTGCTGCCAGGCATATTCACAAGCTGACCAAAGAGATGGGGCTTGCCCCGTTGAAAATAGCCATATTGAAAGGCGATGATGTGACGCCCTATCTGGACAGGCAAGCCATCATGGAAGCCGAGACGATGGAAGGCACATCTCTTGCTGGCCGGACATTAAGCGCAGCCAATGCCTATCTGGGCGGGGATGCGGTTGCAGAAGTTTTGAAAACAGGGGCAGATATCGTGCTGGTTGGGCGCACCACAGACAGCGCGCTGGTACTAGGCCCGCTTATCCATGAATTTGGATGGACAGAAAACGAGCTGGACAAGCTGGCCACCGGGACGATTTGCGGGCATTTGCTGGAATGTGGGGCACAGGTGACAGGCGCATATTTTGCGGATCCCGATTTTAAGGATGTGCCTGATCTGGCAGAGGTAGGCTTTCCGCTGGCAGAGGTTCAATCAGATGGCCATTTTGTGATCACAAAGGCAGAAGGTACAGGCGGATGTGTGACCAAAGCCACTGTCACCGAACAGCTATTATATGAAATGCATGACCCGTCTTGCTATCTGGTACCGGATGTCAGCGCAGATGTCAGCGCGATGAAGTTAAGCGAGGATGGACCCGATAGAATAGCGGTGAGCGGCATTAAGGGGCATAAGCGCCCGGACAAGCTGAAAGTAACGGTATGTATCGATGGCGGATATATGGCCGAGGCAGAGATGACCTATGCTGGATTAAACGCCTTTAAACGTGCCAGGCTGGCTGGGGAGGTTGTTTTACAACGGATGCGCGCAAAAGGCTATAATGGCGATATCAGGATGGATATTCTGGGCGCCTATTCGGTTTTGGATGGCGGCAAGGCAGAGCGTATTGGAGGCAAAAACCTGCCTTTTGATAGCGATTACCGGGTGCGGCTTGCACTTGTCTCCGGGGACAGACAGACCGCCCAGCTATTATGTGACGAGCTGGGGCATCTTTATTGTTCAGGGCCGGCAGGGGGCGGCGGCTATCGTGCCTCTGTGACCGAGCAGATGGCATCAGCTTCTATCCTGCTCGACAGAGAGCTTATCGCCCCCCATATCCAGGCGGAGGTAATTTCCCATGACTAATTCAGAAACTATGCGTCTGCCACTTCATGCGATTGCCCATGGCCGTGCAGGCGATAAGGGAAATGTAAGCAATATATCGCTTATCGCCTATCTGCCAGAGGCCTATGATTTTATCGCCGCCGAGGTGAGCGAGAAAAAAGTGGAAGCCCTGTTTGCCCATCTGGGGGCAGGGGCGGTGAAACGCTATGACTTGCCTAATTTGCAGGCTTTTAATTTTGTTATTCAGGATGCGCTGGATGGCGGGGTAAATGCCTCGCGCTCGCTCGACCGGCATGGCAAGACGTTAAGCTTTATATTGCTGAGCAAAATGATTTTGGATATTCCAAAAAACCTTGTTCCGGAAAACTCGCCCTATCTTAAGCCGGATTTTAACTGGCAATAAATTTTGCCTGACAGTAGGAAAGACATAAAAAAAGGAGCGATATTCCGCTCCTTTTTTACGCTCTTTTTTTACTCAGGCATGATCAGGCGAATAAACCTCTAGCGCATAGATATTGCGCGCTGGCACGCCGCCATTAAATTGGTCAATGATATTTTGCGCCGATTGCACCGACATTCGTTTCAGTGATTCTGCGGTAAAGGCAGCGGTGTGCGGGCTAAGCCAGCAATGTTCTGCCTCTAGCAAGGGATTGGTTTTTACAATTGGTTCAACTGAATAAACATCAAAACCAGCCCCGGCCAGATGCCCGGATTTTGTCAGATCGCGTACCGCCTCTTCATCAATGATGCCGCCGCGCGCGCAATTAATCACATAAGAGCCTTTTGGCATTTTCATCAGCCGCTTTTTATCAATTATATGATGGGTTTTATCAGTTAGTGGCACATGAACAGTCAGAAAATCGACCTGTGCCAGCCCTTCATTCAAATCATGAATAATGGGAAAACCATCCTGTTCCTTTATCGCATCGCCAAATTTTTCATCTGCTATTAGCACGCGCATACCAAAAGCCTTGCATAAAGCTGCCACCTTTGTGCCAATCCGGCCATAGCCCAAAATCAACACGGTTCTGGCGCCCAAATCAAAGGCCTTGATGCTGGTACGCTGGCTGTAATCGGTACGCACAATATTATCCATATGAACAGGTGTTTTTGCACAATTAAGCATAAACATCAG